>NZ_CP028271.1:939919-1253226 GCF_009914055.1 Mixta intestinalis
ATATGTCCATATTCGTCGTTACTGTTTTTCCAACGCATTGTGCTCTCCCTTGTTCACGTTTTGACATGAGACTGAACAAGTTGAAACAAAAAAGCAACAGAAAAAGGACCTGAGGAGGAAGTTTTTATCTTTGTTCAAAAATATTGATTGAAAAAAGCAGAATGTAAGAAATTTTGTCGAATCAGTTGCGATGAAAAGCGAGATTTTAATTGAAATTTAAGGTTAGTTGGCGACAGGAATCGTTGAGAAGCGCTGGCTTAATATTCAGTAATATTGACTGAAAAGTAGATTTTTTATTTTTACTGTCAGCTTTCGTCAATGCAAATCCAGCCAGATTGTGTCGCTTCGCAGGTAAAACTAAAACCATGTACAACAATTGATTTACATAATCAGAAAGGAAAAATCAGCAGAACGCAGGCGAGCAAAATAAACAGAAAGCTAAACACGCAAATTTTTCATGGCTATTTAATGGCGTTTTTCCCAGAAAAGATGGCATTACGCACTACACATGCGCAACAGGGCAGCGCTAAATTTCAACAAAGTTGCAATTTGCTGATGCGATGTATAAAGTAAAAAAGTGTCAATAAGCGTGATGCAGATCTCATTTCTGCTTCATGTGCTCATGCTGCGTTATAGCTTTCCTTACCAAAAGGCCTTCGGCTGGCTATGAAAGCTATGGTGCTGCCTATCCGTCATTGCGTCATCCGTGAGGAAACAATATGAACGTAGCTACAGGCTCATCCAAAAAACATTTCTGGCAAAAAAAAGCCCCTAAAGAACTTACCGTAGACGACATTACGATAGTCGATAATGCGATGCTCAAGCGTGCCGTTGGCGCGGCTGCGCTGGGTAACGCGATGGAGTGGTTTGACTTCGGCGTATACAGCTACCTGGCGGTCACTATCGGTAAGGTTTTCTTTCCCGGCGGCAGTCCCGCCGCTCAGTTAATTGCCACCTTCGGTGCCTTTGCCGCCGCTTTTCTGGTACGTCCGGTAGGCGGGCTGGTATTTGGGCCGCTGGGCGATCGTATCGGACGGCAGAAGGTGCTGGCGATCACCATGATCACGATGGCAATCGGCACTTTCTGTATCGGCCTGATCCCCGGCTATAACACTATCGGTATCGCCGCACCGCTGTTGTTGCTGCTGGCGCGCCTGGTACAGGGCTTCTCTACCGGCGGCGAGTATGGCGGCGCAGCTACCTTTATTGCCGAATATTCCACCGATAAGCGCCGCGGTTTCATGGGAAGCTGGCTGGAGTTCGGTACGCTCGGTGGTTATCTGCTTGGTGCCGGGCTGGTAACCGGGCTAACCGCGCTGCTTTCTGAACAGCAGCTGCTTGACTGGGGCTGGCGTATTCCTTTCTTTATCGCTGCGCCGCTGGGACTGTTTGGTCTGTATATTCGTCTGAAGCTGGAAGAGACACCTGCATTCCAGAAGCATGTGGAAAAACAGGAAGAGCTGGAACACAGCAAACCGCGTCTGACGCTGTGGCAGATGCTGAGTAAATATCGCACACAGATGCTGAAATGTATCGGGCTGGTGCTGCTGTTTAACGTCTCTAACTATATGCTGACCTCTTACATGCCCAGCTATCTGACCGGCGTGCTGGGCCTCAGCGAGCTGAGCGGCCTGATGCTGGTGCTGGTGGTGATGTTTGTTATGATGCCGCTGACGCTGTTCTGGGGGCACTGGAACGATCGCCTGGGGCGCCGCCCGGTAATCGCATTAGGAGCGGTGGGGCTGATTGTGCTGGCGATCCCGTGTCTGATGCTGGTGGCTACCGGTAACCTGATATTTGTGTTTATCGGACTGATGATCCTTGGCGTACTGCACAGCTGTTTTAGCGGCACTATGCCTTCCGCACTACCGGCGCTGTTTGCCACCGATATCCGCTACAGCGCACTGGCGATCGGTTTTAACATCTCCGTTTCGCTGTTTGGCGGCACCACACCGCTGATAACCGCCTGGTTGGTTGACACCACGCAGGATCTGCTTATGCCTGCCTACTATTTGATGGGCGCAGCGGTTATCGGTTTAATTACCGTCTTCTTTATGCGTGAAACGGCACGTAAACCGCTGCATGGTTCGGCTCCGGCGGTGGGTTCCGAAGCGGAAGCAGAAAAACTGGTTAAAAAGCTGAAGCTACGTCGTCAGAAAGAAAGAATGCAGACGCAATAATAAAAGGTGCTGCCTGCGAATAGTAAATTTAAACAATCACAGCAGCAATGATTATCATAATAATGATAAGGCACAAACTAATTGTGCCTTTATTTTTTATTTAAAACGGGAAAGTGAAAAGGGCGTTAAGTCAAATTGATGTGGCTTATTAGCAGCAAAAGCGCAGGCTATTTCACCTAATACGCTGGCAAATTTAAAACCGTGACCGCTTAATCCGCTAATCACCAGTCGGTTATTATCATCCGGCAACGTATCGATAATAAAATCTTCGTCTGGAGAATTATCATAAGCGCAGGCGGCACCGTGTAAACAGCCTCCCACACCGGGTAAAAAGCGTCGCAGGAAATTAAAAACTTCGCTGCCGTCACTGGCACAGGCGCCAAAAGGCTTACGCGTTTCGCCCGCAACCATAGGCTGCCCGCCATCGTGACGACCTACTTTCAGTTCGTTATTCTCGGCCGGGAAACCGTAGTAGTGGCTGCCATCTTCCATTTCGACGGTAAAGCCGGGGAATTTATTATTCTCGCTATAGCGTCCATCGGCCTGATACCAGGCAAATACCTTACGCACCGGCGTAACGGGCAGCTCAGGGCAGAACTGCCTGATAGCGGTGCCGGTACTGATTAACAGCTTATGGGCGTAGTAGTCGCCGTCCAGGGTGGTCACACGCTGCAGTTCGCCCTCTCTGGCAAGCGCCGAAACCGGGCAGTTGAACAGCTGAGCGCAGCCTGCCTCGCGTGCCAGACGAATCCAGCTACGAATGGCTTCCTCTGATTTCAGATAGCCGGAACGCGGTTCATACACGCCGGTATAGCCTTCCGGCACGGTGATTTCCGGCCAGCGCTGGCGTACCTCTGCTGCCGTCAGCACCTCTGTTTCCAGCTGAAACTGGCGTGCGCTTTCAATGACGTTGGCGATAAAAGGCGAAGCGGCGGGTGCCAGATTGATAATGCCGCTACGATGCATAATGCGCTCGCCGCTCTGCTGCTCCAGCTCATCCCACAAGGCCTGTGCCCGCAGCACCAGCGGCACGTAGCGTGCGCCTTCACCATAGGCATGGCGAATCAGCCGCGTGGCACCATGATGACTGGCCTGCTGGTGGGGCGGATGAGCGCTGTCGATCATCAGGACGTTCAGCCCTGCACGGGTGGCATACCAGCCCGCTGCGGCACCGACGGAGCCACTACCGATAACGATAAGATCATAAACCATTAGCCAACTTCTCCTGACGCTGCAAAGGATTAGCAGCATAGCAAAAGCAGACAGACAATAAAAAGGCACCCCGTAAGGTGCCTGTTAACGCTAAATCGAATTAATGCTTCTTGTAGTCGCGAGCGCGAATCTCACTGGCTTCTATTTTAGCAATGCCCGCTTCAAGAATTGAGATAAATTGTCTGGCAACATCCGTAGTCAGCCAATAGGTCGGCCCTACGTCAGCTTCATCAGGTGGTTGTTGATTAGATGAAAGCGAATGCAGACGAATCATCATCGCATCATACGAGTCCACGGTACTGATATCCCATCCAACGAGGGGATGTGTCTGAATAATCTCTTTATTACTGTCCATTATAACCCCCTTATTACTCGTAGAACGAAGTGATTAATTGAGGTTCCAATGCGGCTTTTTTTCACAGAGCAGGAGTGATTATAACAGCGTTACAGAATTAAGTGGCACGAAAAATGCGCTAATTGCATTATTAATCGGCAAATGAAGATTATTTAACCAAATTCTGAAAATTCTTAGTGAGATAAACTCCTGCCTGTCACAGGAGTTTATAAAAATTAAACGTCACTATCTGACTGAATTCTTACTGGTGAATGACGTTTTTCCAACTCGTCGGCAAGGTGAGCAAAATGCTGTTGCATCGCCTCGTCGTAATTTTTATTTTGTGCTTCCAGCCGTAGGCTATGGATCAGCAGCTGATTGGATTTATCATCCAGGCAAAATGCAAGATAAGAAAAGGCGTTTTCCAGTACGATCAGACGACGCTGCTGTTCGCCAATCAGCGCCAGCAGCTCTCCAAACGTCATCGCCGTTTCGGGGTTTTCAGTGGTCATGGGTAACACCTCCTGTAAAGCATGACTGGCGCCAGAATATGTCATCGGCTCAAAACAGTCTATACCGTGTTATGGGGGTGGTGAGGTGTGGCAGATAAAAAAAAGCCGGATGGCGATATCCGGCAAACAACGGCACAATGAGGAATTTAGTCGGTGATAAACCAGTCGTCCGCGCTTTCCCACGTTTCCTGCAGGATTTCGCTGACGCGATCTTTTGTTTCTTTGCCGCTGCCCATAACGGTCAGGTTATTGGCGCTGGCGTAGCGTACCGAAATATGGTTGGCCATTTCCGGAAAAGCCTGATCGATTCGTTTGGACAGCTCCTGCGTCAGCGCATCGATCGCGCCGGCAGGGAGTTGAGTAGTTCTGGCTATAGTGACTTCAACACGCATATCTGCCTCCGCTGTGAATACTGTGCATTTATACAGTTATCGCGAACGCAAAGCAACGAAAAGCTGCGTGGTAAAAAAGAGAAAAACGTTGAGGAAAAGTAACCGGCGGCGGATGCACGGAGCAGCCGCCGCTGACGGTCAGGCTACGCGCCAGTTTAAGGTTTCACCAGCGAGGAAGGGAACCAGCGTATCATTACCAACCGCGATGTTTTCCATGACGGTCCAGGGTTCGCGTACCAGACGAATTGTCCCTTCGTTCAGCGGCAGGCCATAAAAGCGCGGGCCGTTTTCCGAGCAGAACGCTTCAAAGTGCTGTAGCGCATCCAGTTCTTCGAAAACCGTAGCGTAGGCGGGCAGCGCCGTGGGTGCATTAAATACCCCGGCGCAGCCGCAGCTGGCCTCTTTACGATGACGCAGATGCGGTGCGGTATCGGTGCCGAGGAAAAAGCGCGGATTACCGCTGGCAACCACTTTACGCAGTGCCTCCTGATGCACATTACGCTTCAGAATCGGCAGACAGTAGAGGTGAGGGCGCACGCCGCCTACCAGCATATGATTGCGGTTAAACATCAAATGTTGTGGCGTGATGGTTGCGCCGAGGTTTTCTCCGCCAGCTTCTACATACTGCGCCGCCTCTTTGGTGGTGATATGTTCAAATACCACCTTCAGTTCCGGGTAGCGCTGGCGCAGCGGCTCCATCACCGTTTCGATAAAGCGCGCTTCGCGATCAAAAATATCAATATGGGCATCGGTCACTTCACCGTGGATCAATAGCGGCATACCGATGCGCTGCATACGCTCCAGCACGGCGGCAATCGCCTCAATACTGGTCACGCCATGGCTGGAGTTGGTAGTCGCGTGGGCGGGATAAAGCTTAGCAGCGGTAAAAACGCCTGACTGGAACCCTTTTTCCACCTCATCGGCGCTCAGCGAATCGGTCAGGTAGCAGGTCATCAGCGGCTGGAAATGGTGGCCTTCCGGCAGCGCAGCCAGAATACGCGCGCGATAGGTGCTGGCGGCTTCAACGCTGGTTACCGGTGGTACCAGATTTGGCATAACGATAGCACGGCCGCACACGACACTGGTGTAGGGAAGTACGGCGCGCAGCATCTCATCGTCACGCAGATGGATATGCCAGTCGTCAGGGCGGCGAATGATCAGTTGCTGGGGTTGTGCAGTCATCAATTAGGCTCCGGCGTAAGAAAGGAAAAGGCAGTTTTTAGCCGGGTACTAAGCATAAGCATAAAAGCAACCGATTGCACTTGCTTTATGCAGGGGAAGAGAAAAAAGCGTTTCACGTTGCCACTGCTCTTAAAAAAAAATGTATGATATGGGCCTTTCTCTTGCGATTAATGGTATGACAACATCGCTAACGTCGCGTTATTTGGACGGCTGTTTAACATTATCAACTAATTAAATTTTGATATTGATATTACAGGTAACAGAATGGATTTTAATCTAAGAAAAATGGATGAAGCTAACAAGAGAATGGCTGAATTTTTAGAAAAAGGATATGAAGCATTTGGTAAAAATAGCCATGAGGTATTGCAAAATCTATACGCTGGTTTTCAACGAGCTTCCTGGCATGCTACCTGTGCTTTGGTTACATTTGAAGAATTCTCTGAAGTATGTGCAGAGATACGCCATGAAGATTATCGTGCTTTTCAAAATATAAAGCATCATATTGATTATCTGAAAGGGTACCGCACCGTACTGGAACTATTTTTTGATCTGATAGTTAAAAACCTTTCCTCTTCTCAGCTTGATATACTTAAAAGTAAAATTCGACACGCTTCATTTAAAAGCGCCCAGGGCTTTATGGGAGCGATAGCTACTACAGGTACGACTAACAGAGCATTAGTCTATGCGTTAGCAAACTTATTTTATTCAAGCCCTTATTTTACGTTAACGTCGGCACCATTTCTGAAGCGGAGCGTTAACTTGCTAAGCTTTGTAGAGCTGTATGGCATTTTACAGCAGCGTATTCAGGCAGCAAACAGATTAAAGTTGCTGGACGCAGAGTTTTACAGGCTGTTATATTCGGCCAGAGCTGAAGGATTTTATCTTTTTCTGGAACCAGCCTTGAAAAGGTATTTAGGGTATGGCAGACCTCGTAATGAGCAGGAGGTATTTATGATGTTAAAGGATTTTTTATTATGACGCTATGTCGATTTTTGAAGAAATTTTTTCTGGAAATATGGCCTGATTTGGCAGCCTGGATAATGGCTGGCATAGTGGCTACTGTAGCTGCTTTTATTATAACTTACATACCGGAATATGCTGGAACTTGTATTGTAGTTACAATTATTTTAGTGGTTTTTATCTTTTTTAAGTACCTTATAAAATAAATTTGCCCCACGCTGCTACTGCAAAAAGCGTATTCACAGGCGGGGCGTTACATCATTATCTGTCGGTAAAGGGGATAACCAGTTCGCCGGGTTTAACCTCAATCCCTTTAGCCAGTTTTTTCGCCAGCGCTTCTGCCTTGCTGCGATCCTCGCTCAGTACCCAAGCCGGTTCGCGATCGAAGTAGCTTTTCAGCGACTGATTGAGGTAGGGCGTCAGGGTTTGCAGCACCGACTGCATCTTCTCCGGCTGCACATCGGCCTGTACGATTTCCAGATCCTTCAGATAGATGGCACCCTTTTCTTTATCAAAAAACGGCTGTGCTTTCATCTTCAGCAGCATATCGGCCTGCTGAGGGCCAAGCAGCGAGGTGATATTGACCTTCGCCTTGCCGGAGAGCGTCACCTTGTTTGGCTCCTCACGCCCAATCTGGCTGCTGAGATCGTTCAACACAATATGCGCGTTAACCAGCCCGGAAACGCCAATATTTTTTTCGTAGTTGTTATGTTTTTGCAGGGCCTGATTAATCTCCTGCTCGGTAATAGTATACTGCGTGATTTGATTACAGGCGGTCAACAGACCAGCCATCAGAAGGGCGCAGAGCGCCAGAAACGCCTTGTTCATGACAATCCTCGAAAGTAATGCGGAAATAATCTCCTTTTAACCAGACAAAGCTTGCCGTAATCGCCGCCGTGAGTCACCAGGAGAATACGTAAAGCGCAGAAAAAAATGAGGAGAAAAGCGGCACGAGGCCGCCTGGAAGGATTAAATAGCGATAGAGCTAAGCAGATTAACCTGCGTCTGTTTCGCCATATTGTCACGATATTCCGCGACCCGGCTGGGATAGCTCACGCCCGCGACCAGCGTTAAAGAACGCAGCAGAGGGAAAAGATGAATATCATCGTCAGAGAGTTCGCCGTTCACCGCGTTCGGTTTGACGATCAGCTTGTCGAGATCTTGCAGATCGTTGCTGATTTTTTTAATCAGCCCGTCTGCATGCTGCGTCAGCTCGTTGAAATCACCGAGGCTCGCTTCCTTTTTCTTTTTAAACCAGGCGCGCGCCTCCAGCGTGGCGAATTCAGCAAAAGCTGCTTCAGCGACGCGTGGCAGCAGTAGTTTGTTTATATAGCTGTTGACGTTACGCAGCCAGTCGCTGATGGCAGGGTTGGTTTTTCCGGTCAACAGCGGTTCACCATCCAGCTTATCTACATAGCGAACGATATCCATGCTTTCCGGCATGCAGCTACCGTCCTCCTTTTGCAGAATCGGCGCTATTTTCTGCCCAATCAGGCGCTTCGGTGTGTCTTCATCGTCATTAAGCATCACCACCAGTTCAATTGGCAGGTTTTTCAGGCCGAAAATCATACGGGCCTTAACGCAGTAGGGACAATGATCGTAGATATAGAGTTTCACCACACATCTCCTTAGGGCCGTTGCCGATGGCGCTAACCATCGGCAATCTTTTGAATAGTCTTAAAAAGTATGGTGGAGATTCAGGGGAAGGGCAAACCGTGGCGGCATCCTTAGCCGCCGCTGAGCATCGCCGGAGCCGTGCTGCGCGGTTGAAACTGCCACCATAACGCCAGCAGCGTGACGAAGCCGACGCTGCCGAGCATCAGCCAGGGCAGCGTCGGCATGCCAAGCGTCCGTCCGGTATCAAACATCCAGCCGCCGCCGGTATAGCCGAGCGCGCCGCCTAACGCCAGCCCGAGGCGGCTAAAGCCGAGGTAGCTGCCACGCGCCCGTGGACTGGCCAGTTCAGCGCTGAGCGTTTCACGCGCTGGTTCGGCGATAATCGAGCCAATATAAAACAGGCAGATCAGCACAAACAGCTGCTGTAGCGAACCGGTCAGGCCAACAGGCAGCAGGCTGAGCGTCATCAGCAGCAGGCCCGCCATCAGGCGATGTTGTAAACGAAAGCGTTTCTCGCTCCAGCGGGCAATGGGATAGAGCAGCGTTAGCGACAGCGTTGCCTCTATGGCGTACATCCATTTTACCGCGCTGGGGCTACCGGCAATCTGGTTTACCATAATCGGCAGCATCAGCATTACCTGTACCGCCAATACGTAGTAGCCGGTCAGCGTCAGCACGTAGGCGCAGAAGCGGCGATCCTTCATCACGCGGCCCAGCCCTTCACGCAGCGGAGTCGGCACGCTGGAGATACGCCAGGCAGGGAGCAGCACGGCGTTGAACAGCGCGGCCAGCACAAAAACCAGGGCACCAGCCCAGCAGACGAGGCGGAAATCCCACGCCAGCAGCCAGCTACCGATCAGCGCGCCCAACACCGCTCCGGCGCTGTCCTGCATCATCAGCAGTGAAAAAAAGCGTCCACGTGCCTCCGGGCGAATAAGCTTAACCACCAGCGCGGTACGCGGCGGATCGAACAGCGTACCGCCGATACCGGAAAGCAGGCAGGAAAACCAGAGAATCCAGGGTTCATTCGCTACCGCCATGGTAGCGAAACCAGCGGCGCGCAGCAGCATGCCGCTGACGATCATCGGCTTGGCACCAAAACGGTCAGCTATCGCGCCGCCAAATACGCCCAGCCCCTGCTGTACCAGCTGACGCAGGCCCAGCGCAATGCCTACCACCATTGCCGCCCAGCCCAGTTCCTCAACAAAACGGATAGAAATCAGCGGAAATACGACGAAGAATCCCAACACTACCAGCATATTATCTACCAGTAGAAAAACCCGCCCGCGACGTCGGGCCCGCGCAACATCAGCCATGCTGATTCCTTAGTAACCGTAAACAAATTTGTTTTTTGAAGGTAATATTCTGCGTGCTGCCTGTTCGTTTTAACAGCAAACGCAGAATGATATTTTTTTATCGATCTTTGACAAAATGTGCTGTAATTTCAGTAGAGTAATGCGGCCTTCATGGACATTATTCCTGTCAATGACGATGCCGAACCGATGATAAAGCCAGGTCACGCAGCGTCAGACAACCGCGCCGCACAGAGGTGCTGAGCGGCGGGTATCAATCAATTTCGTTTATCAGCCATGGCTTTCAGGAGAAAAGATGTTTGGCTATCGTTCTGCCGCGCCAAAGGTGCGGCTGACCACCGATCGTCTGGTGGTACGTCTTGTTCATGAACGCGATGCATGGCGGCTGGCTGATTATTATGCTGAAAATCGCGCTTTCCTCAAGCCCTGGGAACCGGTGCGCGATGAAAGCCACTGCTATCCTTCCGGCTGGCAGGCACGCCTCGGCATGATTACCGATATGCACAGGCAGGGCAGCGCCTACTATTTTATCGTGATGGATCCTGAGGAAAATGAGGTGCGCGGTGTCGCTAATTTTAGCAATGTGCTGCGTGGATCTTTTCATGCCTGCTATCTCGGCTACTCACTCGGTGAGAAATGGCAGGGGCAGGGAATGATGTTTGAAGCATTGCAGTCGGCGATTCGCTATATACAACGTCAGCAACGCATGCACCGCATTATGGCGAACTATATGCCGCATAATCAGCGCAGCGGCAATTTGCTGGCGCGGCTGGGCTTTGAAAAAGAGGGCTACGCCAAAGACTATCTGTTAATTGATGGCCAGTGGCAGGACCATGTGCTGACCGCGTTGACCTGGCGTGAATGGGCACCGGATCGGCGGGGATAATCGCTGGGGTACGTTTCCGCGACAGAGGGCGCTATGACCGTAAAAATTGGAGTGGTGGGATTAGGCAGCATTGCACAAAAGGCGTGGCTACCGGTGCTGGCACGTGCCGACGACTGGACGCTGACGGGCGGCTTTTCACCTGATCAGCAAAAGGCGCGACGGGTATGCGACAGCTATCGTATGCGCTGTTATAGCCAGCTCGATGCGCTGGCCGCCGACTGTGACGCGATTTTTGTCCACAGCAGTACTGCCAGCCACTATCGGGTGGTGCGCACGTTGCTGGAACTGGGAGTAGATGTTTGCGTCGATAAGCCGCTGGCGGAAACGCTCAGCGAGGCGGAGATGCTGGTTGATCTGGCGCATAAACGCGGGCGCAAGCTAATGGTGGCGTTTAACCGCCGCTTCGCGCCACGTTATCAGCAGTTAAAAGCGGCGCTGCATCAGCCTGCTTCAATTCGTATGGAGAAGCACCGCAGCGACAGCGTCGGCCCGCACGACCTGCGCTTTACCCTGCTGGACGATTATCTGCACGTCGTGGATACCGCGCTGTGGCTGGCAGAAGGGCCGGTTAAATTGCAGCACGGTTATATTCAAACCACCGAGGCCGGAGAAATGCTCTACGGCGAGCACCATTTCAGCGTCGGCGCGGCTCAGGTTACCACCTCAATGCACCGGCGCGCCGGTACACAGCGCGAATCCGTTACGGCGATTGCCGATGGCGGCGTCTGGCAGCTGGATGAGATGCGCGACTGGCGTCATGAAGCAGAAGGGCGATGCACTATTGAGCCGCCACTCGCCTGGCAAACTACGCTAATACAGCGCGGTTTCGACGGTGCGGCGCGTCACTTTATTAACTGCGTGCAAAATCAGACAATGCCGGAAACCAGCGGCGAGCAGGCGCTCAGGGCGCAGCGCATCGTGGAGAAAATCTGGCGCGATCTCGATCGGGAATAACCTGCTGTAACAATCCATTGTGGTTATTTCGCTGCGTATCGGTAGACTAACCGCCGGATCGGCCCGCTGCCGGTCCGCAATTGTCTGTTAACCGGAATTTTCAGGATGCGCAGTTAACTATGAATTTGTTGAAATCCCTGGCGGCGGTCAGCTCTATGACGCTGTTCTCCCGCGTGCTTGGCTTTGCCCGCGACGCGATTGTGGCAAGGGTATTTGGCGCGGGGATGGCGACCGACGCCTTTTTCGTCGCCTTTAAACTTCCTAACCTGCTGCGCCGTATTTTTGCCGAAGGCGCTTTTTCCCAGGCGTTCGTGCCTATCCTGGCGGAATATAAAAGCAAACAGGGCGAAGAAGCGACTCGCGTCTTTGTCGCCTATATATCGGGCCTGCTAACGCTGGCGCTGGCGCTGGTAACCTTCATCGGCATGATTGCCGCGCCCTGGGTAATTATGATTACTGCGCCGGGCTTTGCCGATACGGCGGATAAGTTCGCCCTGACCAGTAATCTGTTGCGCATTACCTTTCCCTATATCTTATTGATCTCGCTGGCATCGCTGGTGGGTGCCATCCTCAACACCTGGAACCGCTTTTCGGTGCCCGCCTTTGCGCCGACGTTGCTGAATATCAGTATGATCGGTTTCGCGCTGTTTGGTGCGCCACACTTCCATCCGCCGGTGATGGCGCTGGCCTGGGCAGTTGTGGTAGGTGGCGTGTTACAGCTGGGCTACCAGCTGCCGCACCTGAAAAAGATCGGCATGCTGGTGCTGCCGCGTCTGAACCTGCGCGATGCGGGCGTCTGGCGCGTACTGCGGCAGATGGGACCGGCGATCCTTGGCGTCTCCGTTAGCCAGATTTCGCTGATCATCAACACGATTTTCGCTTCATTCCTCGTCTCCGGTTCGGTCTCCTGGATGTACTATGCCGACCGCCTGATGGAGTTTCCTTCCGGCGTGCTGGGTGTAGCGCTGGGCACTATTTTGCTGCCTTCGCTGTCGCGCAGCTTTGCCAGCGGTAACCATGATGAGTATTCGCGCCTGATGGACTGGGGGCTACGTCTCTGCTTCCTGCTGGCGCTGCCAAGCGCGGTGGCGCTGGGAATTCTCTCCGGCCCGCTGACCGTAGCGCTGTTTCAGTACGGCAAATTTACCGCCTTTGATGCGGCGATGACGCAGCGTGCGCTGATCGCCTATTCGGTCGGGCTGATGGGATTGATCGTGGTGAAAGTACTGGCACCGGGCTTCTATTCGCGCCAGGATATCAAAACGCCGGTGAAAATCGCTATCGTGACGCTGATTATGACCCAGCTGATGAACCTGGCCTTTATTGGGCCGCTGAAGCACGCCGGGCTGTCGCTTTCCATCGGCCTGGCCGCCTGTCTCAACGGCGCGCTGCTTTACTGGCAGTTGCGTAAAAAGCGAATCTTCCAGCCGCAGCCGGGCTGGTTTGGTTTTCTGCTGCGCCTGGTGGTGGCGGTGCTGATAATGGCAGGCGTGCTGGTGGGAATGTTGATGGTGATGCCAGCCTGGGATATCGGCGCGATGCCGTACCGTCTGGTTAAGCTGGCGTTGGTGTGTGCAGTTGGCGGCGGCGCTTATTTTCTGGTGCTGGCGCTGCTGGGCTTTCGTCCACGTGATTTCGCCCGCCGCTCTGTCGCCTGATAATCTCTCCGCCGGAAGGGATTCCGGCGGGTAACCTGTCAGACGCGGCGCGAACCAAAGCCGCCAGAGGTCGCCTGACCATCGGGGCCGTAAAAAGCCTGCGTCTGATGCGGTTTCAACAGCGCCAGCGCTTCGCTGTTCAGCGCCATCTGCTGATTCAGCAGCATACCGTTATGGGTATTGCTGTCACGCAGTTCACGCGAACGTTGCTCAATTATCTGCCAGCGGCGCGCCAGCTCCGGCTGGCTGCGATAGGGGGCCTGAATGCGATGCTGTTTTTCCGATTCCCGCCGCATACCGTCAAGATAGTTCAGCGTGGTTAACAGCGAACTCTTGTCTTCGGTAATGCGCTGAAGCAGACTGCTGTTAATCTGCCCGGCAGAAAGCTGCTCATGTTCTTCCCTGATGATGTGGCTCAGCGAACCCAGTACATCCTGCATTTTGTCCAGCGCGGTAATCAGGCTATTCATCGCGGTTATTTATCCTGTAAGTACGATTTCGCTTCCTGAATCAGGGCGTCAGCGATTTTACCGGTATCCATCTTCAGCTCGCCGTTACGAATGGCGGCTTTCAGCTGCTCAACGCGGGCGGTATTGATATCCTGACTGCCCGGCTTCATCAGCTGGGACTGGGCGCCGCTCAGGCTGACCTGGGCTGCGCTGGCCGGCGTGGTGGCACTGCTGGCCTGGCGCACTTTCGCGTTGCCGCTTTCATTACTTTCGCGCGGCTGAACGGTGCTGACGGGCTGCATAGCTTTAGTTTTATCGATGCTCATGGTCTGGCTCCTGTGAGTTCAGGCGCTGAGGCTGCCTGATGGGCAAAGAGTACAATGTCTGTTGATCCCACTATCGGCAGAACAACATCTATCTTTAGCGCTTTATAGTGATATCAGAATATTCCCATCCGCATCTACGTTGCCGCTGACAATTTGACCATTACCCATTCTCACTCTGACCCGCTGCGTTGCCGTGGCGTTATTTAATGCCCGCCCCTCACCGCTGGCGTTAAAACCGTCGCCCTGTGCGATAACCATGACCTGCTGGCCCGCCTTTACCCGCCACGGCTGACGCACCATCGACAGCGTCAGCGGCTGGTCCGGCACCAAATCGCGCACGCTAACCGCATCGACAATCTGTTGCGCATCGAGCACGGTGCGGGCGGGCAGGGTATCCAGTCGTCCCTGCCTGAGACTGACATCGGCGGCGCTCAACGCGCTGCCGCGTGCGATTGGACGGTTCACCACCACGTAATCGCCGCTGACCTGTACTTCCACCTGTAAATAGCGCCGCTCACGATCGCAGTTTGCCGCGATGCTCATCAATCCCCAGAGGCGGCTGTTGCCCGGCAGACTGAACTGCGGCGTGGCACAGGCGGGCCACTGCGCCTGCGGTGTGCGTACCACCACAGTAATGCCGGCGGCATGCAGCGGATCGCGGGCTTTAAAAAACCGGTTGAGCTGCGCGCTGAGATCCTCTGCCCACACCGGCAGCGCCAGCAGAAGCAGCGTCGCCGCCAGCCATCCTTTTATTGTCCGCATCATTTTCCCCCGCCTTTTATCTGCCACAGATTCTACCCGCGCATTCTCATATTCAAGGCAAAAAATAGCGCTGCTTTTTAGCGCTATTCCGGCGATAGCTTTGCACGCGCCCGATTAAGCTGACAGCTCAAAATTTTCACTTCCGGAGGAAGCATGCTCGACAAACTGGATGCGGCGTTGCAGTTCGGCACCGAGGCGCTGAATCTGCGGGCCCAACGTCAGGAGATCCTGGCATCCAACATCGCTAACGCCGATACGCCGGGCTATCAGGCGCGGGATATCGATTTCGCCAGCGAGCTTAACCGCGCGCTGGAGAAGGGACGCGCGCAGGGTTCCGGCCTGGGGCTTGCGGTGACGTCGGCACGCCATATTCCGGCGCAGACCGCCACGCCACCATCGCTGGATCTGCTTTACCGCATTCCCGATCAGCCGTCGATGGATGGCAACACGGTGGATATGGATCGCGAGCGTACGCAGTTCGCGGATAACAGCCTGAAATATCAAACCGACCTCACACTCATCAGCAGCCAGATAAAAGGCATGATGACCGTGCTTCAGGGGCAATAACCGATGGCACTGCTTAACATTTTTGATATCGCCGGTTCGGCGATGACTGCACAGTCTCAGCGATTAAACGTAGCCGCCAGTAACCTGGCGAACGCCGACAGCGTAACCGGGCCAGACGGTCAGCCCTATGTGGCGAAACAGGTGGTGTTCCAGGTGGATGCCGCACCCGGCCAGGCGACCGGCGGCGTGCGCGTGGCGCAGGTGGTGGAGGATCAAAGCCCGGCGAAGCTGGTATTCGATCCCGGCAACCCGCTGGCGGACGCCAAAGGCTACGTCAGGATGCCCAACGTCGACGTGGTCAGCGAGACGGTCAACAGCATGGCGGCATCGCGCAGCTATCAGGCGAACGTCGAGGTGCTGAACACCGTCAAGTCAATGATGATGAAAACCCTGACCATGGGTCAATAACGGAGAACAACCATGGGCATAGCCGTTGGCGTTAATGAAAAGATCAATCCCAGCGTATTAACCAACAGTACGGGCGCGTCAGCCAGCAGTAGCGCATCCGATCTGCAAAGTAACTTTTTGACCCTGCTGGTCACGCAGTTGAAAAACCAGGATCCCACTAATCCGATGGAAAACAACGAGCTGACCACGCAGCTGGCGCAGATCAATACCGTGAGCGGTATTGAGAAGCTGAACACCACGCTGGGCTCGATCTCCGGTCAGATCAACAGCAATCAGTCGATGCAGGCGTCTACCCTGATCGGTCACGGCGTGATGGTGCCGGGCACGCAGATTCTGGCAGGTAAGGGGCAGGCCACGCCGTTCGGCGTCGATCTGACGCGCGCCTCCACCAGCACCACCGCCACCATTACCGACGGCAGCGGCAAGGTTGTGCGCACGCTCGATCTGGGCGGCCTGACCGCAGGTGTCCACAGCTTCTCATGGGATGGCACCCTGAGCGACGGCACCACCGCGCCGGATGGCAAATATAACGTCTCGATCGCCGCCAGCGACGGAACAGAACAGCTGGTGGCGCAGCCACTGAACTACGCCTTAGTGAACGGTGTTACCACCGATTCCAGCGGGGCAATTCTTGACCTTGGGACGATGGGCAACACCACGCTCGATAAAATTCGTCAGATTCTCTAAAAACGACACCAATTTATTCAGGAGTGACACATGGGCTTTTCACAAGCGGTCAGCGGCTTAAACGCGGCCTCCAGTAACCTCGACGTTATCGGCAACAACATCTCCAACTCGGCGACGGCAGGTTTTAAATCGAGTACCGTCTCCTTTGCCGATATGTTCGCCGGTTCGAAAGTGGGCATGGGCGTAAAAGTGGCTGGCGTGATCCAGGACTTTAACGACGGCACCACCACCACCACCAGCCGTGGCCTGGATGTGGCGATCAGCCAGCAGGGCTTTTTCCGCATGGCGGATGATAACGGTTCGGTTTATTACAGCCGCAACGGCCAGTTTATGCTGGATGAGAACCGCAACATCGTTAACATGCAGGGCATGAAGCTGACCGGCTACCCGGTCGCAGGCTCGCCGCCGACCGTGCAGACCGGTGCTAACCCGGTAGCGCTGAGCGTGCCGACCACCCAGATGACCGCCAGCGCGACCAGTAAAGGCAGTCTGGTTGCGAACCTGAACTCTTCGGACAGCGCCAAATCTGACGCCAGCTTCGCCGCTACCGATCCGACCAGCTATAACGCCAAGTCCTCCATGACCACCTTCGATACGCTGGGTAACGCCCACACTATCGATCTCTACTTCGTAAAAACGTCGGACAATAACTGGAGCGTGCATCCGGTTGATTCCAGCACCGGCACCGCGACCACGCCGTTCACCATGAGCTTTAACCCAAACGGCATTATGACCAGCGCCGCCAGCCAGACCATCTCTATGGGCGCGCTGAACGGTTCTAACGCACAGACCTTTACGCTCGATTTCACCAACAGCATGCAGCAGAACACCGGCGCGAATACCTTCGGTAACCCGACGCAGGATGGCTACAAGCCGGGCGACCTGGTGAGCTATCAGATTAATAACGATGGCACGGTGGTCGGTAACTACTCCAACGAGAAATCGCAGGTGCTGGGCCAGATCGTGCTGGCGAATTTCGCGAATGCGGAAGGGCTGAAATCGGAAGGTGACAACGTCTGGTCATCCACCGCGTCGTCCGGTCAGCCGCTGGTGGGCCTTGCCGGAACCGGCAACCTTGGCACCCTGACCGCCGGTGCGCTGGAGTCTTCTAACGTCGATCTGAGTAAAGAACTGGTCAATATGATCGTCGCGCAACGTAACTATCAGTCCAACGCGCAGACCATCAAAACCCAGGATCAGATCCTCAATACGCTGGTTAACCTGCGTTAATTCGGCTGACGGGATAGCGCTATGGATCACGCGATTTATACCGCCATGGGCGCGGCAAGCCAGACGCTCAATATGCAGGCGGTAACGGCCAACAACCTGGCTAACGCTTCAACCCCCGGTTTTCGGGCGCAGCTTAACGCGCTGCGTGCGGTGCCGGTAGAAGGGCTTTCGCTGCCGACGCGCACGCTGGTGGCTGCCTCGACGCCCGGTGCCAATATGTCGCCAGGGGCGCTCGATTATACCCAGCGCCCGCTTGACGTGGCGGTGCAGCAGGATGGCTGGCTGGCGGTGCAGACCGCTGACGGCAGCGAGGCCTATACCCGCAACGGTAACATGCAGATCAGCCCCACCGGACAACTGACCATTCAGGGCAATCCGGTAATGGGCGATGGTGGACCGATTGCCGTGCCGCAGGGCGCGGAGATCACCATCGCTTCTGACGGCACGCTGACCGCGCTTAATCCGGGCGATGCGCCCAACGCCACGGTACAGCTGGGGCGTCTGAAACTGGTGAAGGCGACCGGTCAGGAAGTCGTGCGCGGCGATGACGGCATGTTCCGTCTGACGCCAGCGGCACAGGCGCGCTTAGGCACGGTACTGCAAAACGACCCGACGGTGCAGGTGATGCCCGGCGTGCTGGAAGGCAGCAACGTTAAGCCGGTAGAAACCATGGTCGACATGATCGCCAACGCCCGCCGCTTCGAGATGCAGATGAAAGTGATCTCCAGCGTCGATGAAAACGAACAACGCGCCAATCAACTGCTCAATATGAGCAGCTAAGGCGAGAGGAAAACAGCATGATCAGCTCCTTATGGATCGCCAAAACCGGTCTTGACGCCCAGCAAACCAATATGGACGTTATCGCCAACAACCTGGCTAACGTCAGCACCAACGGCTTTAAGCGTTCGCGCGCGGTGTTTGAAGATCTGATGTATCAAACCATGCGCCAGCCGGGCGCGCAGTCTTCTGAGCAAACCACGCTGCCGTCCGGTTTGCAGATCGGTACCGGCGTGCGTCCGGTGGCGACCGAGCGCCTGCATACCCAGGGCAACCTGTCGAAAACCGACAACTCAAAAGATGTGGCGATTAACGGTCAGGGCTTCTTTCAGGTACAGATGCCGGATGGCACCCTGGCCTATACCCGCGATGGCGCTTTCCAGGTAGACCAGAACGGTCAGCTGGTTACCAACGCCGGTTTTCCGGTGCAGCCGGGTATCACCATTCCCGCTAATTCCCTGAGCATCTCTATCGGGCGTGACGGCGTGGTTAGCGTGACCCAGCAGGGTCAGGCGCAGCCGGTACAGGTTGGTCAGCTAACGCTGAGCACTTTTATTAACGATACCGGTCTGGAGAGCGTCGGCGAGAACCTTTACCGCGAAACTCAGGCTTCCGGCGCGCCCACCGACAGCACGCCAGGCCTGAACGGCGCGGGCCTGCTGTATCAGGGCTATGTGGAAACCTCTAACGTTAACGTGGCGGAAGAGCTGGTCAGCATGATCCAGACGCAGCGCGCCTATGAGATCAACAGTAAAGCCATTACCACCTCCGATCAGATGCTGCAAAAACTGACGCAGGTATAAGGGTAAACGCGCGCAGACGCACCGGCGGGGCGCAGGCTCCGCCAACGCAGAGTGAAATAATGAAAGGTATACAGGTCATGGCGAAGCAATACGCATTTAAGCCTCGACATTGGGCACTCGCCGCGCTGGTGATTGCCCTTAACGGTTGCGCCTTAGTTCCCCGTAAACCGCTGGTCGATGGCCCGACAACGGCCCAGCCGATGCCAGCCATGCCGCCAGTGGTGAACGGCTCGATTTTTCAGGGGGTGATGCCGATGAACTATGGCTATCAGCCGCTGTTTGAGGATCGTCGCCCGCGTAATATCGGCGACACCCTGACTATCGTATTGCAGGAAAACGTCAGCGCCAGCAAGAGTTCCTCCGCTAACGCCAGCCGCGACGGCAGCGCCAGCATCGGCCTCAATGCCGTACCGCGCGCGCTGGAAGGGCTGCTCGGCGGTGATAAAACCGCGCTGGATGCCTCAGGCAAAAATGATTTCGCTGGCAAAGGTGGTGCCTCCGCCAATAACACCTTTACCGGCACCATTACGGTTACCGTCAATCAGGTGCTGCCGAACGGCAACCTGAAAGTGGTTGGTGAGAAACAGATCGAGATTAACCAGGGCACCGAATTTATTCGTTTCTCTGGCGTGGTCAACCCGCGCACCATCAGCGGCAGCAACACCGTGGTGTCAACGCAGGTGGCCGATGCCCGCATTGAGTATGTCGGCAACGGTTATATCAATGAAGCGCAGAACATGGGTTGGCTCCAGCGTTTCTTCCTGAACATCTCACCGATGTAAGAGGCTTTTATGTCACAGTCACGCATTATTCACATCGCGCTCGCGCTGCTGCTGTCAGGCGTCAGCGCCTTTGCCAGCGCCGACCGCATCCGCGATCTCACCACGATCCAGGGCGTTCGCGATAACCAGCTGATCGGCTACGGTCTGGTGGTGGGCCTTGACGGCACCGGCGACCAGACGGCACAAACGCCTTTTACCACCCAGTCGCTGAACAACATGCTGTCGCAGCTCGGTATTACCGTGCCGACCGGCACCAATATGCAGCTGAAAAATGTCGCGGCGGTGATGGTGACCGCCAACCTGCCCGCCTTTGGTCGCCAGGGACAGCAGATCGACGTGGTGGTTTCCTCACTGGGCAACGCCAAAAGCCTGCGCGGCGGTACGCTGCTGATGACGCCGCTGAAGGGCGTCGATAACCAGGTCTATGCGCTGGCGCAGGGCAATATTTTAGTCGGTGGCGCGGGCGCGTCAGCAGGCGGCTCCAGCGTGCAGGTTAACCAGCTGAACGGCGGACGCATTACCGGCGGCGCGACCATCGAGCGCGAAATTCAGAGCAATTTCGGTACCCAGGGCACGCTTAACCTCCAGCTGAACGAAGAAGATTTCAGCATGGCGCAGCGTATCAGCGACGCGATTAACGGGCGCGGCTACGGCTCGGCGATGCCGCTTGATGCCCGTACCGTTCAGGTGCGCGTGCCGATGAATAACAGCTCGCAGGTACGTTTGCTGGCCGATATTCAGAATATCGATGTCTCGGTACCGGTGCAGGATGCCAAAGTGATTATCAACTCGCGTACCGGCTCGGTGGTAATGAACCGTGAGGTATCGCTCAGCTCCTGTGCGGTGGCGCAGGGCAACCTGTCGGTCACGGTTAATCAGCAGCAGAACGTTAGCCAGCCGAATACGCCGCTGGCGGGTGGACAGACGGTGGTAACGCCGCAGACCCAGATCGATTTGCGTCAGGAAGGCGGCGCGCTGCAACGCGTCAATGCCAGCGCTAACCTGAACAGCGTGGTGCGGGCGCTAAACGCGCTTGGCGCGACGCCGATGGATCTGATGTCCATTCTTCAGTCAATGCAGAGCGCCGGTTGCCTGCGCGCCAAACTGGAAATCATCTGATGAACGATACGCGATCGGTAGCGAGCGCCGCCTGGGACAGCCAGGCGCTCAACGAACTGAAACGTCAGGCGGGCAGCGATCCACAGGGAAAGGCGCTCCAGGTGGCGAAGCAGGTTGAGGGCATGTTTGTGCAGATGATGCTGAAAAGCATGCGTCAGGCACTGCCGCAGGATGGCCTGTTAAGCACCGAACAGTCGCGCATGTTTACTTCGATGTATGACCAGCAAATTGCGCAGGAGATAGGCAATAAAGGGCTGGGGCTGGCGGATACCATTGTAAAACAGATGATGCCCGCCCAGGCACCCGACGAGCGCGCCGGCAGCGTGCCGATGCCGCTCGATCGCTCGGTGATTATCAATACGCTGGCGCCGAAGCAGCTGGAACAGATGCAGACGCAAATGCTGCAACTGGTGCAGCGTGCGGTGCCGAAACTACCGCAGCCTACCGAAAGCGCGCCGCTCAGCGGCGACAGCGGCGATTTTATTGCCCAGCTGATGCAGCCCGCGCAGCAGGCGAGCGCGCAGAGCGGGATACCGCATCAGCTGATCCTCGCCCAGGCGGCGCTGGAATCGGGCTGGGGGCAGCGTCAGATCCTGACGCAGGAGGGCAAGCCGAGCTACAACCTGTTTGGCATCAAGGCTAGCGGTAGCTGGCAGGGTAAAACTACCGAAATCACTACCACGGAATATGAAAACGGCGTGGCGAAAAAGGTGAAGGCGGCGTTCCGCGTCTATGACTCTTACCTCGATGCGCTCACCGACTACGTTAACCTGCTGAGTAAGAATCCACGCTATGCGGCGGTGAAGGGCGCGAAAAGCGCGGAAGAGGGCGCGCATGCCTTACAGGCGGCGGGCTACGCGACCGATCCGAAATATGCCAAAAAGCTGGTGGGGATGATTCAGCAGTTTAAGAACCTCGGTGAAAAAGTTGTTAAAGCCTACGGTAAGGATATGGGCGATCTGTTCTGATTTTTTACTCAAGTTTCACTTAAGCACGCCGATAACCACAGCAGGCCAGAGAGCGTGAAACCGCGTCTCTGGCACCTGATTCGTTGACTGCCGCCCGGCGCGTGACCGGGACAAAAGGAACCGACATGTCCAGCTTAATTAACTCCGCAACGAGCGGACTGAGCGCCGCGCAGGCCGCGCTGAATACCACCAGTAATAACATCAGCAATTACAACGTGGCGGGCTATTCGCGTCAGACGGCAGAAATCTCATCGCTGCCCAGCACCCTGCGCGGCGGCAGCTACTATGGCAATGGCGTCACCATCAGCGGCGTCCATCGCGAATATGATGAGTTTATTACCGGCCAGCTGCGCAGCGCCTCCGCGCTGAATAGCGGTATTACCTCGCAGTATAACCAGATCTCTAATATCGACGATCTGATGTCCAGCTCCTCTAACAGCCTGTCCAGCACGCTGTCAGATTTCTTTACCACCGTGCAGAACGTGGTAAGCAACGCGGACGATCCTTCCGCGCGTCAGACGCTGCTGGGTAAAGCGGCAGGGCTGGTTAACCAGTTCAACGTCACCGATCAATATCTGCGTAATATGGATGCCAGCGTTAACAGCAGCCTGGCGTCTTCCGTACAGCAGATCAACAGCTACAGTAGCCAGATCGCTAATCTGAACACGCAGATCGGCAAACTACAGGCGGCGGGCGCGGGTGCCGATCCTAACAGCCTGATGGATCAGCGTGATGCGCTGGTTAACAAGCTAAACGATCTGGTGGGCGTTAACGTCTCAAAACAGGACGGCAGCTACATTGTATCGATGTCCAATGGCCTGGCGCTGGTCAACGGTTCTGACAGTAATCAGCTGGTAGCGATGGCCTCCAGCAGCGATCCGGCGCGTACTACCGTCGGCTACGTGGATAAAACCGCCGGCAACGTTGAGATCCCGGAAAGCCTGATTAACAGCGGATCGCTGGGTGGCCTGCTGAAATTCCGCAATGAAGATCTCGACTCGGCGCGCAACAAGCTGAACCAGCTGGCGCTCAACTTCGCCGACAGCTTCAATACCCAGCATAAAGCGGGCTATGACAGTGAAGGCAATGCGGGCGTGGATTTCTTCTCCATCGGCACGCCCTCGGTAGTCAGCAACAGCAAAAACGGCTCCGCCGTTACTCTCACCGCCAGCTGGGACGACGCCAGCAAGGCGCAGGCTACCGATTATAAAGTGACCTGGGACGGCAATAACTGGAATGTGAAACGCCTGTCGGACAATACCAGCGTCAGCGCAACGCTGGACGCTAACGGCAAGCTTAATTTCGATGGCCTACAGGTAACGCCTTCCGGCACGCCTGCGGCTAAAGACAGTTTCGTGGTGAAGCCGGTCAGCAACGCCATCGTTAATATGGGCGTGGCGATTACCAATGAAACGCAGATTGCCGCAGCTTCGGCACCCGGCGGCGACAGTGATAACCGCAACGCCCAGAGCCTGCTCGATTTGCAGAGTAAAAACCTGGTTAACGGCAACGCGACGCTGGCACAGGCTTATGCCAGCTTGGTTAGCGATATTGGTAATAAAACCAATACGCTGAAAACCACTAGCGACACGCAAACCAACGTGGTGAAACAGCTGACTACGCGTCAGCAGTCCGTTTCCGGCGTCAACCTCGATGAAGAGTATATCAACCTGCAACGTTACCAGCAGTATTACATGGCAAACGCCCAGGTTTTGCAGACGGCGTCCGCTATTTTTGATGCCCTGATCGGCATTCGTGGCTAACTGAATTGATGAAGGAATAATCACCATGCGACTCAGCACCAGCATGATGTATGACCAGCAGCTGCGCGGCGTGACTAATGCGCAGTCGGGCTGGTTAAAGGCGGGCGAGCAGCTCTCCACCGGCAAACGGGTGGTTAACCCATCTGACGATCCGCTGGCGGCGGCGCAGGCGGTGGTGCTCTCTCAGGCGCAGGCGGAAAACAGCCAGTACAAGCTGGCGCGTACTTTCGCCAATCAAAGCGTATCGCTGGAGGAGAGCGTTTTACAGAACGTGACCACCACCGTACAGAGCGCGCAGTCGTTGATTGTGGCAGCAGGCAACGGCTCGCTTTCCGATGATGACCGCGCCTCCTATGCGACGCAACTGGAAGGTGTACGCGCTCAGCTGCTGAACCTGGCGAACAGTACTGACGGCAACGGGCGCTATATTTTCGCTGGTTACAAGAGCGACAGCGCGCCTTTTACTGAAGATGCCAACGGCAGCGTGATCTACAACGGTGGCACCAATGCTATCACGCAGAAAGTGGATGCCAGCCGCACGATGACCACCAGCCATACCGGCGAGCAGGTTTTTCTGTCGCTGACCAGCAATGCGGTAAAAGAGCCGAATAACGGCGTCAGCGAGAAAAACATTTTCGCTACGCTGGATACGGCGATTGATGCATTAAAGCAGCCGATTCAGAACGGCGACGACGCGGCAAAAGCGGCCTCAAAGGATGCGCTGGATAAAACCACGCGCGGCCTGAGCAATTCGTTAAACAACATTCTTGCGGTACGCTCTGAGCTGGGTACTCAGCTGGATGAACTGGATAAGCTGGATAGCCTGGGCGAAGATCGTAGCACGCTACAGGCCTCTAAAATGAGTTCGCTGGTGGATGTCGACTATGCCAGCGCTATCTCCAGTTACGTGATGCAGCAATCCGCGTTACAGGCTTCTTATAAGACCTTCAGCGATATGTCACAGATGTCATTGTTTCAGATGAACCGTTAATTCTTTTGTTTTTGAACGCGCTTAACCGGGCTCGTTCAGTTTTACCCGCCACCGATGGCTTATCGTCGCTGGCGGGCTTTTTTTTGCGTGAAAACAGGGGAGGGGATAATCATTTATCGGGTTCTTATCACAGAGCAAGTTGTCCCAGGGGAGGCTGGTCCTGTCTGGCACGATACTCTTCTTGTTTTAATAAATTTCTCTTTTATATCATCCAGAGTTAAAACATTCAGAATAACCTAATAGAATAATAAATATAATTTTTTTGCATTATATATTTATTTATGAAAGAGTTTAATAATATTTTCATCTGCCAACTTTTGACCATTTAACAAGAGGTTATTCACAAACAGTTTTTGATTTTATGGATTGAATTAAATCATGAACTCTGTTTTTTATTGTTTCATGCCGAGATTTATTTAATTGACAAATATCATTAACTGATACATCGTCTATTGTTCTTAACACTGATTTTTTTAGCTTTGAAAAATTAGCATTACAGTTACTGAGGCTATTTTCAATATTAAAATCCTCTAGCTGCGGTAATATTTTGTTGCCTTTAATAACTATTGCACAATCCAAATCTTCGGATGCTCCTGCGTCTAGCGTTGTAACAATTAAATCAACTAATACATCACTAGCTGCCGGGCTTGTATTTACACCTAATCCCTCTATCGCTAAGCTCATGACAGTTAAACCACAAAAGGCACCCGGCATACAGTTACGACGATATTCTTCCAGCGACTTGCTTTTAGAATAAACTAATTCCATTATTATAATATTATTTGACATTTTTATCTGTTCTTCATGATATTCATTAACTGCCTTTTTATAATAATCGGCTTTATCATCCGCCCTTGTTATTTGAGTGCAGCTTATTGTATAAATTACAGCGAAAATAAAATAATTTTTCATTTTATCCTACCCTATTACATATAACTGCCATAAGATTTTATCTTGTTATTTTTATAAAAATAATGCCCTTGATTGATATTGTTTTTTTTGATTAAGTCATTTTATTTTTCATATTTTTCATGCAGAGAAAAAATAAACACTAAAAGTATTTAAATCCAAAATTTTTATGACTTTTATATCACTGGATTTCTCTGAAAAAAATCTGGCAGTCAGGATTTTATCCCGTCATTTTCGGGGGTATCAGAGAAATTTATAAAGCTTTTTTTCAGTGATATCACATCCACTAACTAATAAATTGGTAAATATAAATATAAATATAAAAATTATTTTCATTAGATATAGCCTTTATTTTTTAAGCTTTCTTTAGTTTTAATATGCGTAGGGTTAAGGTATTTCTCGCAACGTTCGGCACAGTTTGTATCTGAAGGGCATGTTAATCCATGCTCATTCGCCTTGAGATCTTTAATATTATCCTCAATCATCTCCTCATGTGAACGCTTTCTCTTATCTCCATACAGCCCAACTCTACCTAAGATATAATCTCTGAACTCTTTTAACTCACCTAAGTTACGAGTTGCACTATTACTGGCCCATCCAGATTTTGATACACGACAAAATGCAGCAGGTTGTCCCACGAGGTATCTCTCGCTTGCCACGCCAACTTTCCGTCCGATATCACCAGCTCCACAAACACCTGCATCCCGCCACGCATAAAGCCGATCATCGCAGCCAATCGCAGAATAGTAACTCCCTTATGAGTCCGCTTGCCGTTATGTTCTGTTAAATTGTTTCATCCATCCACGTGGATGTTGTGTATAAAATTATAGTGTTTTACTGAATATCTTTTAACACTCCTTTTTCAAAATGAAAATTAAAATTATCGTATTCAATTACTTTTTCGGTTTTTTTCAAAACTATATTTTTCTCTGGATTTTTTATAGCTTCAGCTTCCAATTTATCATATATCTCACTTTGACTTTTCCCAATCCACTCATTTTTTATAAGATCAGTAAGAATAACTCTTGCCCTTACCTCAGAATCCATACTGGCATTAATATATGTAAGTGTAATTGAGCTATCTATCGCCAAATATGCAAAATATACACACAATATTAACGTCAATACAAGGGTTATTGAAAGTACAGTTATTATCTTCATTATTTAGCTGCCTCAAAAGTTTTTGCGGAAAACGTTCTGCAGTGATTGGAAGCAAAGGGAACCCAACTATATTTTTTCCTTTTTTTATCATTAGCTATACTTTTAACATAATCATAAGCGGCTTTTTCATCGGCAGTATCACTACAGGTTAGTTCTACGCGTGTATTATGTCCTGCTGCTTGGGAAAGATGTTCCGTTAGATTTATCCAGGATGCTTGCGTAGGTTTGCCGTCCCTCCCTATAGTCAGATTAGGCATGCTTATTTTTCGAACGTTTCCATCTTTCGCTGATAATTTAGCTCCTATAACCCCTTTAGCTGTTGGTGCATATCTACCATATTCATAATAATTAGTTACCCCTTTATCATCGTAACCTAAAATTCCTGCATGCCCCCCCAACCACGTGCTGGTCTTTCCTTCTGAATATTCAATTGGGTAATCAGGAAATAATACTTTACACACAGCCAGTCCTAACGGATCTGCTTCAGAAATCGGATCCAATGGATATGTATACGAGTTTAATCCTCCAGCCAGCCCTATCGGGTCCTGGCTGATATAGCGGCCCTGTTGCGGGTCATAATAACGGTGCCGGTTGTAACAGAGCCCCGACTCCTCGTCCTCATGCTGGCCCTGCATCCGCAGCGGCTGGTACAGCCCCTGCGGGTTCTCTTCCCGCAGCAGGTTGCCCCACGGGTCAGACTCCGCCTGCCACTCCACCTTTCCTTCCGGCGTCACCAGCGCCAGCGGCGTGCCCGCGTGGTTGCAGTGGTACAGGTGTATCCGCTGCTCTGACGACTGCTCCGGCTCCAGAAACGTGCTCAGCCCCTCGCGCGTGAAGCCGGTCATCGCCAGCCAGCGTTCGCTTTCCGCCGACAGCGCGGCGTTCGTCCGCAGCGCCTGCTCAACCTCATTCAGCGCGCTCACTACCGCCGGCGGGAAGGTCACCTCCGCCTCCTGCGCCAGCTTCTGCGCCAGCGACGGCGTGACCGGCGGCCTTTCCCCCTCCACGCGTAGCAGCGGCACGAAGCTGCCCGGATGGTATACCGTATGCGTCCGCCTGCCGTTATGCTCCGTCACCGTCAGCCGGTCGCCCTCCCAGCCGTACCAGAAGGTCTGCACCTGCCTCCCGTTCGCCGCCCGGCTCAGCACCTGCTTACCCACCCGCCGCCCCAGCGGGTCATAGAGATAGACCGCCGTCAGCGTCCGCTCTCCCTGCGTGCGCCGGTAGCAGCTCAGGCGATGCGCCGCATCCCAGGCGTACTGGTGAATCTCATTATCGTTACCCGCGCGGCGCTTCTCCGTCAGGCTGCCGAAGCGGTCATGGCGGTAACGGTATTCTCCGTCGTCGCTCAGCTGGTTAGAGGGCAGTGCGCCGTCACGGAACAGCCGGTTGCCCGCCGGGTCAAAGCGGTACCGCTGCTGCCAGCGCGGCGCCGTGGCCTGCACCAGCCGCCCGGCAGCGTCATAAGCGTAGTCATACCGTTCGCCGCCGGCCAGCAGCGCGGTGAGCTGCCCGCGCGCGTCATAGCCGTAGCGGCGGCTGAGCGCGTGCCCCGGCCCGTCGTGCAGGTACGCGCCCTGCAGGCGGCCCGCCGGCGTGTAATGGCTGTGCAGCACGTACGCGCCGAAGCGCCGCTCCGTTTCCCGGTGCAGGTCGTCACGCGTGAACTCCACCAGGCTCTGTTCGCCCAGCGCCACGCCCAGCAGGTGGCCGCTGCCGTAGGTCTGCCGGCGCAGCGGCGGCAGCCCCTCCGCGTGCGTGACGCAGGGCAGCCCCTGCGCGTCATACTCATGGCTGACCCGGTGCTGCCAGACCCGTTCGTCCTGCGGGTTAATCACCCGCTGCTGCTCTTCCGTCACCTGTCCGGCTTTGTTATAGGCGTAATGCACGCTGACCCGGTGCCCCTGGCTGACGTGGGAGACTTCGGTCAGCCGTCCCATGATATCGTGACGCCAGCGCTCCTCCTCCTGCACGCCGTCGGCCGCCTCGCGCACCAGACGGCTGAGGTGGCCGGCCTCATCATAATGCCATGCCGTCACCCGGCCCGCATCGTGGCTGCGTGTCAGTACCCCGGCAGCATCGTAGTCATAACAGCGGGTGCGCCCGTCAAAGCCGGTCTCTTCCGTCAGGCGGTCCATCAGGTCATAGCCGAACAGGGCTGCGGCACCGTTCTCATTGACCAGCCGCGTCAGCCTGCCCGCCGCGTCATATTCAAGCCGCCGCGTCAGCCCGCCATACTGACGGGAAAGGAGCTCGCCGCGCGGGCCGCAGCGAAACTGCGCTTCGCTGCCGTCGGGATAAACCGTGCTCAGCAGGTCGCCGGCCTCGTTATGGCGCCAGCGGGTTATTTCACCTTCGGCGTTTTCCTGTTCGCTCAGCCGTCCGCGACCGTCATAGCGCAGCCGGGTGCGCAGCCCGCCCTCCTGGTCCACCTGTATAAGCCGTCCGTAGCGGTCATAATAGCGGCGGGTCCGTTTGCCGGAGCAGTCGGTCACGGTCTCCGGCTGGCCGAAGCGCGTCCGGGTGATGTGCACCTCGCCGCCCGCCGGGTCGGTAATGACGTCCGGCAGGTCGCTGTTGTCGGGATAATGATAACGGACGGTGCGCCCCTCCGGGTCGCGCACGGCGGTAAGCCGCCCCGGCGCATCGTAGGTCCGCGCCGTCCTGGTGCCGTCCGGCGCGGTGGTCTGCGTCACCAGGCCCCGGCGGTTATAATCCAGACGGGTTTTACGCCCGTCGTGCGTGGTGATACCGAGCAGCCGCCCGTCGCCGGGGTGCAGCTGGTATTCGGTTTTGCGCCCCAGCGGGTCGATGTCTGCCGTCAGCCGCCCGCTGTCGTCATATTCATGCCGCACCCGCGTGCCGTCGGCGCGCTCGTGCTGCACCAGCCGCCGCAGCCCGCCTTCACCCGTAAAGTGATACACCTCCCGGCGCGACAGGCTGTCGGTGACCACGGTGCGGTCCGGGTGATACTCAAAGCGGTAACTCAGCCCCTCCGGGTTGGTCTGGACGGTCACCCGCCCCCGCGCGTCATACTGATAGCGGCTCTCCGGCCTGCCCGCAAAGCGGTGGGCCACCATCCGTCCGGCCAGGCGCGGATGATAGCGAAAGTGGCGCACCGGATACCCGCTGCGGTCATATACCACGGCCAGCTCCCCGCACTCGTTGTAGTCATAGCGCGCCAGCGCCGCCTCGCGCGGGCCGTGGACCGGGTCATGCGTCAGGTACACCGCCCGCAGGCGCACGCCGCCGTCCGCCCCCCAGCCGCCGTTTTCTGTCGCCACGTCCGGCAGCGTGACCAGCTCCAGGCGGAACGTGCGTCCGCTGCCGTCGGTGACCGCCGTAACGGCGTTTTTATACGGGCCGTCGGGCGCGCGGTGGTAGCGCAGGATGTTGCCGAAGCGGTCAGCAATTCCCTGGAGGGTGCGGTACGGTGGCAGCGGCTGCGGCAGGATATCCGTCTCGTCCGGAACGTAAGGCTCCGTGTAGCCCAGCACCCACCACGGGCCGGTCGCCTCATTAGTGACAAAATAAAGGTGGCGGTTGAGCCGCAGCTCAGCGGGCAGCGCCTGCCAGGTCTCCTCCAGCGCATGCCCCTTCAGCAGGTTCGCCGCGCCGCCGCGCGCCAGCCAGAGGTGCTCGCTGCGGCTGAAGGTGATTTCTCCCGGCCGCAGCGGCTCAAAGTGAATGCTGCGCCCGCCGTTGTCGTTAAGGATGAGCGCATCCTCGCGGCACTGCAGGTGCACTTCCGCAGGCATCTGCCAGCCCGGCCCGAACAGCCCGACCGGGGCGGGCGTGCCGGTCTGATAGCTGCTGTAGCTGCGCGTCAGCACGAAAGGCAGCGGCGCGGGCAGGGCGATATCGGTCTCGGCGGTAAGCACCTTGGCCCCCAGCGACGGGTTGACCGGGCTGCCAACCGCCATGCCGCCGGGGCAGACCGAGCAGGCGACGCCGCCCAGTGACCCAATCAGCACCGTGGCCGCGCCCTGAACTATCGGCCCGCCGGATGTGGTGGCATCCCCCTGTCTGGCCGCCGGTTTTCCGCTCATGCTACCCTCCCTGGTTTATTGTTCCGTTTTATCGCTTTTCACTCGCCTTCAAAACTGAAGGGGGTAAAAGCGCTTCGTACCTGGATAGCTCCCAGGACAACAGATCTGGTATGGGATAACCGATGGCGATCCGTCCGCATATAATTTTCCTCTTTCACCCATGATTGATTAGGTAGAGTGACGATTATGCGGAATTTTCATACGATTAACAGGTGGGTAAGTCAATTATCAAGGTAGTGTTTAATAAGAACTGGAAAAGATTATTTGCGTTTATTAATAATAAATTTTCACTGGTATTTTATTTTTAATAAATAACTAATTATTGATTTTAAATATATTCTCTGAAATTCGATAAATAAATCATACAGATAACGCATTGTTTTCCCGTTGGGTTTAGGAGGGGTTTATTGACTGTGTGGAAATTGCTTTTACAGATATGTCTGTTATCTGCGTTATAACGCTATTTTTTCCAGCTACAGAAATAAAACATTAAAAGACCCGAAATAAACTGTCGCTGATGTTACAAGAGGATATAAAAAAACCCCAGCCGAAGCCGGGGTTAATATGGCTTAGCAAACCGCTCAGGGACGGGTAGCCGGAGCCGTCGCCTGATGGGTGGCGCTGTGTCCACCAGCTGCGCCTTTACCTTCAAAGTGGAAAGGCGGGCGCACCCAGTCACTGTGACGCGGCGTTTCAGGCTGCCATGCCGGAGCAGGAGCTTTGGTCATCGGTGCGCTGGCGTGGTGCTTACCAGACATCACCGAAGCGCTCGCCTCGTCCTGTGAAGTAACGGGTTGCTCGCCTGGTGCTTCTGCTACAGGCGCAGGCTGCGGTTTTTCAACCTCAGCTGCGGCAGGCGCTTCGTCACGCGCGGCAACCGGCGCATGCGGTTCGCTGACCGGCAGCGTTGCTTCCGGTTCGATCGCTGGTGCGTTCAGTACCTGCTCAACCTGGGCAGCGGTTTCTGCGCTAACATCAGCGGCGCTTTGGGCGGCAACATCCGTGGCCTGTTGCGCCTCCGATGCAGCAATGTGCGTCTCAGCTTCAGCTACAGGCTGTGGTTCAACGATCTGCGGTGCGGCAGCAGGTTCTGGCTGGGTTACAACGCCATCGTCGATTGCGTTAGCCGGGACAGCCTGAGCAGCAACATGCTCTGCACGTGCTTCCGCAGCGGCAGGAATGACTGAAGGCTGTTCATCGACCGGCACCTCAATGGCGGAAGTGTCATGCGTATCCACTGGCGTAACCGGTGCATTGATCTGCTGCGGCTCAGCCTGCTGAACTACCGGCTCGGCGGAGTGACGATCGGCAACGGTTTCGCTGGCGGCGATGGGCAGAGTGATAGCCGTGTTTTCTTCGCGGCTCTGTTCCTGCGTCTCTTTCAGCACGTCATTGTTTACGTTGTTTGCCTGAGCAACCGGATAGCGCACCCAGACTTTACCGGAAGCCATTTCCGGCGACGCGGCACCTGAAGCGAGCGGCATCGGTGACTGAGACGGGTAACGCTCGTCACGATAGCGACGACGGCGCTGACCGCTAACACGCAGATGACGCGGAGAACGGCGTGAACGGCGCGGCATAGTGCCGTTATCGCGGTTTTCCTGATCATCCTGCTCTTCGGCCTGCGCCTGTACCTCAGTCGGCTGTGGCTGCTGTGCTTCAACCGGTGCGGCTGCGGCTTGCGTTTTCTCAGCGGCAGGTTCTGCCACGGCAAGCGCGTTTTCTTCCGTTGACGCGGTTTCTGCGCTTTCGATACGTACTTTCTGCGCCAGATGACGTGGTTTACGGCGCGGCATCACCTGTACGCGATCTTCCGCTACGTTCTCTTCGCTTTCTGCTGATGCGGTAGCCAGCTGCGCCTGTTCCTGCTGAGCTGCAGCTTTTGCGGCTTCCTGCTGCTGGCGACGCTCTTCCTGACGACGACGCTGGCGCTCGGCGCGCTGTTCGCGGCGTTGCTGCTGCTGTTCTTCACGCTGGGCGCGCGCTTCGTCGGTCAGACCGTTCTGACGATCGTCACGGACTTCGGCGTTCGGCTGCTGGCGCTTATTACGACGCGGCTCTTCACGCGTTTCGCGAGCCTGTTGCTGCGGCGCAGCTTCGGCGTTGCGATCGCGGTTACGGTCACGACGATTATTATTGCCGCGACGGTTACCGTTAGCGTTGCGACGCTCACGCTGCTGCGTAGAGGCGTCGTCGGCGTTCTGCTTCGCCTCCTGCGGTTTTTCCGCAGTAGCAGGCGCGGCAGAATCTCCGGCAAACAGTTTTTTCAGGCCGCCAAGCAGACGTCCCATAAAACCGCCGGTAGCAGCAGGTGATGCCGCTTTCGCTGCGGCAGGTTGCGCTGGTGCTTTTGGTTCAATGGCGGCAGGGCTTTCCTGTGGCGCAGGCGGCGTATCCGGCATCACAAAAGCGGCCAGGGCTGGCTGTTCAGGACGACGGCGTTCGGCATGCTCATCTTCTGATGGCAGCGCCATTTCCGCTTCGTGCAGTTTCGGCAGATGATAGCTCAGCGTCTGGGTTTCTTCGCCGCTACGCACGCGCAGTACGGAGTAATGCGGCGTTTCCATCTGATCGTTCGGTACGATAATCGCTTTTACGCCGCCCTGACGTTTTTCGATGGCGCTGACGGCGTCACGTTTTTCGTTAAGCAGGTAGGAAGCAATCGGTACCGGCACGATAGCGTGAACTTCTTTAGTGTTCTCTTTCAGCGCTTCTTCTTCAATCAGGCGCAGAATAGAGAGCGACAGCGATTCGTTATCACGGACGGTACCGGTGCCGCTACAGCGCGGGCAGACGTGATGGCTGGATTCGCCCAGCGACGGGCTGAGGCGCTGACGCGACATCTCCAGCAGGCCGAAGCGCGAAATATGGCTAATCTGAATACGGGCACGATCCTGACGCACCGCCTCGCGCAGGCGGTTTTCTACCGCGCGCTGGTGGCGTACCGGCGTCATATCGATAAAGTCGATAACAATCAGGCCGCCAAGATCGCGCAGGCGTAGCTGGCGTGCAATCTCATCGGCTGCTTCGAGATTGGTATTGAACGCTGTCTCTTCGATATCGCCGCCGCGCGTAGCGCGTGCCGAGTTGATATCGATAGCGGTCAGGGCCTCGGTGGAGTCAATAACGATAGAACCGCCGGACGGCAGACGCACTTCGCGCTGGAAGGCGGATTCGATTTGCGATTCAATTTGATAGTGGCTGAACAGCGGAATTTCGCCGGTGTAGAGCTTAATTTTGCTGCTAAAGTCAGGGCGGCCCAGCGCTGCAATATGCTGACGGGCCAGCTCCAGTACTTTGGGATTATCAATCAGAATTTCGCCGATATCGGGGCGCAAATAGTCGCGGAAGGCGCGTACAATCACATTGCTTTCCTGATGGATCAGGAAGGGCGCAGGGCGGTTTTCTGCCGCTTTTTTAATCGCTTCCCAGTGCTTCAGGCGAAAGCTGAGATCCCACTGTAACGCTTCGGCGGATTTACCAACGCCCGCGGTGCGCACGATCAAACCCATCCCTTCCGGCAGCTCAAGTGAGGAAAGCGCCTCTTTCAGTTCGGTGCGATCGTCGCCTTCGATACGGCGAGAAATGCCGCCAGCGCGTGGGTTGTTCGGCATCAGTACCAGATAGCTACCGGCCAGACTGATAAAGGTGGTCAGGGCCGCGCCTTTGTTACCGCGCTCTTCTTTATCAATTTGAACAATGACTTCCTGGCCTTCACGCAAGACATCTTTGATATTGGGACGACCATGCGCGTTGTAGCTGGCGGGAAAATACTCGCGGGAAATTTCTTTTAACGGAAGGAAACCATGTCGTTCAGCGCCGTAATCAACAAAAGCCGCTTCCAGACTGGGCTCTATGCGGGTGATCTTTCCTTTATAGATGTTGGCTTTTTTCTGTTCGTGTCCAGGGCTTTCAATATCCAGATCGTACAGACGTTGTCCATCCACAAGAGCAACACGCAACTCCTCCTGCTGAGTTGCGTTTATTAACATTCTCTTCATCGTAACGTACTCGTTATTCTTACATGAGTGACTAAGCTACGGGCTAAGTAACACTGGACGAAGAATAACCGACGGCCCCGTGTCTTATCGCGTCAGCGTCAACCTCACGGTTGTCGGTCGCTCAAGGGGCGCAAAAATCTCGGCAGCCTGTTTTTATAAGGAAAAACAGCGCTCGGATGAGGGAACCGCCACTGAATTTACCAGAGAGAGTTAATCCCGTCTTATCGTCCAAGCTGCAACCCGCAGCCCGCTAAATGCCTGATCTCACAATACGTCTTACGCCATTGCTGCGTGTATGTGCTATCCGGCAAAATTTCTTAATTCGCTAATTATTATTTCCTGGTGGTGAGCCGCCAGGAAACCGAGCCATTATTCCATTGCTAACCTTGTTATAGCAAGGTGACTTTTCATTACTGATAAACTTTCTTGCTGTTTTACGCCTTCATTTTGCAGGCTTTTTCACCAACCCGGTTTAAAAGTATAAAACAGGCGCTGAAATTAGCGATACGCTGTCAGTTAAGCACAGAAAAAGAGGTGGCGCTATTATCTGCCACTCATTAGAATCGCCACCCATGAATATGAACACGCCAGCAGTACGAATTGTCGCCATCTCCGCCGATGAAGCGGGACAGCGCATCGATAATTTTCTTCGCACGCAGCTTAAGGGCGTGCCGAAAAGTATGATTTATCGCATTTTGCGTAAAGGCGAAGTGCGGGTAAACAAAAAACGCATTAAACCTGAGTACAAGCTGGAAGCCGGTGATGAGGTGCGTATCCCGCCGGTGCGCGTGGCGGAACGCGAAGAAGAGGCAATTTCGCCGAAGCTTGAGCGCGTCGCCAGCCTGACAGACGCCATTCTGTATGAGGATGAGTACATCCTGGTGCTGAATAAGCCTTCCGGCACCGCCGTGCACGGCGGCAGCGGATTGAGCTTTGGCGTCATAGAAGGGTTACGGGCGCTGCGTCCGGAAGCGCGTTTCCTTGAACTGGTACATCGTCTCGATCGCGATACTTCCGGCATTTTGCTGGTAGCGAAAAAACGCTCAGCGCTGCGATCGCTGCACGAGCAGCTGCGCGAGAAGGGGATGCAAAAGGATTACCTGGCGCTGGTGCGCGGGCAGTGGCCGTCGCATCTGAAATCGGTACAGGCACCGCTGCTGAAAAATATTCTTCAGAGCGGTGAGCGTGTGGTGCGCGTCAGCAGCGAAGGCAAGCCCTCAGAGACACGCTTTAAGGTGGAAGAGCGCTATACCCAGGCGACGCTGGTGAAAGCCAGCCCGGTAACCGGAAGGACGCATCAGATTCGTGTCCATACGCTGCATGCGGGGCATCCTATCGCCTTTGACGATCGCTACGGCGACCGCGAGTTTGATAAGCAGCTTGCCGGTACCGGGCTGCGTCGACTGTTCCTGCACGCGGCGGCACTGAGCTTTACCCATCCGCACAGCGGCGACAGAATGCGTCTGGAAGCGCCGCTGGATGATGAGCTTAAACGCTGCCTGACAACCCTGCGCCAGCAGAAATAATCCCGCTAAGCGCCTCACCAAAGTGGGGCGCACGCTTTTGGGGCTTATGGGGTTAGCTTTGCGCTGCCGTTAAGGGATTGATGCCTACCTCACGCAGCAGATCGCAAAGGGCGATCAGCGGCAGTCCTACCAGCGTATTAGGATCGCGTCCCTCCAGACGTTCAAAGAGCGTAATACCCAGGCCTTCGCTTTTAAAGCTGCCCGCGCACTGTAGCGGTTGTTCTAAAGCCACGTAGGCGCTAATTTCCGCTTCGCTTAATAAACGAAAACCGACGTGAAAAGGTTCCACCAGCGATAAGGTGCGATTTTGCGCCGCAGAATAGAGCGCCAGCCCGGTATAAAAGGTAATCGTTTTACCGCTGGCGGCACGTAACTGAGCGCGGGCGTTTTCTTCCGTGTGCGGCTTTCCGGTTATTTTCCCATCCAGTAGGCAGACCTGATCGGAACCGATAATCCAGCTGTTCGGGTAACGCTCCCCCAGCGCCTGTGCCTTAGCGCACGCCAGCCGCTCAACCAGCTGCACCGCCGTTTCGCCTGCATAAGGCGTTTCATCCACCTCCGGCGCGGCGGTAATAAAAGGCAGGCCTAATTTATTAAGCAGGGCCTGACGAAATAATGAAGTCGAAGCTAAAATAAGCTGTGGCATAATTTTTCAGTTAAAATATAGCGAATCGGAAGCAGACATTTTAAACTGTGCGCCGCACTGGATGCGAATATCAGGTGAAAGATGCTGTTTAACGGCCTTTTTCTTTGACTCTCTGTCGTTACAAAGTTAATATGCGCGCCCTATGCAAAAGGTAAAATTACCCCTGACCATTGATCCGGTTCGTGCCGCTCAAAAACGCCTTGATTATGAGGGCGTCTACACACCTGAACAGGTGGAGCGCGTGGCCGATTCTGTTGTCAGTGTGGACAGTGATGTGCAATGCGTTATGTCGTTTGCCGTTGATAACCAGCGTTTAGCCGTTTTGAAAGGAACGACGGACGTTAGCGTCACGCTGAATTGCCAGCGCTGCAACAAGCCATTTGCACATCAGGTTCACGTAACATATTGCTTCAGCCCTGTTGCAGATGATGCTCAGGCAGAAGCGTTACCGGAAGCCTACGAGCCGGTCGATGTCAACGATTTCGGTGAAATCGATCTGCTGGCGCTGGTGGAGGATGAAATTATCCTCGCCCTGCCTGTAGTTCCGGTGCATGATTCTGAACACTGTGAAGTGTCCGACGCGGACATGGTCTTTGGCAAACTGCCTGAAGAGGCGGAAAAACCAAACCCATTCGCCGTATTAGCCAGTTTAAAGCGTAAGTAATAGGAGTAAGGTCCATGGCCGTACAACAGAATAAACCAACCCGTTCCAAACGTGGCATGCGTCGTTCTCACGATGCGCTGACCACTTCCACTCTGTCCGTAGATAAAGTTTCTGGCGAAACGCATCTGCGTCACCACATCACTGCGGATGGCTACTACCGCGGTCGCAAGGTCATCGTTAAGTAATTCTTGCGGTAACGCAAGGCGCTACTTTGACACGTTTGACCCTGGCCATTGATGCTATGGGCGGGGATTTCGGTCCCTGCGTGACAGTGCCTGCAGCTTTGCAGGCACTGGCCTTACATTCGCAACTTCAGCTTCTTCTGATCGGCGATCCCGCCGCCATCACGCCATTACTCGCTAAAGCTGATTCCGCTGTAAAGGGACGTCTGCAGGTTATCCCTGCCGAATCGGTTATCGCCAGTGATGCTAAACCTTCTCAGGCTATCCGCCACAGCCGCGGTAGCTCTATGCGTATCGCGCTGGAGATGGTGAAAGAAGGCAAGGCCCAGGCCTGCGTCAGTGCCGGAAATACCGGTGCGTTGATGGGGCTGGCAAAACTATTGTTAAAACCGCTGGACGGCATTGAACGCCCGGCGTTAATGACCGTGCTGCCGCATCAGCAGCGCGGTAATACGGTGGTGCTTGATTTAGGTGCCAACGTAGAGTCTGACAGCGCCATGCTGGTGCAGTTTGCCATTATGGGGGCAGTGATGGCCGAAGAAGTATTGGCTATTGAGCAACCGCGCGTGGCGCTGCTGAATATTGGTCACGAAGAGACCAAAGGGCTGCACTCAATCCGCGAAGCAGCGGAGCAGCTCAGGGCATCACCGCAAATTAATTATATCGGCTACCTTGAGGGCAACGATCTGTTGACCGGCAAGGCTGATGTACTGGTTTGCGACGGTTTCGTGGGCAACGTCACGCTGAAGACCCTGGAAGGCGTGGTAAGGATGTTCCTTTCGCTACTGAAATCTTCAGGCGAGGGGAAAAAGCGGGCGTGGTGGATGAAGCTGCTGGGGCGCTGGATTAAGCGGCGCCTGGCAAAACGCTTCGGCCATCTCAATCCCGACCAGTACAATGGCGCCTGCCTGTTAGGATTGCGCGGTACGGTGATTAAAAGTCACGGCGCGGCAAACCAGCGCGCTTTTGCCGCAGCGATTGAACAGGCAGAGCAGGCGGTGCGGCGGCAAGTCCCGGAGCGGATTGCTGCGCGCCTAGAGGCTGTATTAGCCAGGAGTGATTGAGCGGACATGTATACCAAAATAATCGGTACGGGCAGTTATCTGCCCGCTCAGGTGCGGACTAACGCCGATCTGGAAAAAATGGTGGAAACCACCGATGAGTGGATTGTTACCCGTACCGGCATTCGCGAGCGTCGTATCGCTGCCCCGGATGAAACCGTGGCGACAATGGGCTTTGCCGCTGCCGAGCGCGCGCTGGAAATGGCAGGTGTCGATAAAAATGATATCGGGCTGATTATTGTTGCCACAACGTCAGGTAGCCATGCGTTTCCCAGTTCAGCCTGCATGATCCAGAATATGCTGGAAATCAAAGACTGCGCGGCGTTTGACCTGGCGGCAGCCTGCGCGGGCTTCACTTACGCTCTGAGCGTAGCCGATCAATACATCAAAAACGGTGCGGTAAAACATGCGCTGGTGATAGGCGCTGACGTGCTGGCCCGTACTCTCGATCCGAGCGATCGCGGCACCATTATTCTGTTCGGCGATGGCGCGGGAGCTGCTCTGCTTTCTGCCAGCGAAGAACCGGGCATTATCTCTACGCATCTGCATGCCGATGGTCGCTACGGCCAGTTGCTGACGCTGCCTTACCAGGATCGTGCGGCACAGGATCAACCTGCTTATCTCACCATGTCCGGCAATGAAGTTTTCAAAGTAGCCGTCACCGAGCTGGCGCACATCGTTGATGAAACGCTGGCAGCCAATAATCTTGAACGTACGCAAATCGACTGGCTGGTACCGCATCAGGCTAACCTGCGTATTATCAGTGCCACGGCGAAAAAACTGGGTATGGGCATGGATAAAGTTGTGGTGACGCTCGATCGTCACGGTAATACTTCTGCCGCTTCCGTACCGGCGGCGCTGGATGAAGCGGTGCGTGACGGGCGGATTAAGCCCGGCCAGCTGGTACTGCTGGAAGCCTTTGGCGGTGGTTTCACCTGGGGCTCGGCGCTGGTTCGTTTTTAACCGAAGGAACAAAAGATGACGCAATTTGCAATGGTTTTCCCTGGACAGGGTTCGCAAACCGTTGGGATGCTGGCCGAGCTGGCTGCACATCACCCGATCATTGAAGCTACCTTTAAAGAGGCTTCTGATGCTCTGGGTTACGATCTGTGGCAGCTGACGCAGCAGGGTCCGGCTGAAGAGCTGAATAAAACCTGGCAGACGCAGCCTGCGTTGCTGGCCGCCTCGGTAGCGATTTACCGTTTATGGCAGCAGCAGGGCGGTCAGACGCCGTCAATGATGGCGGGCCACAGCCTCGGCGAATATTCTGCGCTGGTTTGTGCAGGCGTAATGAACTTTGCCGATGCGATTAAACTGGTAGAGCTGCGCGGCAAGCTGATGCAGGAAGCCGTTCCGGCGGGCACCGGTGCTATGCAGGCGATTATCGGCCTTGACGATGCGGCGATCGGAAAAGCGTGCGAAGAAGCAGCACAGGGCCAGGTGGTATCACCGGTCAACTTCAACTCGCCGGGTCAGGTGGTTATCGCTGGTCATAAAGATGCCGTAGAGCGTGCGGGGGCCGCCTGTAAAGCTGCGGGTGCAAAACGTGCGCTGCCGCTGCCGGTTAGCGTGCCTTCTCACTGCGCGCTGATGAAGCCAGCGGCGGAAAAACTGGCGGTTGCGCTGGAAAATATTACTTTTAATGCGCCAACCTTACCGGTTGTAAACAATGTTGATGTAAAATGCGAAACCTCACCGGAAGCTATTCGCAGTGCGCTGGTTCGCCAGCTCTATAGCCCGGTACGCTGGACCGAAAGCGTGGAATTTATGGCAGCGCAGGGCGTTACCGCGCTGCTGGAAGTTGGGCCAGGTAAAGTGCTTACCGGTTTGACGAAGCGTATTGTCGACACTCTGACAGCCTCGGCGGTGAACGATTCCGCCAGTCTGGCAGCGGCGCTTGAACAATAAACGAGGATGATATGAGTTTCGAAGGAAAAATAGCTCTGGTGACCGGCGCAAGCCGCGGTATCGGACGCGCTATCGCCGAAACGCTGGCGGCGCGTGGCGCGAAAGTGATCGGTACCGCCACCAGCCAGAGCGGCGCAGATGCGATCAGCGCTTATCTGGGAAATCACGGTAAAGGTTTACAGCTGAACGTGACCGATCCGGCGTCAATTGAGAGCGTCCTTGAAAATATTCGCGCCGAATTTGGCGAGGTGGACATTTTAGTCAATAATGCTGGCATTACGCGTGATAATCTTCTGATGCGCATGAAGGATGATGAGTGGGAATCCATTCTGGATACCAATCTGACCTCCGTATTCCGTCTTTCTAAGGCGGTAATGCGTGCAATGATGAAAAAACGCGTGGGCCGTATCATTACCATCGGTTCCGTTGTTGGTACGATGGGTAATGCGGGTCAGGCAAACTACGCGGCTGCAAAAGCGGGTTTAATCGGCTTTAGCAAATCACTGGCGCGTGAAGTTGCGTCACGTGGTATTACCGTTAACGTTGTGGCTCCGGGTTTCATTGAAACCGACATGACGCGCGCGTTGAGCGATGATCAACGCGCTGGCATTCTGGCGGAAGTACCGGCGGGCCGCCTTGGCGGCGCACAGGAAATCGCCAGTGCCGTCGCATTTTTAGCCTCTGACGAAGCAGCGTACATCACTGGTGAAACGTTGCATGTCAATGGCGGAATGTACATGGTCTGATAATTACGAAAACTATTTGCGTTAATTGAGGCAATAGCCGCAAAATAACGTCAAATCGTGGTTGGACCAGCCGGGATTGAGTTGCATCTTTTCCAACTTTTTATACACTACGAAAACCATCGCGAAAGCGAGTTTTGATAGGAAATTTAATAGTATGAGCACTATCGAAGAACGCGTTAAGAAAATCATCTCCGAGCAGCTTGGCGTTAAGCAGGAAGAAGTCACCAACGAAAAATCTTTCGTTGAAGATCTTGGCGCTGATTCTCTTGATACCGTTGAGCTGGTAATGGCTCTGGAAGAAGAGTTTGATACTGAGATTCCGGACGAAGAAGCTGAGAAGATCACTACTGTTCAGGCTGCTATTGATTACATCAATAACCATCAGGCCTAATGAACACCCATCAGGCGGTCATTCGACCGCCTGAGTTTTTTGTTCACTTCACATAGTGTCAATCTTTCCCTCCCTGGAGGATGAACGTGTCTAAGCGTCGTGTAGTTGTGACCGGTCTTGGCATGTTGTCTCCTGTCGGCAATACCGTAGAGTCAACCTGGAGTGCTCTCCTTGCCGGGCAGAGTGGCATCAGCCTGATCGACCATTTCGATACTAGTGCCTACGCAACGCGTTTTGCTGGCTTAGTAAAGGATTTTAACTGTGAAGAAATCATCTCGCGCAAAAGATCAGCGTAAGATGGATGCCTTCATTCAATATGGAGTTGTCGCTGGCGTACAGGCCATGCAGGATTCCGGCCTGGTTATTACCGAAGAAAACGCGCCCCGTATCGGTGCGGCGATTGGTTCAGGCATTGGCGGGCTGGGGCTGATTGAAGATAATCATGCCTCGCTGGTGCAGGGCGGGCCGCGTAAAATCAGTCCGTTCTTTGTGCCTTCTACCATCGTTAACATGATAGCTGGCCATTTAACTATCATGTATGGGATGCAAGGCCCCAGCATTGCCATCTCTACCGCTTGCACTACCGGCGTTCATAACATCGGTCAGGCGGCGCGTATCATCGCCTATGGCGATGCGGATGTGATGCTGGCGGGCGGCGCGGAAAAAGGTAGTACCCCGTTGGGTATTGGCGGCTTCGGCGCGGCACGTGCGCTCTCCACGCGTAACGATAACCCGCAGGCGGCAAGCCGTCCGTGGGGATAAAGATCGCGATGGTTTTGTGCTCGGTGACGGCGCGGGTATTGTTGTGCTCGAAGAGTACGAACATGCCAAAAAACGCGGCGCGAAAATCTATGCTGAGCTGGTAGGCTTTGGCATGAGCAGCGATGCCTATCACATGACTTCGCCGCCGGAAAACGGCGCGGGTGCCGCTCAGGCAATGGTCAATGCGCTGAAAGATGCGCAGCTGACGCCGGAGAAGATCGGCTACGTCAATGCGCACGGTACTTCGACACCTGCGGGCGACAAGGCTGAAGCGCAGGCGGTGAAATCAGTGTTCGGCGCAGCTGCGTCAAGCGTGATGGTCAGTTCGACCAAATCGATGACGGGTCACCTGTTGGGTGCCGCAGGTGCGGTAGAATCTATCTACTCCATCCTTGCGCTACGCGATCAGGCCGTTCCGCCAACGATTAACCTTGATAACCCGGATGAAGGCTGCGATCTCGATTTTGTGCCGCATACCGCACGTCAGGTAAAAGATCTGGAGTATACCCTGTGTAACTCCTTTGGCTTTGGTGGGACTAACGGCTCGCTGATTTTCCGTCGTGTCTGAGTCACTTCCTTTGCCGATAAAAGGCCCGCAGTGCGGGCCTTTTTTACATCCGGACAATATCGGTTCCGCCGTATCCCGGCGGGTGGATAAGCCGTCAGTTATGGCGTAACGCCAGGTATAAGTATGTTTTGGATTAACGGAGAGCCGCAGCAGCAGATCGCTGTCAGCGATCGCGCTTTGCAGTATGGTGACGGCTGTTTTACTACGGCGCGCCTGCGCGAAGGTAAAATTGACTGGCTGGAAGCGCATCTGCAACGGCTACGTGAGGCAACTTCGGTGCTCAAAATTAACGGCCTCGACTGGCGGCTACTGAAGCTGGAAATGCAGGCTGCCGCGCAAAGCTGGACACAGCCAGAAGGCGTACTGAAAGTGATCCTTTCACGCGGTGCGGGCGGACGTGGCTACAGCGGGGCTAACTGTCATCAGCCTACGCGTATCATGATGCTGGCACCTGCGCCGGGCCATTATGCCGCACTGCGTGAAAGCGGCGTGCGTCTGGCAACCAGCCCGGTACGCCTCGGTATTAACCCGCTGCTGGCCGGGATAAAACACCTTAACCGCCTGGAACAAGTGTTGATCCGTACGGAGCTGGAACAGAGCGAGGCGGAGGAGGCGCTGGTGCTTGACATCGAGGGCAGGCTGGTGGAATGCTGTGCGGCTAATTTATTCTGGCGCAAGCAAAAACACCTGTTTACACCAGCGTTGCGCGGTGCGGGAGTAAATGGAATTATGCGCAGGCATGTGATCGGTCTGGCACGGCGGCATGGCTATCTTTGCCATGAGGTTCGTGAACAGCCGGAAGTGCTGGCGGAGGCGGAGGAAGTTTTTATTACCAACGCGCTGATGCCTTTACTGCCGGTTCGCCAGATTGATAACTGGCACTATCAATCCCGCATGCTTTACCAACTGCTGGCACCGGATTGCTAAAAGTGGATCAATCATGAGTCGTAAAATAAAAATTATTGCTGCTGTGGTGGTGTTGCTTGTCGCTGCTGCTGCTGCCGGTTGTTACTGGCAGGTGTTGCGCTTTGCCGCGGCACCGCTGAGGATTAACCAGGAAACTATTTTCACGCTGCCTGCCGGTACCGGGCGGGTGGCGTTGCAGGCACGGCTGGAGAGTCAGCATATTATTGCGCCTTCTTCCTGGTTCAGCGTATTGCTGAAGCTAAAGCCGGAACTGGCGAGATTCAAGGCAGGCACCTATCGCCTGGAAAAAGGGATGACAGTGCGCCAGCTGTTAACCCTGCTGGCAAGCGGTAAAGAGGCGCAGTTTCCGGTGCGCTTCACCGAAGGTACACGCCTGCAGGATGTGCTGCGTGAATTACGGAATTCGCCCTGGGTGAAGCATACGCTGAAAGACGATCGCCCAGAGACAGTTGCTGCGGCGCTAAAGCTGCCTGAAGGTGCAAACCTGGAAGGGTGGCTCTGGCCTGATACCTGGCTCTATACCGCTAATACCAGCGATGTGGCGCTGCTACAGCGTGCGCATCAGCGCATGAAGACCGAGGTTGCTGCTATCTGGCAAAATCGCCAGCCTGATTTACCGTACCAGTCGCCAGAAGAAATGGTCACCATGGCGTCTATTATTGAGAAGGAAACGGCGGTTAGCGATGAACGTAACAAGATCGCCTCGGTATTTATTAACCGCCTGCGTACCGGGATGCGCCTGCAAACCGATCCCACGGTTATTTACGGCCTGGGTGAAAAATATAACGGCGTGCTGACGCGAAAGGATCTGGAAACGCCTACGCCTTACAATACCTATACCATTAATGGGTTGCCGCCAGGACCCATCGCTTTGCCGGGTAAGGCATCGCTGGAAGCGGCAGCGCATCCGATAAAAAGCAACTATCTCTATTTTGTTGCTGACGGCAAGGGCGGGCATACGTTTACCACTAACCTGGCCAGCCATAACCAGGCGGTTAAAGCCTGGCGCATGACAATGAAGGAAAAAAATGAGCGGTAAATTTATTGTGATTGAAGGCCTGGAGGGTGCAGGCAAAACTACCGCGCGTGATTGCGTAGTAGCGATGCTGCGCGAACAGGGCATTACCGATATCGTTTTTACCCGTGAGCCGGGCGGTACGCCGCTGGCGGAGAAACTACGCGAACTGATCAAACAGGGGCTGGACGGCGAAAAAATTACCGATAAGGCGGAGCTGCTGATGCTCTACGCCGCGCGGGTGCAGCTGGTGGAGACGATAATCAAACCGGCGCTGGCGCGTGGAGCCTGGGTAGTAGGGGATCGTCACGACCTCTCTTCGCAGGCTTATCAGGGAGGAGGGCGGGGTATTGATGCTCAACTGATGCAAACGCTGCGTGATACCGTGCTGGGCGCGTTTCGTCCCCATCTGACGCTCTATCTGGACGTGACGCCCGTTATCGGTTTGCAGCGCGCACGCGCACGTGGCGAACTCGATCGCATTGAGCAGGAGTCGCTGGCATTTTTTGAACGCACCCGTCAGCGCTATCTTGCACTGGCTGCTAACGACGCGACCATTAAAACGATTGACGCAACACAGCCACTGGAAGAAGTGACGTTGTCACTTAAACGGGTTTTAGCCAGCTGGCTGGTGGAGCAGCAATAATGAACTGGTATCCGTGGCTTAATCCGGTTTATCGCCAGGTTATCAGCCAGCATCAGGCTGATCGGGCGCACCATGCGCTGCTGGTACAGGCTTTGCCGGGAATGGGTGACAGCGAGCTGGTGTGGGCTATCAGCCGCTGGCTGCTCTGCCAACGGCGCGACGGCCTGAAAAGCTGCGGTCACTGTCACGGCTGCCAGCTGATGCTTGCCGGAACGCACCCTGACTGGCACCGCCTGGCGGCAGAAAAGGGTAAAAGCGCACTCGGTATTGATGCGGTACGTGACGTGAACGAAAAACTGTTTCATCACGCGCAGCAGGGCGGTGCAAAAGTGGTCTGGCTACCCGATGCGGGAGAGCTGACCGAAGCGGCGGCAAATGCGCTGTTGAAAACGCTGGAGGAGCCGCCGCAGAACAGCTGGTTCTTTCTCAGCAGCAGCGAACCGTCACGGCTGTTGCCAACGCTGCGCAGCCGCTGCCTGCGGCTACATCTGGCACCACCGGATGAACGGCAAAGTCTGGCCTGGCTACAGAAGCAAGAGGCTGGCGCGCCTGATGCCATGCTTGCCGCACTACGCTTAAGCAGCGGAGCACCGGCGGCGGCGCTGGCGCTACTCGATCAGCAGCACTGGACTCAGCGTCAGACGCTGTGCGATACGCTTTCCATCGCGTTGAATGGAGATGTGCTTACGCTGTTACCGCAGCTGAATCACGATAACGTTGCCGAGCGCATCGGCTGGCTCGCTTCCCTATTGACGGATGCGCTGAAATGGCAGCAGAGCGGCGATCGCTTTATTACCAACGTCGATCGTCCGCAGCTGGTGTTACAGCTGGCGCAGCGCTTGCCCGCCGCCGCGCTGGATAAAAGCCTGCGTCAGTGGCTGCTTTGCCGGGATCGTCTGAGTCATATCGTGGCGGTCAATCGCGAGCTGTTGCTGACCGAACAGTTGCTGAACTGGGAAACGTTGCTTAAACCGGCGGCAGCGCCGTCGGTTCAATAATCAAAGAGAGTCGTTATGTTTTTAGTTGATTCCCACTGCCATCTTGATGGCCTGGACTATGAGACGCTGCACAAAGACGTTGATGATGTGCTGGCAAAAGCCGCCGCGCGTGACGTCAAATTTATGCTGGCGGTCGCCACGACCTTACCTGGTTTCCGGGCAATGACGCAGCTGTTAGGCGATCGGCCCAATATCGCCTGGTCCTGTGGCGTACATCCTCTTAATCAGGAAGAAGAGTGGGATTTTGCCGAGCTGCGCCAGCTGGCAGCCGATCCGCGCGTAGTGGCGATGGGGGAGACCGGGCTGGATTACTATTATCAGCAGGAAACCATGGCGCGTCAGCAGGCTTCTTTTTGTGAACATATCCGTATCGGACGTGAGCTGAACAAGCCAGTTATCGTACATACGCGTGATGCACGTGAAGATACGCTCGCAATCCTGAGAGAAGAAAAGGTTGAGGAATGTGGCGGCGTGCTGCACTGCTTTACCGAGGATCGTGAAACCGCAGGCAAGCTGCTGGATATGGGGTTCTATATCTCTTTCTCCGGCATCGTCACCTTCCGTAATGCCGAAGCGTTGCGTGAAGCGGCGCGCTATGTACCGCTGGATCGTATGCTGGTAGAGACGGATTCCCCTTATCTGGCTCCGGTGCCACATCGTGGCAAAGAGAACCAGCCTGCGTGGACGCGGGACGTGGCTGACTATATGGCAGTGCTGAAGGGCGTGGATATCGAGACGCTGGCGCAGGCTACTACGCAGAACTTCTCCGATCTGTTCCACGTTCCCATGTCACGTCTCACCGATACTCATATCTAATCTTTATTTTACTGCTCGTAATTAGTCTCTAAAAAACGTAAAGTGCAGCGCGAAAAAGTTCGCGCTGTGAATTTTTTCTACGCAAAAGTTGGCGAAAAAATAAAAAATATTCTAAAGATTAGCCGCCTGATAGGCGAAACGTGACAGGTATCAAACAAAATCGGAAGGATTTATTTTACCCTTCGTAATAAATCCAGAGGGCCTTAACAAGCCCCAATGGTGCAGGATCCTCCCTCTTGCACCGCCGCGTACTGCGCGACTAAAAGCACTCATACTCAGGAGTTCCACAATATGTTTAAGAACGCATTTGCAAACCTGCAAAAGGTCGGTAAATCGCTCATGCTACCGGTATCGGTGCTGCCGATTGCCGGTATTTTATTGGGCGTCGGTTCGGCAAACTTTACCTGGTTGCCTGCTGTTGTTTCACATGTAATGGCGGAAGCAGGCGGTTCGGTGTTCGCCAATATGCCGCTGATCTTTGCTATCGGTGTGGCGTTAGGCTTTACCAATAACGATGGCGTTTCGGCGCTGGCAGCCGTGGTCGCTTACGGCATTATGGTGAAAACCATGGCGGTGGTTGCGCCTCTGGTGCTGCATTTGCCTGCGCAGGAGATTGCCGATAAACATCTGGCGGATACCGGGGTGCTGGGCGGCATTATCGCCGGTTCCATCGCCGCTTACATGTTTAACCGCTTCTATCGCATTAAGCTGCCTGAGTATCTTGGCTTCTTTGCCGGTAAACGTTTCGTTCCGATTATCTCCGGTATGACGGCGATTATTCTGGGCGTTGTGCTTTCCTTTATCTGGCCGCCGATTGGCAGCGCGATTCAGGATTTCTCCCAGTGGGCAGCCTATCAGAACCCGGTTGTAGCCTTTGGTATCTACGGCGTCATTGAACGTTCGCTGGTGCCGTTTGGCCTGCACCATATCTGGAACGTACCTTTCCAGATGCAGATCGGCGAGTTCACCAACGCGGCTGGTCAGGTGTTCCACGGCGATATTCCGCGTTACATGGCGGGTGACCCGACCGCGGGTAAACTGTCCGGTGGCTTCCTGTTCAAAATGTATGGTCTGCCTGCTGCTGCTATCGCTATCTGGCACTCAGCAAAACCGGAAAACCGCGCGAAAGTGGGCGGTATCATGATCTCCGCTGCGCTGACTTCGTTCCTGACCGGTATTACCGAACCGATCGAGTTTTCGTTCATGTTCGTGGCACCGATCCTGTACGTTATCCACGCGATTCTGGCAGGTCTGGCTTTCCCGATTTGTATTCTGCTCGGTATGCGTGACGGCACCAGCTTCTCGCACGGTCTGATTGACTTTATCGTGCTGAGCGGTAACAGCAGCAAAATCTGGCTGTTCCCGATCGTTGGTATCGTCTACGGTCTGGTTTACTACGCTATCTTCCGCGTGCTGATCGCTAAACTGAATCTGAAAACGCCTGGCCGTGAAGATGCGACGACCGAACAGAGCACCGGCACAGCCAACGAAATGGCAGCAAACCTGGTAACGGCGTTTGGCGGTAAAGAAAACATCACCAACCTCGATGCCTGTATTACCCGCCTGCGCGTTAGCGTGGCCGACGTTTCTAAAGTCGATCAGGCTGGCCTGAAAAAACTGGGCGCAGCTGGTGTGGTTGTCGCTGGTTCTGGCGTACAGGCTATCTTCGGCACCAAGTCTGATAACCTGAAAACTGAAATGGATGATTACATCCGTAACTCATAATCATCGTTACAGGTATAAACGTGAAGGGCCGCGCAAGCGGCCTTTTTTATGCGTATAGATGAATGCAGGGGAAAGTACGCTATGACACAGATACGCGCTGAAACAACGTATTAAGGCGTTTCAAAAGAAGGAGGTGGTGTTCCTGATATCCCAACCCATACGGCTTTCCGGGCCTTTTATTCCGGCTACGGTCTGTTTCCAGTACTGGAATTTCACTCTGTCACCCTCAAAGTCATAGGTAACATCGCTGCCGTTGATGTTAACGCCCAGAATAAGGACATGCTCCAGCGTAATCCGGCAGAACTCAAGCATACCGTTACCTGCTTTACAGAGCGAGATGGTTATCGATTTTATATAATTGCCATTGGTCGCCAGTAAGAGCGTAGCTGACGTTGCCTGATCAAGTTGGCTATAGACCGTCAGGTTACGATATCTGGAATTACCGGGGCCAGGACCGTTCCTGTTGACGCCCCAGGTATAGTTTTGTATATCGCTCCAGCCCTGATGGGCACTGTCCTCTGATTCGCCCGTTACTCCATCTATCTTAAGAAACATGCTTTTCATCGTTTTCCTTTTTTATTTATTTGTGCCCGTTAAACATCGGGGATCCATGGTGATACCTGTGCGATATCTTGCTTGCTCAGGTAATTAATCAATCAAGACTTATCTGTTTTATTACTTTGATAATTTTTAATCGGCAGTAACCGTTAGCGTCAGTAAAATAATTATTGTTAGTAAATTTTTGTTTTTTCTATTTTACCGTTGTCTTTTAAACGATAATATCCGTCACTAACGGTAAAAAATAATCCGGTATTTTTACTGTAATCGACAGTGAAGACTTTTTCCTTTTCTATGCAGTTCTTCTCTGTTTTCATTTCAGGGAAGCAGAGACGATCATATTTCCCTTGTTCCATATAACCCTCTCCGAATAGCCAAAATGTTATAGTGAAATTTTTTGAAAATTCCGACTGAGGAATATTATATTTATTTTTTAACATTTCTTTGTTTTCCAGCCACCAGTTGATTTTTCCTCTGGTAGTAAAAGGAAATTTGGTTACCAGGACATCACTAAAACCACTGGTTCTTTTATGTACAGCAACAATTTCTACTGTGCGTAATGACAACCATACAGAAAAGCCCAATAACATCACGAAAAAAATCACCAGTAAACAATAAATCTTTTTTTTATTTATTTTCATTAATTTCTCCTTCTATCTCCACTATTGTTTCCATATTAGTTAAAAAAGGCCGATAACTAAAAGCCTTATGACGTTGTAGTAAGAACCAGATTCGAAAAAAGCGAAACAGGCCAAATTTAGTTTTTGAAATATCAGCTGTATCAAGCCCAAAATGATCCTGTACCTTGTAACGTACAGATGCACGATAGTTCTCTTTATCAATACGTAATGAATCTATAATGATATGCGTTGCCCAAGTATCATGTATGGTAATGCCCATTCCATTGATGTTATCCTGAAGTCTATTAAATTTTGGTAGTTTGCCATTTTTTATCCTTTCTTTCAGCTTACCTATCTTTGACACTGGATAAATTTTTTTTGACCAGTCTATATTCGTACTTAAGGCTTCTTGCAACAGTATTCGCGTGCTGTTTTCGGGGTCACGATCGTTAACTATATGCTCTTTTAGCGCCCGGTTCAGATCTAAACTGGTAAACGGAGTGCCGGTATTGTCCTGCATATGGTTAATCATTTTTACAATTAAATACTTGTAAGGACCATATAAGGCAAAACTTTGCGACAGATGACGTAGCTCGTCAAAAAGGATATTCGCGCATTCCTGATGAGTTACCTTCTCACCGGCGCCACGTGAACCATGGAACATCGAATGTGGCTGACTAAAAGGGGTAATTTTCGTCAACGTATAAGGATTAACTCTGGCAGACACATCAAGCAGATGGAAATCATTTTTTAATTGTGTTTCAGTCAGATCGCCGTAGAGCATATCGGCTGCGCCATAGTCATCCATCAAATTTTGTGTTTTAAAAATCGTACAGGGAAACTGCAATGCAGACATAGCGGTACATTCCTTGTTCCTCATTAACGTCCGTAAAAAGGGTATGCTATCTCACCAGTTGTGTAAATAATGAACACTGTTACTCGTTTAGCTATATCAGCTTAACGTTACGGTGAGATGTATATAAATGAGTGAAGCAAGCAGGTGCGGACACACTTTTTAATGCGCTGGCAGGGCAGAGAAAGCGAAAAAAATAGCGGCTCACCGGAGAGCCGCCTGTTACAGCAAAAGTATTTATCAGAGATAAACGCGCAAATATTCCGTCAGGCACAGCAATGCCATTGCCTGGCCGTAAGGCATCGAGGTCAAAGGAATCTGCCGGTAATAGTCCAGATCGCTGCCCATCGCGGTGCCAAATGAAACCTGCGTCAGCTCGCCGTCATCATTAATATGTTTGATTACGCCTTTCACCGCCTGTTCCGCCATTGGCAAATAATCGCGTGAGAGATAGCGCTTACGTACCGCTTTTAAAATACCGTAGGCGAAACCGGCGGTGGCAGACGCTTCCAGATAGCTGTCGCGATCGTCCAGCAGCGTATGCCACAGGCCGCTTTCATGCTGCCACTGTTGAAGTGCAGCCACCTGGCTTTCCAGCACCTGTTGCAGGAAACGGCGCGTTGCGTGCTGTTCCGGCCAGCCCATCAGCTCGATAAATTCCGGGATAACGATAGTCAGCCAGCTGTTGCCGCGCGCCCAGCGCGCTTTCGCGAAATTATGATTTCCATCGAAACTCCAGCCGTGGAACCACAGCCCGGTTTCCCGATCCATCAGATACTGTACGTGCAGCAGGAATTGATAGCTGGCTTCTTCTACATATTCCGGGCGATTAAGCAGCTTGCCAATTTTTGCCAGCGGCAACACGCTCATCATCAGCGTATCGTCCCACAGCTGCTGATGGTTTTCGTTGTTATAAACGATGTGTTGCAGTCCGCCCCGTTCAGTACGTGGCATTTCATACATCACCCACTCAGCCCAGCGCTCCAGCACCGGCAGCAGCGCCGGATTACCTGTCTCTTCATAGCGGTAAGCCAGCGTCAGCAAGGGACAAACGGTATTAACGTTTTTGGTCGGCGTTCCTTCCGCCAGACGTTCACGAAACCAGTCGTCGATAATTGCCAGCGTCTTGCTATCGCCGGTCTGTTGATAGTAGTGATACATCCCGTACAGCCCAATGCCGTGTGTCCACTCCCAGCCAGCCCAGCCTTTGGTATCGATAACGCGTCCGTCATCCAGCCGCAGCAGAAACTCGCCGCTCTCATCAACGATCGCCACTAAATTATCGGTCAATTTTTCAATCAGCTGCACCAGCTGTGGCCGGGGCAGTAAAAATTCAGGCTGACGTAACAGGGCGCTATGTTTTACAGGAAATACAGTCATTATTAAGATCCTATCGTTTCAAAGAGTGTGACAGCTCCGTACCTGCGGCCTGTACGGGACGCAGCGCCGGAGCAGGAGATTTGTGGCGGTTAAGGAAGCCGATATTGTTATTGCCCCACAGATTTTCATAAGGCAACCCGGCGAGCGTTTCTACCGTCGCACGCGCTTCAGGCGTAATCGATTCCGGCACCGGGCGGCCTGCCTGACGCATCTTGCTGGTTTCTTCACGCAGCACGGAATGCGTTTGCAGGTTGAGACGGAAGCGCAGGGAGATCAGGAAGCCGATAGCGAGAACGCACAGCGTGCCGACGCTGAGGATTAGCAGAATGGTATGCTGTACGGTATCGCTTTGCTGCGCCTGACCGGAAACAAAGCCGGAAAGCTGCAATACAATACCCACCAGCATTACTGCACCCGCCTGCGACGCCTTACGCGTCAGCGTCATAATTCCGGCGAAGATGCCTTCACGACGTTGTCCGGTAATTACCTCATCAACATCGGCGATATAGGTATAGATATTCCAGGGAACATAGTTGATGCCGCCACGTCCGAGTCCAGCCAGCGCGGAGATAAAGACCAGCAGCGCCATATTATCGTTCATGCCGCTGTACCACAGGCCCGCGTAAGAGAGGGCGCTCAGGGCAAACAGCGTGACCACCAGGCGATAGGAGGGCGCAGGTCCCAGGCGAATACAGAGCGGGATCATCCCCATAACGGCAATGAACTGCAAAATTGCCATTGTACCCATCAGGCTAGAGGCGATTTGGGCGCTCTGCATGAGTACAAACACTACATACCAGGTGAATACAGCGTTAAACACGTCCTGCGCAATATAGCCGCCGAGATACATGCCCAGATGCTGACGGAAAATACGCACGCGCAGCGTTGAGGCCAGCTCCACATAAAGGCGTTTCAGGCTCTGCGCCAGCGTCAGCTGCCGCTTTTCCTCTTCAGCACGGCGCGATTCTTCCGAGAACTCTTCTGCCGGACGCTCCCAGGTATAGATCCAGACCAGCGTCAGCACGATGGCGCAGATAACAGAGAAGACCAGGCTGGCGTAGAAGAAAGAAATGGCGTTATCTTTGCCGAAGTGGTTAATCAACACGCCCGGCAGGAAGGCAGCCAGAATTGCGGACAGCTGCGCCAGGGCAATACGCGCGCCGGAAAACTTGGTTTTCTTTTTGAAGTCGTCGGTCATTTCCGGTACCAGAGTTTCATAAGGTACCAGGATCATGGTGTAAACGATATCGAACAGCAGGTAGGTCAGCAGGTAGTAGAGATAGCTCATCTCACCCACCCACATCAGGCTGTAGCTAAATACGCAGGGAATGCCGAGCAGGATAAAAAACTTGCGGCGACCAAACCGTTTACCCAGCCAGGTAGAGCCGAAGTTGTCGGTAAGGAAGCCCATCAGTGGGCTGATGATGGCGTCAAGTACGCGCGCCATCGCGAAAATGAAGGTGGCCTCAATCGGCGACAGGCCGCAAAAGGTCGTATAAAAGTAGAGCAGCCACGCTGCCGTCAGGGCTGTGGTGCCGGCGCCTAAAAAGTCGCCCGATCCATAAGCCAGATAGTGCCGTAAACCGATTTTACGCGCTGGCATTGTTTATCTCCTCGTCATGACCACGAATAAAACGCATGAACTTTGAATAGCTCAATTGGATTACCCAGAAGGTAAAGGGGCGGGGGAATGCAAACCTTCGCGTTTTTGCTGCCTCCAACAGTAGACTGGCAAAAAAACAAAGGAAAACCTGCCGTGCATCTAATTTATAAAACGGCGTTTTATTTTGAGTTAAGATTGAGCAAATTATTGCGAAAAAGCGCATAAAAAACGGCTCGATGAGCAAGGTGTGTACAAAAAAGTGGCACTACAGCCGATGAAAGCAAAGAAAAGCGGCAGGAAGGTTGAAAGAAAACGAAATTGTCGCTCATACTGCCATAACTTACCTCTTTGCTAAGGATATGCCTCATGGCTGAAGAAACTATTTTCAGTAAAATTATTCGTCGTGAAATCCCTGCGGATATCGTTTATCAGGATGAGCTGGTCACCGCTTTCCGCGATATTTCACCGAAAGCGCCAACACACGTGCTGATCGTCCCGAACATTCTGGTGCCGACCACAAATGACGTTAGCGAAGCGCATGAGCAGGCGATGGGACGTATGTTTACCGTTGCAGCGAAAATCGCCAAAAAAGAAGGGATTGCGGAAGATGGCTACCGGCTGATTGTGAACTGCAACCAGCATGGCGGACAGGAAGTGTATCATATTCATATGCATCTGGTCGGCGGCCGCCCGCTGGGGCCGATGCTCAGCGCTTAATCTGTCAGCGGAACTCCACTATGCGTGCCTTATTTGCCAGCCTGCCGCTGGTTTTGCTTCTGACCGCCTGTAGCAGCGATAAACCGATGATCGATACATCGCAGTCGCTGATCATGGAATCATCGGTCCTGTCGGCGGGCATCCTCACCAGCAAGCCAACCCTTTCTGAAAAGGCCGGGCAGCAGCGCGCGGTAAGCCTGCTGGAAAACCAGCAGAGCAAGCCGGTCACCGTTCATTACCGTTTTTACTGGTATGATGATAAAGGGCTTGAAATTCAGCCTTTTGAAGCGCCACGTACCGTGGTTGTACCGGGCAATCAACGGGTTGAAATCGGCTCGCAAATAGGCAACCTGATGGCGAGTAAAGTTCGTCTTTATCTTTATCTGTAAGGGGAAAAACCGTGTCCAGAGGTGTAAAACTCTCCGGCGTAATGCTGCTGGCTTTCGTTCTCGCCGGTTGTATTAACAACCAACAGCCGCAACAGCCGCCCGCGCCGATAGAACCGGTGCAGCCTGCACCGCCGGTCGTGGTACAGCCGCCGCCGATAACCAGCCCGCAACCGGGTGAAGCGGTGCCGCAGCCGCCGAAGCTGAAAAGCATCGACTGGGATGCCAGCCTCCAGCCATTAGTGAAACAAATGCTACAGGCGCAGGGCATTACACCGGGTAGCGTGCTGTTGGTCGATCGTATCAAAAACAGTACCAACGGTAGCCTGCAGGCAGCAAAGGCAACGACAGCCTTACAGAACGCGCTGGCCAACAATAATACCTTTACGCTGGTCACGCCGCAGCAGCTCGCTCAGGCTAAGCAAACGCTTGGCCTGTCACCGGAAGATAGTCTCTCCTCGCGTAGTAAAGCGGTGGGGCTGGCGCGCTACGTTGGCGCGCAGTACGTGCTTTACAGCAACGCACAGGGCGATGTTAAATCCCCTGAGCTGCAAATGCAGCTGATGCTGGTGCAAACAGGAGAAATTATCTGGTCGGGCAATGGCAGCGTACAGCATTGATCGCGAGCTACAGTCGCTGATTGATGCTCAACAACCGGCAGCGTCGTCTGCCGGTTCTTTTTATCCGCTAAATGGCCTGACCGGGCTGTCCGGCAGGGTTGTTTGCGGTTCGCAGCAGTGGCTGGCACGTCGTACTCCATCATCTCCCATTCCCTTTATCTGCCGTCGACGTGAGCGGCGTATTCTGCATAGCCTCGCGGCGAGCGGGCTGGCACCGCGCGCGCTGGCGAGCAATACACGCTGGCTGTTGCTGGAGTGGCTACCCGGCGAGACGCTGTCGCCTGCGGATTTTTCTGCGCTCCAGCCGCAGCTGGTTACGCTGATGGCGCAGCTGCATCGTCAGCCACTGAGCGGCTATCGGCTACGGTTGTTGCCTTTACTCCAGCACTACTGGCAGCGCTGTCGTTATCGTCATCCGCGCTGGCTGCGTCGGCTACGACGGCTGGCGCAGCAGGGCGAGCCTTCGCCGTTACGGTTGGGGCTGTTGCATATGGATATTCATCCCGGCAATGTGCTGCGACAGGGTGACGACTTGTGTTTGATTGACTGGGAATATGCTGCCGACGGTGATGTCGCGCTGGAGCTGGCCGCGGTTATCGGCGGCAACGCGCTGGACATTGCCGCGCAGCGCCGTCTGCTGGCCGATTACGCCCGCGTCAGCCACCTCAATGTTGCTACGCTAGGCCGTCAGGTGGCGCGCTGGCAACCCTGGCTTCAGCTATTGACAGCCAGCTGGTATCAGCTGCGCTGGGAGCAGAGTGGCGATGACGCGCTGTGTCAGCTCGCCGTAGAAGCCTGGCGACAAATTTAGCGCGCCGCTTGCGCATTCCCGCTATGATGTGCGCCAGTTTTTACAGGAGAAATCATCATGTCGATACCCGGTCCGGTGATGCTGGATGTAACAAGTTACGAACTGGACGCCGAAGAGCGTGAAATTCTGGCCCATCCGCTGGTAGGCGGTCTGATTTTGTTTGCGCGTAACTATCACGATCCCGCCCAGCTACGCGAGCTGGTGCGGCAAATTCGCGCCGCTTCCCATACGCGGCTGGTGGTGGCGGTCGATCAGGAAGGCGGGCGGGTACAGCGTTTCCGCGATGGCTTTACCACGCTGCCCGCGATGCAGTCCTTTGCTGCCCTGAACGCGCCGGAGCAGGCCGATGCGCTGGCGCAGGAGGCGGGCTGGCTGATGGCAGCGGAAATGATCGCGATGGATATTGATATCAGCTTCGCACCGGTGCTGGATATTGGGCACATCAGCGCGGCGATTGGCGATCGCGCTTTTCATGAGGATCCGCAGATCGCGCTGCGCGTTGCTCGTCGCTTTATTGCCGGAATGCGTGAAGCGGGCATGAAAACTACCGGTAAGCATTTTCCCGGACACGGTGCCGTCAGCGCCGACTCCCATAAAGAAACGCCGCGTGATGAGCGCGATGCTGCTACCATTTGCCAGCACGATATGGCGATTTTTCAGCAGCTGATAGCGGAAAGCGCACTGGATGCCATCATGCCTGCGCACGTTATCTACACGCAGCTGGATCCGCGCCCGGCGAGCGGTTCCGCTTTCTGGCTACAGCAGGTGCTGCGCGGTGAACTAAGCTTTGATGGTATTATTTTCTCCGACGATCTTTCTATGGAAGGCGCGGCGATCATGGGCAGCTATGCCGAGCGGGCGCAGGCATCGCTGGCTGCTGGCTGCGATATGGTTCTGGTCTGCAACCATCGCCAGGGTGCGGTTAGCGTGCTGGATAATCTGCCTGCGATCAAGGCAGAGCGGGTAAGCCGCCTGTATCATCAGGGATCGTTCAGTCGTCAGCAGCTGCTGGATTCAACGCGCTGGCAGCAGGCCAGCGAGGCGCTAAGCGCGCTCCAGTCGCGCTGGCTGGCGCACAAGGCGTCGGGCAGTTAACCGCAATGCCCGGCAGGTTAATCAAGGGTGAGGATAACAATGATTATTTATCTGCACGGTTTTGATTCCAGTAGTCCGGGCAACCATGAAAAAGTGCTGCAGTTGCAGTTTATCGATCCCGACGTGCGGTTGCTGAGTTACAGTACCCGCCATCCGAAGCATGATATGCAGCATCTGCTGAAAGAGACAGACAAGATGCTGATGCTGAACGTTGACGATCGCCCGCTGATTTGCGGCGTCGGGCTGGGCGGCTACTGGGCCGAGCGCATCGGCTTCCTTTGCGATATTCGCCAGGTGGTCATTAACCCTAACCTCTGGCCCTATGACAATATGGGCGACAAAATCGATCGTCCGGAAGAGTACCTTGATATCGCCACCAAATGCGTTGATAACTTTCGCGAGAAGAATCGCGATCGCTGTCTGGTACTGCTTTCGCGTCATGACGATATGCTCGATAGCCAGCGCAGCGCGCAAACGCTACAACCCTGGTATGAACTGATCTGGGATGAAGAGCAGCCGCATAAATTTCCTTCGCTTTCTCCTTACTTACAACGTATCAAAGCCTTCAAAACGCTGGGCTAACGCCTGCCTGCCGGGATAACGCTGATGGTTATCCCGCTTTCCTGCACCTTGCTGCTAGCGTGATGGGGAAAAATTGATCTGCATCAAATTTGGTATGACCAACTTACCCCGTCATGTTATTCTCACCGTAGCTCGCGATTTAATTTCGCAACCCTATGTTATCTAAAGTTTTTATTAACTTATATTTAACCTTTGGTTTACATTTTGAGGGGGTCTTTTGACTATACCGTTGAAAAAGATTGTTATTGTTGGGGGAGGCGCTGGCGGTCTGGAGCTGGCAACGCAGCTGGGGCATAAGCTGGGCCGCAGCAAAAAGGCGGAAATTACCCTGGTGGATCGCAACCACAGCCATCTGTGGAAACCGTTGCTGCATGAAGTGGCTACCGGTTCGCTGGATGAAGGGATCGACGCGCTCAGCTATCTTGCCCATGCGCGCAATCATCATTTTCAGTTTCAGCTTGGCTCGCTGGTTAATATCGATCGTGAAAATAAACGGCTACAGCTGGCAGAAATTCGCGATGCGCAGGGAGAGGTGCTGGTGCCCGCGCGCGAGGTTGCTTACGACACGCTGGTCATGGCGCTGGGCAGTACCTCGAATGATTTCGGTACGCCGGGCGTGAAGGAGCACTGCATCTTCCTCGATAACCCGCATCAGGCACAGCGTTTTCATAATGAAATGCTGAACCTGTTCCTGAAATATTCAGCTAACGCCAGCGAGCAGGAAAAAATTAACATTGCCATCGTCGGCGGTGGCGCAACCGGCGTGGAGCTTTCTGCCGAGCTGCATAACGCGGTCAAACAGCTGCACAGCTACGGCTATAAGGGGCTGGATAACCAGGTCCTGAACGTGACGCTGGTGGAGGCGGGCGAGCGTATTCTGCCCGCGCTGCCGCCGCGTATTTCCGCTGCGGCGCATCAGGAATTAACCAAGCTTGGCGTACAGGTACTGACGCAAACGATGGTAACCAGCGCCGACAAAGATGGCCTGCACACCAAAAGCGGGGATTTTATTGCGGCGGATCTGATGGTCTGGGCGGCTGGGATCAAAGCACCAGATTTTATGAAAGAGATTGGCGGGCTGGAAACCAACCGCATTAATCAGCTGGTAGTAAAAGAGACGCTGCAAACCACGCGCGATGATGACATTTATGCCATCGGCGACTGTGCATCCTGTGCGCTGCCGTCAGGGGGCTTTGTACCGCCGCGCGCGCAGTCGGCGCACCAGATGGCTTCAAAGGCGATGGATAATATTCTGGCGCAGATGCGCGGTCAGGCGTTAAAACCTTACGTCTATAAGGATCACGGTTCGCTGGTTTCGCTCTCCCGCTTCAGCACGGTTGGCAGCCTGATGGGTAACCTGATGCGTGGATCGATGATGGTGGAAGGGCGCATTGCGCGTTTCGTCTACATCTCGCTCTACCGTATGCACCAGATTGCACTGCACGGCTATTTTAAAACCGGCCTGATGATGCTGGTTGGCAGCATTAACCGCGTGATTCGCCCCCGTCTGAAGCTGCACTAAGCCACATCTGCTGGCTTAATGCTGGCCTGCGTCGCATCAGTGGCGCAGGCTGTTTATCCCTTCCCGGCATTTGTTAAGAACTCTCTGAAAAGCCAGTCTTTACTGCGCTTTAGCGCTTTTCTTCCCTTTATCTGATTGCCGCTTTACCCCTGCGTCTGCAAAATTTTTATTACTACCACGGCGGGTCGCGCACGCCGAGGATACCAGGCTGCAACGGAAGCAGCAGCGGTAAGATTGCGCGGTAACATTACCAGGAGGTTTTCCTGTGAATAAATCAATGATAGCGGGTATAGGTATTGGTGTAGTGGCTGCTCTGGGCTGCGCTGCTGTCGCCAGCATGAATGTGTTCAATCCTGCCCCCCAGTACGCACAGGTTATTTCCGCAACGCCCATCAAGGAAACTATCAAGAATCCCCGTCAGGAGTGTCGCAACGTAACGTTGACCCATCGTCGCCCGGTGCAGGATGAAAACCGCATCGCCGGATCGGTGTTGGGCGCGGTGGCTGGTGGCGTATTAGGTCATCAGTTTGGTGGTGGGCACGGTAAAGATGTTGCTACCGTTGCCGGAGCACTGGCGGGTGGCTACGCGGGGCATCAGGTGCAGGGCAGCCTGCAGGACCGTGATACCTACACTACCACCGAGCAGCGCTGTAAAACCGTTTACGATAAGCAGGATAAAATGCTGGGCTATGACGTCACCTATAAAATTGGCGATCAGCAGGGAAAAATTCGAATGGAAAACGATCCCGGCACCCGCATTCCGCTCGATCGTAACGGTCAACTCATCCTTAATAACAGCGACAACGATAGTCGCGCATAACTACCCTGTCTTTATCAGCATATTAAGGGGCCATTGCGGCCCCTTTTTTTTATCTGTCAGCTTGCCAGCATGTGCGCCTGCATCTGCTCCATCAGCTCACGTATCCAGTCCATGCGCAGCTTGCGCTCTTCCAGGTCGCGAGTAAACTTCAGACGCGTTGGGCCATCAAGCCGCCACTGTTTCGGGTCCTGCTGCAACAGGCTAATCAGCCAGCCTGGATCAACCTGGTTTTTCTCTGCGAACTCAATAAAGCCACCTTTTTCGCTGGCCTCAATCCGGCGCACGCCAAGCTGCTGTGCGGACAGGCGCAGCGCGGCGATATCCAGCAGGTTACGCGCCGCATCCGGCAGATTGCCGAAGCGATCGATCAGTTCTACCTTCAGGTCATCCAGCTCGCGACGATCGTCAGCGCTGGCAATGCGCTTATAGAAAGAGAGGCGGGTATTGACGTCCGGGATAAAGTCGTCCGGCAGCAGGGCAGGCATTCGCAGCTCGATCTCCGTCTGGTGGCGGGTCAAGTCTTCCAGAGATGGTTCACGTCCTTCTTTCAATGCATCAACCGCGTTCTCCAGCAGCTCCATATAGAGCGAGAAGCCAATGCTCTCCATCTGGCCGCTTTGATCTTCGCCCAGCAGTTCACCCGCGCCGCGAATTTCCAGATCGTGCGTTGCCAGGGCAAAACCCGCGCCCAGATCTTCCAGCGACGCGATCGCCTCCAGACGCTTGTGCGCATCGGTGGTCATCGCTTTCGGCGGCGGCGTTAACAGCCAGGCGTAGGCCTGATGATGTGAACGCCCGACGCGCCCGCGTAGCTGATGCAGCTGCGCCAGGCCAAAGTGATCGGCGCGCTCGATGATAATGGTATTGGCGGTAGGAATATCGATACCGGTCTCGATAATGGTGGTACAGACCAGCACGTTAAAACGCTGGTGATGGAAATCATTCATCACCCGTTCCAGATCGCGCTCGCGCATCTGCCCGTGACCGATAGCGATACGCGCTTCCGGCACCAGCTCCGCCAGACGATGGGCCGCTTTCTCGATATTCTCTACGTCGTTATAGAGATAATAAACCTGACCGCCGCGCAAAATTTCACGCAGGATCGCCTCGCGCACCACCAGGCTGTCATACTCGCGTACAAAGGTTTTCACCGCCAGGCGACGGGCGGGTGGGGTAGCGATAATCGACAGATCGCGCATACCGCTCATCGCCATATTTAACGTTCGCGGAATCGGCGTGGCGGTCAGCGTCAGAATATCGACATCGGCGCGCATCGCCTTGATGCGCTCTTTATGACGTACGCCAAAGCGATGTTCTTCATCGACAATCAGCAGTCCGAGATCGCGCCATTTCAGATCGCTCATCAACAACTTATGGGTGCCGATCAGGATATCAATCTTGCCATCGCTTGCCTGTTCCAGCACCTGCGCCTGCTCTTTGGCGCTACGAAAGCGGGAAAGCATCTCAATGCGCACCGGCCAGTTGGCGAAGCGGTCGCGGAAGTTATCGTAATGTTGCTGCGCCAGCAGCGTGGTCGGCACCAGTACCGCTACCTGCTTATTGTTTTCTACCGCCATAAAAGCAGCGCGCATCGCCACTTCGGTTTTACCAAAGCCAACATCGCCGCACACCAGCCGATCCATCGCCAGCGGCTGACGCATATCGTTCAGCACCGCATTAATCGCCTGCGCCTGATCCGGCGTGGTTTCAAACGGGAAGCTGTCACAAAACAGCTGATACTGTTCACGATCGTATTTAAAGGCGTAGCCCGATTTAGCAGCGCGCTGCGCATAGATATCCAGCAGTTCCGCCGCCACGTCACGTACTTTTTCCGCCGCTTTCTGACGCGCACGTGACCAGGTATCGCTGCCCAGCTTGTGCAGCGGGGCGTTCTCATCCGCGCCGCCAGCGTAGCGGCTAATCAGATGCAGCGAAGAGACCGGAACATAGAGTTTGGCATCGTTGGCATAGGCCAGCATCAGGTATTCCGCTTTGATGCCGCCCGCTTCGAGCGTGGTCAGGCCGATATAGCGGCCCACGCCATGCTCAAGGTGCACCACCGGCTGACCGGGATGCAGTTCCGCCAGGTTGCGGATCAGCACATCCGGGTTGATAGTGCGACGCGTATCCTGGCGGCGACGGCTGACGCGTTCGCCCAACAGATCGCCTTCGCAAATCAGCGCGCGCTGGCGCAGATTATCAATAAAACCGCGCTCGCTGGCACCAATCATCAGATAATGGCCCGCTGCGCTGGCCTGATCGAGGCACTGAATCGCTTTCGGTTGCAGCTTGATGCGCGCCAGCAGCTCCTGTAACGCTTCGCGGCGGCCTTCGCTCTCGACGGAAAAGATCACGGCACCGTGAAAACTTTCCAGAAAGCGGCGCAAATTATCCAGCGGCGCTTTTGCCTGCGGTTCCACCGCCAGCTCCGGCAACGGCTGATAATCGAGGTTGCTGTTGGCCGCTTTATCCGGCAGCGTTTCGCCGCTCATGCGCACCCGCGGCCACTTTTTCAGCTCGGCAAAAAGCCCGTCGGTACGCAGCCAGAGCGTTTCCGGCGGCAGCAATGGGCGCATCGGATCGACGCGGCGATTCTCGAAGCGCGCCATAATATCCTGCCAGAAACGCTCGGCGCTCGCTTCCAGATCGCCGGTGCTGACCACCAGCGTGCCGCGTGGCAAATAGCTGAACAGCGGCACCAGCGGCTGCGCGAAAAACAGCGGCTGCCAGTATTCAATGCCTGCGGGCAGCGTACCTTTACTTACCTGCTGATAGATATGCTCCGGCTCGCGGCGCACATCAAAATGCTCGCGCCACTGGCTGCGAAACAGCTCAATTGCCGCTTTATCGGTCGGGAATTCGTGCGCGGGCAGCAGGTTGATCGCCTCAACCTCTTCCAGCGTACGCTGACTGTCGACGTCAAACAGCCGCAGGCTGTCGATCTCATCATCGAAAAAGTCGATACGGTAGGGCTGTTCGCTGCCCATCGGAAACAGGTCCAACAGCGCACCGCGCGTGGCGTATTCGCCATGCTCCATCACCTGATCGACGTGACGATAGCCTGCCTGTTCCAGCTGATCGCGCAGGCGATCGCGTGACAGCTGCTGGCCTTTATGCATCACCAACGCATGACTATGCAAAAATTCGTGCGGGCAGTAGCGCTGCATCAGGGTGGTCACCGGCAGGATCAGCACGCCGCGCTCCAGCGTCGGCAGGCGATAGAGCGTGGAAAGGCGCGAAGAGATAATGTCCTGATGGGGAGAGAAGCTGTCGAACGGTAGCGTTTCCCAGTCTGCCAGGCTGATAACCGGCTGGCGAGTAAACTGTCTGATTTCATCCTGCAGCCGCAGCGACGTTTGCATATCCGGCGCAATCAGCATCACCAGTCCGGGGTGACGCTCCGCCATTTCCGCGCATTCAACGGCACAGGCGGCACCGGTAAGCTGGCCCAGCTGGCGTTGATCGGCTGCCGCGGCGGGCAGGGCATAGCGAATCTGTTCGGGCATAGTCTTTTCGACGTTCTCTCTGTTTATTTCAGGGGCGTAATCATTCCACAGAACGCGGCACGGATCATCTGCTGAGGCAGGCTTTTTGCTCCAACAGGATGATACGCCGCGCCGTAACCTGTGTCAGAAGGCGGGATGGCGGTAATAAAACGCATCGTCCCAGCGCACCTGATAGCTGGCGGAAAAATCACCCTGTGAGAAAACAGCGATAACCATAACGCGAATTTCACCAGACTGATGTTTGACAATTGTGCCTTTTGCATACTTACTCATAAACGGCTCCGGTACCGCTGCTGTGGCTGGTTTATATCCTTAACCCTTTAAATATCAAGGGCAAGTATAGTGCAGTTTGGTGCAGGAGCGAGGAAGACGGCGTCGTCTGCGCTATTTTCCGCCAGCGGACAGCGGCTGAAAAATTCTGACGCATCTTTCGCGTTAACACTGGCGGGTAAAGGTTCCATAAAGCAGGCGGCTCCTTTATCATCCTGACTACTTTGCTTTTTGCCACGCATAAGACGGATCTCATGTATCAACCTGTCGCGTTATTTATTGGTCTGCGCTACATGCGCGGACGTGCCGCAGACCGCTTTGGCCGGTTTGTTTCCTGGCTTTCTACTATCGGCATCACCCTTGGCGTGCTGGCGCTGGTCACCGTTCTGTCAGTGATGAACGGTTTCGAGCGCGAGCTGGAGGGCAATATCCTCGGCCTGATGCCGCAGGCGCTGATTACCGGAGAAAAAGGCTCGCTTAATCCACAACAGCAACCCGCCAGCGAGCTACATCTGGAGGGCGTAAGTCGCATCACGCCGCTGACCACCGGCGATGTGGTGCTGCAAAGCGCCAACAGCGTGGCGGTGGGTGTGATGCTTGGCGTACAGCCGAATGAGGCCGATCCGCTGTCACCTTATCTGGTCAACGTTCAGCAACAGGCGCTACTGCCCGGTGAGTACAATGTTATTCTGGGTGAACAGCTGGCAGGTCAGCTCGGCGTCAAACGTGGCGATCGGCTGCGCCTGATGGTGCCTTCCGCCAGTCAGTTTACGCCGATGGGACGTCTGCCCAGCCAGCGGCTGTTTACCGTTATCGGCACCTTTGCCGCCAACAGCGAGGTGGATGGTTATCAGATGCTGGTTAACCAGCAGGACGCCTCGCGCCTGATGCGTTATCCAACAGGTAACATTACCGGCTGGCGTCTGTGGCTGGATAAGCCGTTACAGGTGGATAGCCTTAGCGAGCAGCCGTTGCCGCCGGGGCTGGTCTGGAAAGACTGGCGCGACCGCAAAGGCGATCTTTTCCAGGCGGTGCGGATGGAAAAAAATATGATGGGGCTGCTGCTGAGCCTGATCATCGCCGTGGCGGCGTTTAACATTATCACCTCGCTCGGCCTGCTGATTATGGAGAAGCAGGGCGAAGTGGCGATTCTGCAAACTCAGGGACTGACTCCCCGTCAGATCATGCTGGTGTTTATGGTACAGGGGGCCAGCGCCGGGATTATTGGCGCGCTGCTCGGTGCGCTGCTCGGCGTGCTGCTGGCCAGCCAGCTGAATAACCTGATGCCGGTTATCGGTATGTTCCTTAACGGTGCCGCGCTGCCAGTAGCGATCTCTTACTGGCAGGTGAGCGTGATTGCGTTGACCGCCATGGCGCTGGCGTTGCTGTCAACGCTTTATCCATCCTGGCGCGCCGCCGCCGTACAACCCGCTGAGGCTTTACGCTATGAGTGAATCTATTCTGTTACAGTGTCACCAACTGTGCAAACGCTATCAGGAAGGGAGCGTGCAGACAGACGTGTTACGCGACGTCAGTTTCACTATGCGGCCCGGCGAAATGATGGCGATCGTTGGCAGTTCCGGTTCCGGTAAAAGTACGTTGCTGCATCTGCTGGGTGGGCTGGACGCGCCGACTTCCGGCGATGTGCTGTTCAACGGACGCGCCCTCGGCGGCATGACCTCCGCACAAAAAGCGGAGCTGCGCAACCGCGAGCTGGGATTTATCTATCAGTTCCATCATCTGCTGCCTGATTTCACCGCGCTGGAAAATGTGGCGATGCCGCTGTTGATCGGTAAAAAAAGCAAGCAGGAAGCGCAGGAGAAAGCGCTGGATATGCTGAGCGCGGTTGGCCTCGATAAACGCGCCGCGCATCGTCCTGCCGAACTGTCCGGCGGCGAGCGGCAGCGCGTGGCGATTGCGCGGGCGCTGGTCAATAATCCACGGCTGGTCATGGCTGATGAGCCGACCGGCAACCTTGACGCGCGCAATGCCGACGCCATCTTCGATCTGCTGGGCGAGCTGAATGTTCGTCAGGGCACCGCGTTTCTGGTGGTTACCCACGATTTGCACCTGGCGAGGCGGCTTCCCGCGCAGCGCGAAATGCGCGACGGTCAGCTTAGCGAGCAGGTAACGCTGACGGGAGCGCTGTAATGGCTTCACTCTCTTTACTGTTAGCCACGCGTTTCAGCGGCGGGCGGCGGCGCGGCGGCATGGTATCGCTGATTTCAGTGATTTCCACGCTGGGAATTGCGCTGGGCGTGGCGGTGCTGATTGTTGGCCTGAGCGCGATGAACGGCTTCGAGCGTGAGCTGAATAACCGCATTCTGGCGGTGGTGCCGCACGGCGAGATCGAACCGGTTGACGGTTCGCTGAACGGCTGGCAGCAGATGTTACCGCGCATTGAGCAGGTGCCGGGCATCGCCGCTGCCGCGCCCTATATTAACTTTACCGGGCTGGTGGAGAGCGGGGCGAAGCTACAGGCGATTCAGATAAAAGGCGTCGATCCGGCGCGGGAAACCCACCTGAGCGCGCTGCCGCAGTTTGTGCAGAACGATGCCTGGTCCAGCTTCAGCCCCGGCAAGCAGCAGATCATTATCGGCAGCGGCGTGGCGAAATCACTCGGTATCAGCCAGGGTGACTGGCTGACGGTGATGATCCCGAACAGTGACGGGCAGAATAAACTGTTGCAGCCGAAGCGCATTCGCCTGCAGGTGAGCGGGATTTTGCAACTGAGCGGTATGCTCGATCACAGCCTGGCGCTGGTGCCGCTAACCGATGCACAGCGCTATCTGGATAAGGCGAACGACATCAGCGGCATCGCGCTAAAGATGAACGATCCCTTTAATGCCGTTAAGCTGGTACGCGATGCGGGCGAAGTGACGCAGTCTTACGTCTATCTGCGTAGCTGGATCGGCACCTACGGCTATATGTATCGCGATATCCAGATGATCCGCGCCATTATGTATCTGGCGATGGTGCTGGTGATCGGTGTCGCCTGCTTTAATATTGTCTCCACGCTGGTGATGGCGGTAAAAGATAAAAGCAGCGATATCGCAGTGTTACGCACGCTGGGCGCGAAAGATGGCCTGATTCGCGCTATCTTCGTCTGGTATGGCCTGCGTGCCGGGCTGCTGGGCAGCCTGAGCGGTGTTGTGGTTGGCGTGCTGGCGGCGCTGAATTTGACGCCGCTGATCAAAGGCATTGAACATCTGACCGGACATCATTTCCTTTCCGGCGATATCTACTTTATCGATTTTCTGCCCTCGGAGCTGCACTGGCTTGATGTGATCTCGGTACTGGCGACGGCGATTGTGCTGAGCCTGCTAGCAAGCTGGTATCCGGCGCGGCGCGCCAGCCGTATCGATCCGGCACGGGTATTAAGTGGACAGTGATTCTGACGTGACGGGTGACAAGATGTATTACGGCTTCGATATGGGCGGCAGCAAAATTGCGCTCGGCGTATATGACCCACAGCGTCAGCTGGTCTGGAGCAAACGTATCGCCACGCCGCGGGATGATTACGCGCAGCTGCTGGCCGCGTTGGTTAGCCTGACGGCGGAGGCGGATGCGCTGACCGGAACGGGGGGCAGCGTCGGCATTGGCGTGCCGGGCCTGATTAACCCTGAAGATGGCACGCTGTTCACCGCCAACGTTCCGGCGGCGCGCGGGCGGGCGCTTGCTCAGGATCTGAGTGCGCGGCTGGATCGTGAGGTACGCATCGATAATGACGCGAACTGTTTTGCCCTTTCCGAGGCCTGGGACGAGGAATTTCAGCATTACCCGGTGGTGCTGGGGCTGATTCTTGGCACCGGCGTCGGCGGCGGGCTGGTGGTTGAGGGCAGACCGGTTTCCGGGCGCAGCGGCGTCACTGGCGAAATGGGGCATATGCGCCTGCCGCTGGATGCGTTAAGCGTGCTGGGCGAGGGCGTTCCACTGCCGCTGTGTGGCTGCGGTAAGCGCGGCTGCATGGAGACGTTGCTTTCCGGGCGCGGCTTTGCCTGGCTGTTCCACCATTTTTATCAACAGACGCTCAGTGCGGAAGCGATCGCCGAACGCTATGCGCAGGGCGATCCTCAGGCGCGGGCGCATACCGAACGCTTCCGCGCCCTGCTGGCGGTATGCCTGGGCAATCTGTTGACTCTTATCGATCCGCATCTGGTGGTGATTGGCGGCGGATTATCCCGGTTTGACGCGATCTATGACGGACTGGCGGAACAGGTGCAACCCCACCTGCTACCGGTGGCGAAGCCGCCGCGCTTTGCCCGTGCGCGTCATGGGGACGCAGGTGGAATGCGCGGTGCGGCATTCCTGCATCTTAAGTAACCAAAGGAGACTGTATGCGCACACCCCGTCGCCGTTTACGCATTGCGCGCTTTCGTAAAACCCGGCGCAAAATGCATCAGCGTTTCCGGCAGCGTATTTTTGAACGCGATCGTAACGCTGAGCTGGCGGCCCATCCACAGCCGCGGGTGGTAGTGCTGACCGGTGCTGGCATTTCCGCTGAGTCAGGTATCCGCACTTTCCGCGCCGATGACGGGCTGTGGGAAGAGCACCGCATTGAAGATGTTGCCACGCCGGAAGGCTTCGCCCGCGATCCGGCGCTGGTGCAGGCGTTCTACAACGCGCGTCGTCGTCAGATCCAGCAGCCGGATATCCAGCCTAACGCTGCACATCTGGCGCTGGCGGAGCTGGAAGCGGTACTGGGTGATAACTTCCTGCTGGTTACGCAAAATATTGATAACCTGCATGAACGTGCAGGCAGCCAGCGCGTGCTGCATATGCATGGCGAGTTGCTCAAGGTGCGCTGTAGCATGAGCGGCCAGGTGCTGGAGTGGACCGGCGATCTCAGCGTGGACGATCGCTGCCACTGCTGTCAGTTTCCGGCGCGCCTGCGTCCACACGTGGTCTGGTTCGGTGAGATGCCGCTGGGAATGGATGAGATCTACCAGGCGCTCTCTGAGGCGGACTATTTCCTGGCGATTGGCACCTCCGGGCACGTTTACCCGGCGGCGGGCTTTGTGCATGAAGCGAAGTTACAGGGCGTGCATACCGTGGAGCTGAATCTGGAGCCAAGCCAGGTAGGCAGCCAGTTTGCCGAAAAGCATTACGGCCTGGCCAGCGAAGTGGTGCCAGCCTGGGTGGAAAAATTTCAGAAAGGGCTGTACCGGCTGGTGTAGCCTGATATCCGGCTGATATGAGCAGCGTCTGTTAGCTGGATATCGCGTCTGGTGCCTAACTGAGAAATAAACTGTTGCTCAATCTGTGAAATAAAAAAGCGGAGCCTCAGGCTCCGCTTTCATTGACTGAGGCAGATTAACGTCCCGCCTTCAGCTTCTGGAACAACATCTCATACTGTACGCTGGCGTCGCCAACGTCATCCTGCCATTCGCCGTTTTTAATTACCGTATCGGAAGGGTAGAGAGAAGGATCGTTAGCCACTTCCGGCGGCAGCAGTTTTCTCGCCGCAAGGTTGGGCGTCGGATAGCCGATGGTTTTCGCTACCTGCGCCGCTACGTCCGGGCGCAGCAGGAAGTTAATCAGCTTCAGCGCACCCTCTTTGTTTTTGGCGTTAGCCGGAATCGCCAGGCTATCCATCCAGAAGATGCCGCCTTCTTTCGGCCAGACGATCTCCAGCGGCGTACCGGCCTGACGCGCAACATATGCCGAACCGTTCCAGATCATGCCCAGGTTAACTTCGCCTTCCATATAGGGATTGCCGGGATTGTCAGAGTTAAACGCCAGCACGTTCGGCATCAGCTTCTTCAGCTCGTCGTAGGCCGCATTGATCTCTTTGGCGTCGCGGGTATTGCCAGAATAACCCAGCTTGCGCAGCGCCATCTGGAACACTTCGCGTGCGTCGTCGGTCAGCAGCAGGCTCTGCTTATATTCCGGTTTCCACAGATCTGCCCAGCTGGTAATACTTTTCGCGTCAATGACATCGCCGTTCACGCCGATGGCGGTGGCCCCCCAGATATAGGGAATGGAGTAATCGTTATCGGGATCGAAAGGCTTGTTCAGCAGGTTAGGATCGAGATTGCTGAAGTTCGACAGCTTGCTCTTGTCGATCTTCTGGATCATGCCTTCATTGCGCATTTTCGCCACAAAATAGGTGGAAGGCACCACCAGATCGTACGCGCCATCCTTATAGGTTTTCAGCTTGGCGTACATGCTTTCGTTTGATTCATAGGTGGAGTAGATCACCTTGATGCCGGTCTCTTTGGTAAACTGCTCCAGCAGTCCCGGCGGCACATATTCAGTCCAGTTGTAGAAATAAAGCGTTTTGCCGTCATCAGCAGCCTGTGCGCTCTGTAAGCCCAACGCCAGCGCCCCAGCCGCCAGCCAGTAACCCCATTTCTTCATTAACCTTTCCTCTATTTTGTTTTATCACGCAGCAGCAGCTGGCTACCGGCTACCAGCAGCAGTGACAGCACCATCAGAATCGTCGCCAGCGCGTTAACCTCTGGCGAGACGCCGACTTTTACCATCGAATAGATCTTCAGCGGCAGGATCTCAAAGCCAGGCCCGGTGACGAAGGAAGAAACCACCACATCATCCATCGACAGGGTAAAGCTCAGCAGCCAGCCCGCCGCAACCGCGGGCATCGCCAGCGGCAAAATGATTTTACGCAAAATGGTTGCTTCGCTGGCACCAAGATCGCGTGCCGCTTCCAGCATACGCACATCAAACCCTTTGAGGCGCGAATAGACCGTAATCACCACGAACGGCAGACAGAAGGTGATATGCGATACCAGCAGCGACCAGAAGCCCAGGGAAATACCGAGCAGCATAAACAGCACCAGCAGCGAAATCGCCATCACAATATCAGGTGACATCATTACCACAAACAGCATTCCGCTGACGAACGGCTTGCCGCGAAAGCGATAGCGATAGAGTGCGACTGCCGTCAGCGCGCCGATCAGCGTCGCAAAGCTGGCGGAAAGCACGCCCATTACCAGCGAATGTTTTGCTGCCTCAATTAAACTGTCGTTGTTCATCAGCAGCGCATACCACTGGGTGCTGAAGCCCTGCCAGTTGATACCGAAACGCGAAGCGTTAAAGGAATTGACGATCAAAATGACGATCGGAATATACAGCCAGGCGTAAATGAGGAACATAAAGCCGCTGCGTAAGGTTTTGCCCATTCTTCCAGCTCCACTTTCTTATGCAAACTGTTTATTAGCTTAAAAAATTAGCTATGCAACCCTTTGTTTTATTAATAAAACCGCATCAAAATTATCAACTCAACGGCGTTCGGGCGTCGATCCGCCTTTCGAAGGCGCGCATTCTACATCATTTTATCGAATATAACGATTTTACTGCAGGTTAAGCTTGATGATGGACATAATATCGCCACTGGCTGACAGACGTTGATATCCACAGAACGTTCACTTTTAAAAAAGAAAGGAAGCGCAGGCGTGACAATCTCACCGACATAAAACGCCTGCTTAGCGGACTACAGCGTGAGTATCCGTCCAACCGGTTCCTGATAGCACCAGCGGTTTTTATAATCCACCGTTGGCCTGCCGAAGGAGAAGCGCATCGCTTTACCTTTGTGCTGGCACTCGCTGTCGGCCTGCTGTACGTTCAGCCAGGTGATAATCGTACCCGGCGACAGCGCAGAGAGCGCCGGGTCCAGCCCGATATTAATATAGTCATAGGTAATGTGCCGCTCGCTTTCCGCTTTCATAATGAGCTGGATAGCACACGGATTGCCGTTGAAAAACAGGATGTTGCCAAAAATATGCGGTTTAATTTGTCTCAGAAAATCGCGCTGCTCATCTGATTTTTCGATCTTTCTGTTACGCCGCTTAAAAAACAGTTCGGCGTAAATCATCGATACATCATCTGCGCTAAATTGCTGGATGGGTAAAACTTCGCCGCCCTGTAATAAAAATTTCCGTAATTCTTTTTTCCTGGTCTGTCGGGTTTTGGCAGAAAACTGCGCCACGCTTTTTGCAAGACAGAGCGTTCTCCCGGCGTTAACGCGGTAGGTGGTATTTATGATTTGTTGCCTGTGACAGGCGGAAAGGATTTTACTGTTAAAAGGCAGAAAAAATTTTTCGTCAGCAGCTAGCGGCAGGATGAGTTCATCTCTGGCTATCGGCAGATCGGCAGTGCTGACAATATTGGCGGTGGCATAATCGTTGGCGATAAATTGATTATTCCATACGCAAAGCGCGCCTTTAATCTCTCCCAGCCGGGTGGTTTTTACAAAGTAACGCTGGTTTACCTTTAATTGCTGGCTCTGGATGGCAAGCACCTCAGGGTGCGTGGAAAAATTTCCGCCGTAGCGTAAATAGGCGCGCTGATAATCTGCGGCAGACGCTTCTTCCCACCCTGACAGCCTCGCCATTCTTTTACTCATAACTTCCCCATTGTGTTTATAAGCGTGCTTCCCGGCAGGCGTAAAAATTTTTTATGCGGCAGGAAGCATAATTGAGTAATAAAAGTTAATTTATTTTTATTTTGTAAATAATGAGTGATTAAATTTGTTTTACCGTTGTTTGTTCTTTATTTAAAAGGTTTTATTTTTCCTTTTATATGCGTATTAGCGCTGTATTTCTTTTGGCAGAAATAATAGAGCACATTAATTTTTAAATTAAACAGAACGCGATAATAACGTTTTCTTAAAACTTCCCGATTTATGTTAAAGGGTAATTTTTATATGGGCGAATAATACCTTTTTTCGGTGAAAAAGATAAATAACCTGTTCAGTTTTATCGAGCGCAGGGGAGAAATAACAACAAAGGCTTATCGCTGAAAAAGCAAGGCAATAAAGGGGAAATCAACGCTTCCCCATACTGCAGGCTGTACAGTATGGGGAAGCCTCAGAGGCGATCAGTTATCCAGTTCGGCCACTTTCTTGTTCAGCAGACGAGCCGCGCGCCAGTAGAAGAGCAGCATCAACCCCATTACCAGCGTCAGGACAATGCTGGTGGCAGCACCGAACGGCCAGTCGCGGATATTCAGGAACTGGCTCTTAATCACGTTGCCGATCAGCAGGTTTTTTGCGCCGCCCATTAAATCGGCGACGAAAAACAATCCCATCGCGGGCAGCAGCACCAGCAGGCAGCCTGCGACTATGCCCGGCATCGTCAGCGGCAAAATAATGCGCCAAAAAGTTTGTAGCTTGCTGGCACCGAGATCGCGCGCCGCCTCCAGGCAGGATTTATCCAGCTTTTCCAGACTGGAGTAGAGCGGCATTACCATAAAGGGCAGCAAAATATAGACCAGGCCCAGCACCACCGCTTCTGAGGTATACATAATGCGAAAAGGTTTGTCGATAACGCCCAGCCACAGCAGAAACTCATTCAGCCAGCCGCGCGTGCTGAGGAAGATCTTCAGTCCATAGATACGGATCAGCGAGTTGGTCCAGAAGGGGACGATCAGTAAAAACAGCATCACCGGGCGCATGCGCGGCGGCAGTTTTGTCAGGCACCAGGCAAACGGATAGCCAAGCAGCAGACAGCAGAGCGTAGCGATCAGCGCCATATTGAGCGAATGCAACAGCACCGCACCATACAGCGGATCGAGCAGCCGGGTATAATTGTCAAAGGTCAGCGCCATCCGGACAAAATTAGCGTCATCACGCGTCAGAAAGCTGGTGACGATAATCATCAGGTTTGGCAGGAACACAAACAGCAGCAGCCAGCCGACGATCAGAGTGATGATCGTTTTCTGAAAACGGTTACGCATTATTTTCATCAGGCAGCACCACCTCCCAGCTTTCTACCCAGGTAATCGCCATTTTCTGATCCAGCGAGTGGTCAAAATCCGGGTCGTCCTCGTTAAAGAACTCGCTGACGGTAACCAGCTTGCCGTTTTCCAGCTCGACGGTCGATTCCAGCGTCATACCTTTATAGTTACGTTCACGCACGAAGCCCACCAGACCATCGGCACCTTCGCCGTCGTGGATCTCTTCAACGCGCAGATCTTCCGGGCGCAGCAGCACATGCAGCCGCTGACCCGGCGTCACCGGGAAAGGAACCAGAATATCGCATTCGCGTCCTTCGACCCTGGCGCGTACGCGCTGATTACCCAGCGGCGCGATAACCTCGGCGTCAAAAACGTTGATTTCGCCGATAAAGCGCGCCACAAACAGGTTGGCGGGTTCTTCATAAATTTCACGCGGCGAACCATCCTGCTCGATGCGCCCGTCACGCAGCACCACGATGCGATCGGACATGCTGAGCGCTTCTTCCTGATCGTGCGTGACAAAAACAAAGGTGATCCCCAGCTTGCGTTGCAGCGCCTTCAGTTCGTTCTGCATCTGCTTGCGCAGTTTGTAATCCAGCGCCGAAAGCGATTCATCCAGCAACAGGACTTTAGGACGGTTGACCACCGCACGCGCGATGGCAACACGCTGCTGCTGACCACCGCTGAGCTGATGCGGGCGACGATCGGCAAAGCTGTCGAGCTGTACCATCGCCAGAGCTTCGTTAACGCGGGCGGAAATTTCTGTCGCCGGGGTTTTCTGCATGCGCAGGCCGAAGGCGACATTTTCAAATACCGACATATGGGGAAACAGCGCGTAGCTCTGAAATACCGTATTGACGTGGCGGTGTTCTGCGGGCGTGGCGGTGATGGTTTCGCCATCAAGCACGATCTCGCCGCTGTCGGTCTCTTCCAGGCCAGCAATCAGGCGCAGTATAGTAGTTTTGCCACAGCCGGAGGGGCCAAGCAGGGTAATAAACTCGCCGTGGTGTATGGTCAGGTTAAAGTCGGCAATAATTTCCTTGCCGTCAAAAGCTTTACTGATGCCAGAAAGCGTAACCAGCGCCGTTTGCGCGCGTGTTTGCGTCATTTTAGTCACTCAGCCCGAAGTTATCGGCAGACAGGCTGCCTGTATGTGTGTAAAGCGTGGTCGCTACGGTCGACCCGCCACAAAGTCAGGGGCGCGATGATACCTGAAAACGGCGTTATTTCCATGCTCCCGAACCAATAACCGCCATTTATCGCGAAAAAACGCGATATGTCTTTTTGCACACTACGCTTTAACAGTATGACCTGACGCAATATGTTGATGGAGCAGGCTTCCCATAATAGCTCACGGCCATTGAGAGAGAAGAAAGATGACAACGCTACTGGACCGGTTTTTACACTATGTTTCATTTGATACCCAGTCACGCCCGCATGCAAGGCAAGTTCCCAGCACGGAAGGGCAGTGGCAGCTGGCTCGGGTGCTGTATGACGAGCTGGTTGCGCTGGGCCTTGAGGAGGTGACGCTTAGCGAGCACTGCTGCGTAATGGCAACGCTGCCCGCTAATATCGACCATCAGGTGCCGGTTATCGGCTTTATATCCCATGTGGATACCTCACCTGATTTCAGCGGGAAGCACGTTAACCCGCAGATCGTGGAGAACTACCGTGGCGGGGATATTGCGCTCGGTATTGGTGAAGAGATCCTGTCGCCGGTAATGTTCCCGGTGCTGCATCAGCTTACCGGGCACACGCTTATCACTACCGACGGTAAGACGCTGCTCGGTGCCGATGATAAAGCGGGCATAGCGGAAATCATGACGGCGCTGGCGCGGCTGGCGCAGGGTGATATTCCGCACGGGAAAATCCGCGTGGCCTTTACGCCGGATGAAGAAGTAGGGCGCGGTACGGAACATTTCGACGTTGAGGCGTTTGGTGCCGAGTGGGCCTATACCGTTGACGGCAGCGGCCTGGGCGAGTTTCAGTTCGAGAACTTTAACGCCGCGTCGGTGACGGTGAAGATCGTTGGTAATAATGTGCATCCCGGCACCGCGAAAGGGGTGATGGTGAATGCGCTGGATCTGGCGATGCGTTTCCATGCTGAAGTGCCCGCTACCGAGAAACCGCAGTTTACCAGCGGTTACGAAGGCTTTTATCACCTGAACAGCATTAAAGGCTCCGTAGAACGCGCCGAGCTGAGCTATATCGTGCGCGATTTCGATCGCGACAGTTTTGAAACGCGTAAGCAAAAGCTGATCGATATCGCCCGGCGGGTAGGTAAAGGGCTGAATCCTGACTGCTATATCGACGTCACCATCGAAGACAGCTATTACAACATGCGCGAGATCGTTGAGGCGCATCCGCACAGTATTGAGCTGGCGTTACAGGCGATGCGTGACTGCGGCGTGGAACCGGACGTGAAGCCGATTCGCGGTGGCACCGATGGCGCATGGCTCTCCTTTAAGGGGTTGCCCTGCCCGAATATCTTTACCGGCGGCTATAATTATCACGGCAAGCATGAGTTTGCCTCGTTGAATATTATGGAAAAAACGGTAGAGGTTATCGTCGGTATTGCCAAACTGGCAGCGGAGAAAAAGTAGTTCCCGGGCGGCTGGCTGTGCGCCAGCCGCCACAGAATTATGCGTCGTTGAAGAACCAGTAACCGCTGTTTACCAGTTCTGCCAGCTGTGCAAGGAAGGCGGGATCGTCAAGCGCGTCCGCAAAATCGTTCAGTTCCAGCGTCTGTTTGTCGGCCAGCGCCTCCAGCGCGGCAGGATGGGCTGATTCGAGCTGCTCGCCGTTGATAAATACCGCGTTACCGATTTTCAGCACGCGCAGACCGCCGAGGCGTACCAGCCGATCGCCCTGCTGAAGCGCATCATAAATTTCGTCAGGCTGATAAGGCGGCTCCGGCGGCGCAATATCCAGCTCATGACGCGACTGTGAGATAAACTCACCGAACCACTGGCGGAACTGCTCCGGCTGATCGATCACTTCCAGCATCAGCTGCCGAATGCCGTCGATCTCCTGCGGCAGGATATCGGCCGGACAGGCGCGAGCGGCAATGTCTGGATCGCTGTAGCGGCGGCTGCCCAGCTCGCGCGCCAGCACAAAATCGGCGAAGCCGCTGATCAACTCACGCCCGCTGGGCGCACGGAAGCCGACCGAATAGTTAAGCGCGTTTTCCAGCGAATAGCCTTCGTGCGGAAAACCCGGCGGAATATAAAGAATATCGCCCGGCTCCATCTCTTCATCAATAATGGCGTCAAACGGCTCGACCTGCAGCAGATCGGGATGCGGGCAGTGCTGCTTCAGCGCCACTTTCTCACCGACGCGCCAGCGACGACGACCGGTACCCTGAATAATGAAAACATCATACTGATCGAGATGTGGGCCAACGCCGCCGCCGGGTACAGAAAAGGAGATCATCAGATCGTCAACGCGCCAGTCGGGCAGGACGCGGAACGGACGCATCAGCTTAGCGGCGGATTCGTGCCAGTGATCGACCGCCTGCACCAGCAGCGACCAGTTATGCTCGCCGAGATGATCGTAGCTCTCAAACGGGCCGTGGCTTACCTGCCATTTACCATCCTGCTGGCTGACCAGGCGGCTGTCCACCTCGTTTTCCATTGCCAGCCCCGCCAGTTCATCGGGCGAGATAGGATCGATAAAATTTTTAAAGCCGCGTTTCAGGATTACCGGACGTTTTTGCCAGTAGGTTTGTAAAAAATCATTCCAGTTAAGATCGAGCTGATAATCCATAAGGTTGTCCGGTTCAGGCAATAAGTTGCACCAAGTATAACAGCGGCGATGCGGTTCTACTCAAGGTTATGTTCTACTTCCTGACGCTGGAAAATAACTTTCATGCGGGCGCCGCCGAGCGGGCTGGTACCGGCTTCAATATCGCCCGCATACTGTTCAAGGATATCGCGCGCCACGGCCAGCCCCAGCCCCTGTCCGGGGCGCAGCGTATCAGCGCGCTGGCCGCGCAGGAAGATCAGCTCCCGCTTGCTTTCCGGAATACCCGGCCCGTCATCTTCGACGATCAGTTGCAGGCTGGCATCGGTCTGCTGCGCGCTGATTTCCACAAACTCAAGGCAATATTTACAGGCGTTATCCAGCACGTTGCCCATTACTTCCATAAAGTCGTTCTGATCGCCAACGAAAGTGATCTCCGGCGAGACATCGAGCGTCAGGGAGACGCCCTTGCGTTGGTAAACCTTGTTCAGCGCCGAGCAGAGGCTGTCCAGCAGCGCGGAAACCGAATGCAGTTCCCGTTTCAGCGGGTTGTGATCCGCCTGCATACTGGCGCGATGCAGGTAGTAACCAATCTGCTGCGAAATGCGGCTAATCTGTTCCAGCATAATCGGCTCCGCCTGCTCGACAGAAAAGTTTTTGCCGCCGCGTAGCGATCGCAGCGTACTTTGTAGCACCGCCAGCGGCGTTTTCAGGCTGTGGGTCAGATCGGAAAGCGTGGTGCGATAGCGCGTATAGCGCTGGCGTTCATTTTCCAGCAGCAGGTTAAGGTTACGTACCAGGCTGCGTAGCTCCTGCGGCGGATTGGGATCGAGCGCCTCGCGCTGGCTGCTTTCCAGCTCGCGAATTTGCCCCGCCAGCGTACCGATGGGGCGCAAACTCCAGTGGGCCGCCAGCCAGAGCAGCGGGATCACTAAAAGCAGATTGACTAATACCACGTAGCTGAACCATGCCCAGACCACATCGGAGTGCTGTAGCTCTTGTGGAATCGAATCCACCACTACCACGGTCAATGCCGGTAAGGTGGTGGTGGCGTCATAGCGATTGACCGCTACCGAATGGGTAAACGTATCGTCACCGTTATTGTCATAATCGTATAGCTTGCTCTGTGCAGCGGCATCGTCACCTAACGCCTCGCGGCTGGTTTGATTATTGGTATCAATTTCGTAAAAGTCGGGCTTTTTCAGCCATTCTGGCCTGATCTTCTGGCGGATTTCCGGCACGTCGCGCTGTTGCCACAGCAGCCTGCCGCGCTCGTCATAGATAAAAACCAGCGTCGGTGAATTCAGCGTCATCTGCTCCGGCTGGGCGATGGTCAAATGATTATCGTGCCACTGGGCCAGGGTATAAAACAGATTGCTTTCGCCGCGCATAACACGATAGGTGGTTTTGTCGAAGCTGACCATGTAGCCGACCACGGCCACCATGCCGTAGGAAAGAGATAGCACCAGCACCACGGCGGCAGTCGCCAGCAGAAAACGGGCGCGCAGTGAAAAAGGGCGATGGCTTTGCAGAAAACGCTTCAAGGCTTAAATATCGAATCGGTAGCCTTGTCCGCGTACGGTGGTAATCACCTCCTGCGGATGCACGGCCTGGATTTTTTTACGCAGACGCCCCATTAGCACATCAATAGTATGGCTTTCGCGCAGCTCGGCGTCCGGGTAGAGCTGGAGCATCAGCGAATCCTTGCTGACCACTTTGCCAACGTTGCGAATCAGGGTTTCAATAATGGTGTATTCGAAGGCGGTCAGCTTGATCTGCTGCTCATGGATCGATAGCTCACGGCGCGAGAGATCGATCTGGAACGGCGGCAGCGTAATAATCTGTGATGCCAGACCGCTGTTGCGACGCATCAGCGCCTGCATCCGCGCCACGACTTCTTCAATATGAAAGGGTTTGGTTACGTAATCGTCGGCACCCGCCTCCAGCGCTTCCACCTTTGCCTGCCAGCCTTCGCGTGCGGTGAGCACCAGAATCGGCTGCTTTACGTCCTGACTACGCCAGCGGCGAATCAGCGTCATGCCATCTTCATCCGGCAGGCCGAGATCGACTAACGTAATATCGGGAGAGTGTTCGGTCAGAAAATAGTCCGCTTCTTTTGCATCTTCCGCCGCATCAACCTGATGACCCATCTCTCGCAGCTGTACGGAAAGGTGGTGACGCAGCAGGGCGTTATCTTCGACAACCAAAACGCGCATAGTCTTTTCCTTTACAAATAACCCAGCGCTGAGTATAGGGGAAGGCAGATAAACCGGGCGTTAACACAACGACAATCCCGGACGACGGAGGCTATCCGCTCGTCCGGGAAAGCGACTTACTTCAGATCGTCTACCATCTGCACCGCGCGGCCCAGATAGTTGGCGGGCGTCATTTGCTTAAGCCGCGTTTTTTCCTCCTCCGGCAGCGCCAGGCCGTCGATAAAGGCCTGCATACCGGCGGCGTCCACGCGTTTGCCGCGCGTCAGCTCTTTCAGCTTTTCATAAGGTTTTTCAATGCCATAGCGACGCATTACGGTCTGGATCGGCTCCGCCAGCACTTCCCAGTTCTGATCCAGCTCTGCCAGCAGGCGATCGCGGTTGATCTCCAGTTTGTTGATGCCCTTCAGTGTGGATTGCCAGGCGATCAGCGCATAGCCCAGGCCGACGCCGAGGTTACGCAGCACGGTGGAGTCAGTAAGATCGCGCTGCCAGCGCGATATCGGCAGCTTGCTCGCCAGATGCTGCATCACCGCGTTCGCCAGGCCGAGGTTGCCTTCGGAGTTTTCGAAGTCGATCGGGTTTACCTTGTGCGGCATGGTGGAAGAGCCGATTTCACCGGCTACGGTGCGCTGTTTAAAGTGGTTCAGGGCGATGTAACCCCAGATATCGCGATCGAAATCGATCAGGATGGTGTTAAAACGTGCGACGCAGTCAAACAGCTCGGCGATATAGTCGTGCGGCTCAATCTGAGTAGTGTAGGGGTTCCACTGAATACCCAGCGAAGTTACGAAAGATTCGCTCAGCTGATGCCAGTCCACTTCAGGATAGGCGGCAAGGTGCGCGTTATAATTACCTACCGCGCCGTTAATTTTGCCCAGGATTTCAACCTGCTCCAGCTGACGCAGCTGGCGCGCCATACGATAGGCCACGTTTGCCATCTCTTTGCCCATGGTCGAAGGTGTGGCAGGCTGACCGTGAGTGCGTGACAGCAGCGGAATATCGCGATACTGCTGCGCCAGATCCTGAACGGCATCGATCAGCTGTGTCCAGTAAGGCAGGATCACGTCGCGGCGAGCGGTATCCAGCATCAGCGCATGCGACAGGTTATTGATATCTTCAGAGGTGCAGGCGAAGTGGATAAATTCAGACACCGCATGTAGCGCCGGTACCGTTGCCACTTTTTCCTTCAGGAAATACTCCACCGCCTTGACGTCGTGATTCGTGGTGCGTTCGATGGTTTTAATACGCGCGGCGTCATCTTCATTGAAATTGGCGACGATCGCATCAAGGAAAGCGTTTGCGTCGGCGTCAAAAGCAGGAACTTCCTTGATCTCTGCGGTCGCGGCCAGTTTTTGTAACCAGCGAACTTCAACCTGAACGCGAAACTTCAGCAGGCCATACTCGCTGAAGATGCCGCGCAGCGGGCTGACTTTTTCGCCGTAACGACCATCGACGGGTGAGACGGCGGTCAGAGAGGATAATTCCATCAGAGCAACTCCTGGATCGTTAACTAAAGGTCTGGTGCATATCGGCCCGATCAGGCCGACTGCATACCGGCTAAAATACGTTTCGCCTCGCGCAGCAGGCGACTTCGGAAAAACATTAACTGCAGACGTCCACCGCCAACCTGCTGCCAGAGCACCGCTGAGCGAATGCCTGCCAACAGCACCGCGCGCACTTTGCTCTGCACCTGGCTGTTTTGCAACACCGCAGGTGAGCCTGTCACCTGAATGCGCGGGCCGAGCGGACTGATCACATCGACGTAGATCCCGGCCATCGCAGCGACAATGGTTTCAGACTCGAGCTCGTAATGCGCCAGCTGGCGGTCGAGCTGAGTGATACGCTGGGCCAGGGTATCCAACGCCGACTGACTGGCGTTTAGCTTGCGCTCCAGTACCATCAGGCTCAGGGTGTAGCGCGTCAGTTCAGCGCCTGCCCCCTGGCGGCTGGGATTGCCCAACACCGCCAGCAGCGTCTCAAGGCCGAGGCGCAGGTGCGCTTCGTCGTTGCCATAAACGGCAAGGGTGGAAGAGGGGTTTAAGTCGAGCAGGCTGCCCAGAGAGGTACGCAACGATGGCGTATCACACTGGCCCTGATGGGCCAGCTGATGTGCCAGATGCGCAGCCTGGCAAATACCGGCCAGCGCGAGGGTGATGTCATAATAATTTTTAGCCACGGTTACTCCTGTATACTCGTCGTAAGCCGCACGCGCTGTTATGCCTGAACCAGCGGCAGGCGCTGCTCAATAATGCCGCCACCGAGGCAAACTTCGCCCAGATAGAACACCGCAGACTGACCTGGCGTGACGGCGGCCACCGGTTGCTCAAAGCGAACCTCAATGCGATCGTCATCCAGCGGGGTTATCACACAGGGAATATCTTCCTGACGGTAGCGGGTTTTCACCACGCACGACAGCGGCGCACGGAGCGTTTCACGATCGACCCAGTGCAGCTGTTGGGCAATAAGCCCTACGGACATCAGGCGCGGATGATCGGCTCCCTGGGCGACAATCAATCGGTTGTTGGCAACATCTTTATCCACCACGTACCAGGGATCGTCATTGCTCTCTTTCATGCCGCCGATCCCCAGCCCTTTGCGCTGGCCCAGCGTGTGATACATCAGCCCCTGATGCTCGCCAACCGTCAGGCCGTCGACGGTGACAATCGGTCCTGGCTGGGCGGGCAGATAGCGTCCGAGGAAATCACGGAATTTACGTTCGCCGATAAAGCAGATACCGGTGGAATCTTTCTTCTTCGCCGTCACCAGCTCCAGCTCTTCGGCGATGCGGCGGACTTCCGGTTTGGCAAGCTCGCCGACCGGAAACAGGCTCTGGGCGATCTGCTGGTGGCTGAGCGTGTAAAGGAAGTAGCTCTGATCTTTATTACCATCGAGGCCGCGCAGCAGCTGGCTGCGGCCATTGCTGTCCTGGCGGCGCACATAGTGGCCGGTAGCGATATAGTCAGCGCCAAGATCTTCGGCCGCGAACTCGAGGAAAGCTTTAAATTTGATCTCTTTATTGCAGAGAATATCCGGGTTCGGCGTACGGCCCGCCTTATATTCGGCAAGGAAATGTTCGAAAACGTTATCCCAGTATTCGGCGGCAAAGTTAACTTTATGCAGTTTCATACCGAGTTTGTCGCAAACCGCCTGGGCATCGGCCAAATCGTCTGCGGCGGTACAGTACTCTTCGCCGTCGTCCTCCTCCCAGTTTTTCATAAATAAACCTTCCACCTGATAGCCCTGCTGTTGCAGTAACCAGGCGGAAACGGAGGAATCAACGCCGCCGGACATCCCGACGATCACTTTTTTCTGGCTGTTGTCAGACATGACACACTCACGACAAGGAACAAAAACAGGCGGCGTATTCTAGCACGCGTCAGCCGGGGGCGCATCCCCGCAGCGCGCCTTGCACCAGCGGAAGGCCATTATCGATAAAAGCGCAACAGCGACAAGGGATAACGCGTGCCGCTTTGCCAGATATGCACGCTCTCCGCCACCAGCGGCGAACGCAGATTTTCCGCAACCAAAATCTGCTGTGGCGGCAGCCACCAGCAGCGATCGATATCGCTGTCCTGTGGCTCAGTAGCCTGTCGGCTGGGCAGATCGACAGCAAACAGAAAGCGGATAAAGGGCGTATTATCGGGTGCGGTCCACTGCTGTACGCCGAGAAAATGTTCCATCTCAGCCTGGATGCCGGTTTCTTCGTTCAGCTCGCGGCTCGCCGCCTGCAACAGACTCTCTTCCGCCTCCAGATGACCGGCGGGCTGATTCCAGGTGGCCTTCCCATTGATGGTTTCTTCCACCACCAGCAGTTCGCCTTCCGCCTGCACCATACAGGCGACGGTGACATGGGGTTTATACATCCGCTGCTCCTTATCAGATTAAAATGCGTCGCTGACGTCGCGCCATTCACCCTGCGCCAGCCCGTCCAGCGTCAGTGAGGCCATGCCGTAGCGGATCAGACGCAGCGTCGGATAACCGACATGCGCGGTCATACGCCGTACCTGGCGGTTGCGTCCTTCATACAACGTGATTTTCAGCCAGCTGACCGGAATCGATTTGCGCTCGCGGATCGGCGGCTGGCGCGGCCAGAGCCACGCCGGTTCTGAAACTTTTTCCACCCCGGCGGGCAGAGTCGGGCCATCTTTCAGATTAACGCCATTTCGCAGGGTATTGAGCGCCGCTTCATCCGGCTCGCCTTCGACCTGAACGTAATAAATTTTTCCGGTGCGTTTGCCGGGCTGCGTAAGCCTCGCCTGGAGCGCACCGTCGTTGGTCAACACCATCAGGCCTTCGCTGTCGCGGTCCAGACGGCCTGCGGCGTAAACATCGCCAACCGGAATATAATCTTTTAGCGTGGCGCGGCCTGCCTCATCGGTGAACTGCGGCAGCACGTCATAGGGTTTGTTAAAAATAATCACGCGTCGCGGTCCCTTGCGTACGGCAGGGGATGCAGAGGCGCGGCTGAATCGTTTAACGTTGTGTTTCTTAACGACAGTTTTACACATAGGCTTTGCACTTAAGGTTAATGGGCGCATTATAACCCGAAATTGAGATGATTGGCGTGGCGGCAATATTCAAGTAGTATTGACGCGCATCTTACAAATCATTAACAAAAAAGCGCTCGAAGGAGAGGTTAATGGAAAGCAAAGTAGTTGTTCCGGCGGAAGGTCAGAAAATCACTCTTGACGATCAGGGCAAACTGGTTGTGCCTGCTAATCCGATCATCCCTTATATCGAAGGTGACGGCATTGGCGTGGACGTATCGCCAGTGATGATCAAAGTGGTTGATGCCGCCGTGAAAAAAGCCTACAGCGGCGAGCGAAAAATTTCCTGGATGGAAATTTACACCGGTGAGAAGTCTACTCAGGTGTATGGCCCGGACGTATGGCTGCCGGAAGAAACCCTTGACCTGATTAAGGATTATCGCGTTGCCATTAAAGGCCCGCTGACGACCCCGGTTGGCGGCGGTATTCGTTCTCTGAACGTTGCACTACGCCAGCAGCTGGACCTTTACATCTGCCTGCGTCCGGTACGCTACTATCAGGGCACGCCAAGCCCGGTGAAGCGTCCGCAGGATACCGATATGGTTATCTTCCGTGAAAACAGTGAAGATATCTATGCGGGCATTGAGTGGAAAGCGGGTACGCCGGAAGCGGATAAAGTGATCAAGTTCCTGCGTGAAGAAATGGGCGTTAGCAAAATTCGCTTCCCGCAGCAGTGTGGTATCGGCGTGAAGCCTTGCTCGGAAGAGGGCACTAAACGTCTGGTGCGTGCGGCGATTGAATACGCTATCACCAACGATCGCGATTCTGTCACGCTGGTGCACAAAGGCAACATCATGAAGTTCACTGAAGGTGCCTTTAAAGACTGGGGTTACCAGCTGGCGCGTGAAGAGTTCGGTGGCGAGCTGCTGGACGGCGGCCCGTGGGTGAAAATCAAGAACCCGAATACCGGCAAAGAGATCGTCGTGAAAGACGTGATCGCCGACGCCTTCCTGCAACAGATCCTGCTGCGTCCGGCAGAGTACGACGTTATCGCCTGTATGAACCTGAACGGTGACTACATTTCCGACGCCCTGGCGGCGCAGGTTGGTGGTATCGGTATCGCGCCGGGTGCCAACATCGGTGACGAATGTGCACTGTTCGAGGCCACGCACGGCACCGCGCCGAAGTATGCGGGTCAGGACAAAGTAAACCCTGGTTCCGTTATTCTCTCCGCAGAGATGATGCTGCGTCATATGGGTTGGACAGAAGCCGCCGACTTAATTGTTAAAGGTATGGAAGGTGCGATTGCCGCTAAAACCGTAACCTATGACTTTGAACGTCTGATGGAAGGCGCTAAGCTGCTGAAATGTTCAGAGTTTGGCGACGCCATCGTTAAGCACATGTAAGTATTTTTGTTAACATACAGCCAACATAAATTGTTAATTTTATGTTGGCCTTTTGATCTCCTAATCTTTCCCCAAAACTTCCCCAAAACTCTTCCCCAAAACTGTATAAAAAAAGTACGGTTTAAACTGCGATTACCATCCACTCTTTCCCTCGATCATCGTTATATTTATCCGTCATTTTTTGTGATTTATGGCCCAGCAGTTTTTGCGTCTCCAGTCCTTGTTCCCGATACAGACGTTCAGACAGAGAACGTTGTTCATGGAACGTTGGCGCGGTTCCCTCCGGCCACGTTATGCCGCACCGGTTCCTGGCCTTTTTGAATGTGGTTGTGATGGAATTAGCCGAAACCCTGTCTCCCCGAACCGCCTGTGATGTGGTGTGTCGAAAATGTACCAGATACTGGCTTAGTACCGCATCCCGACACTTAGCCACGACTTCCCTCAGTGAAATATTGATCGCCCCACAGGTCAGATCCAGCGGGATAGCCAGACGTGAACCGGTTTTCTCCTGGGTAACGTGCAGCATGTCGCCCCAGATATCAGAAAACTTCATATTAGAAATGTCACCTATCCGCTGGCCAGTCACTAAAGCCAATAGCATTGCACACTGGAGGTAGGGCGGATGTTGTTCAGCGGCGGCATAAATGGTTTTCCACTCATCAAGCGACAAGCGCTGGCGTGTCACTCTGTTTCGAGGTTGTTTTGTTGCCTGTGCCGGGTTGTAGCCTGGCGGCACGTGTCCGGCGTGTTGCGCCTCTTTGAAAACGTCAATAATAGCCATCCTGACGACCTGAGCCATACGGTTATGCCCCCGTGCTTTCACGGCATCAATGATTTCTGCTACTTCCAGCGCAGTAACATCTTTCAGATAAAGCATCCCTGAATGTTGGCGCAATAATTCGACAGGCTTCTTCTTTTGTTTAACTGAGTTGATTTTTATTTCGCCTGTATCAAGGCGTTCCTGCTGGATTTCAAGGTAACGATCCAGCCAGGTTGTGACGGTGATAAATTCTCTTGATTCCCGCATTCGGGCAATTTTCTCGTTAACGCTCAGGATCTGACGTGTGCGCTGTTCGGCAATGATGTCGTTTGCTTCACAGGCGACTTGCTTTGCTTCCTCTTCGTTAGTGCCTAAGCTGTGGAATTTTCCGCTGATAGGGTGCTTATACTGCCAGTACACACGGCCCGTACGTTTATCAAGTTTGGCGTACAGGTTCGGGATCGTTATGTTATGGGTTCGTGGTCTTGCAGCCATCTTCGATAATCCTTCTCAATCTAGGGTTAGCGTTTGGTGCTATTTTCGGGGCTGCTAAAATGCCGGTAAAACGAGCATCACGATCAATCATCCATTCTTTACCAACTTTCACGGCTGGTGGTGCCATCATTCTGCCTTTGGCATAGTGTTTTAAAGTGCGTAGGCTAGGGGCTTTATCGCCAAACTCATCTTTAGCCCAATCTTCTAAGCTAACCATTCTGGCCATTGGTCATACCTCGATACGACCGGCCAACAGGTTAAAGCGCTGGCCGGTGTGGTTTTGATTTTTAAAAATCAGTTAGCGAACTGCGAGTGAAGGTGATCCGGTTTCAAGATGAGCACCGGGAATTTCTATACCCTCCTTGATCGCTTTTTTTATTTTGGCTTTATCCGGGGCAACAACGGTTGCCACATCGACATACTCATCAGGGATAGCGTTTTGGTTGTCGATAATCACACTGACTGAACCCGGTTTAACGGAGAAGGTATTGAAATCAGTTTTTAACGATTTCTTATCAGCGGCGATCAGACATTGCAGAGCGTATTTTTTAAGGCTGGCTGCATAGGTACTGAAGTGTTTCTCGCGTTGAGCGATTCGCTCACGCTCTGCCTTGCAAGTTGCAGCTTGTCCTTCGTACTCACGCATTAATCCCATCATGCCATCAAGTTTATCGGCCAGCGCACCCTCAAGACCCTCAAAGGTATCAGCCAGCATTTCAGGCGTCAGTTCGTCAGATTCCTGGGACAGTTCGAATAATTTACGGATGTCTGCTGCCAGTGAAATTGCTGTGCTCATGATTGCGCCTCCAGTTCTGCAATGCGCTTCTCGGTCAGTTTGTGAAGACTGAGAAGACGTTTTTTCAGGTAATCGGAATGCTGGCTATCGCCCGTGCTCTCGGCATTCTTACGATGGACATCAACTTCTCTCGCCATCGTTTCATACACTTTCTTGGCTTCGTTCGGTGTAACGGCACTTTCGATGGTATTAGCGACTTTGGTGATTTTCTCGTCCAGTTCTTTACGAAGACGTACGGTATCCCCGGCTTTTTCCCCGGCATTCTCGATGGCGAATTGAGCTGCGTTTTCCTGGCGATACTGTTGATCGTCAAACAGGCCGAGAAACACATCAGCAGATGAGCCAAGCTGAGAAAGTGCCTTTTTGGTTGCGTCTGTGAGTGATTTTTTTGGCGCTTCGCCATCGCTGATAAGGCCGTTTTTTGTGTTGTAAATATAGGGAGTGCAGCCATACGCAAAAATTTCGCCTTGTTTACCATCCAGCACGTACCACAGGCGTACTTTTGTTGTGTGGTTTACTTCGGTCAGGTAGCCACCAGCCCCATTAGGGATCACTTCTTTTACGAAATTTCCATCAGCACCTTTAACTGAGCGCATAATGGGTGCGCCATTATCAAAACGCTCTTCCAAAATCTCAATTTTCCAGTTGATACCTTGGGGGCCGAGTACCTTGGTGGCTTGCATTACCATATAGGTACCGTTGATCGATGTGCCGCCACCATTCGTTGCGAATGCTTTGGTGAATCGTTCGTCGGTTCTGTGAAGTTTGCGCCAAAGACTGAGGTTGTCCTGTATGTCCTGCGGTTGATCCGCAATTTCTTTTTCAACCTGTGTCGCACGTTGTTGGAAATTGTCGGCAGCAATGTCACAAGGCGCAGTAACCACCACAGGGGTAGCTTCCGGTATTTTTACTGGATCATTAGAATGCTCTGTTACTGGTTTTTCTGTATCATTTGGAGCGCTGGTATCGTTTGCTGGTTCAGCGCTCGAACCAATCAGGCCGTCAATGCTGAATTTCCCACCACCCAAATTATGTACTTCCGTTTTTTTCCCTTCATTTGAGGTGGTTTGCTGCGTACTCTCAACTTCTTGTTGCTCGTCGCCACGGACGGGTTGGATGGTATCTTCAAAAACCATACCACAGCGTTCTGTAAGGCATTTGCGAATGTATTCCTTACGTAAAGCAGCATCAGTAGCGAACGTATCGAACTTCATACCAGCGGATACCAGTTCGAAAATTGTTTCATCATCGACGTCCAGAATGTCTACGATAACCCGCAGAGACGCGCTCCACATTCGCCAGGTCTGATCCCGGCCATTGATAAGCGCCCGGGCATTCTTCACATCAGAAGCTTTGGCATCGGCGCGTTTAACGCCGTTAAGCGCTAATGCTATTACCAGATCAAGCAAGTCGTAGGTACGACGCTCGGTTGATTCCCGCTCTCCTGGTCTTGTTGCTACCCATTTTTCAGCAAACGCCTGCACATCATCGGGGTTATCATCCGGTGGCGTCCGGGCGCGGAGGGCGGTAAGCAAATTATCAACGGATGCAGGGAACATATTTTTAACGGCGGTAACGCGGCAAAGGCCATCTATCACCGCGCGAATATCTTCCGGTGCTTCTTCGTCATTCAGCATGTCGTAGGCGTTTGACAAATACTCCTGATTTACAGTTTCCGGCACTGCGCCATACATGACGATATAGGCAATTCGCACATCAGCAGGGAGATCGAAAATAACGGCAGGTTCTTTGTTATTTGGATCTTCTGCTACTATTAAATCAAAACATTTATTTTCTTCATTCCATGTGTGATTTGACATCCATTCTTCATCGAATTCATTAACAGATGGATGCTCTATGCCGTCACGATAAAGACTGATTTTAGGTTTGAAGTAGTTATTTCCTGAGTCAGGGAAACTTTCTTCTAATGCTACAGAGGCTTTCATCTCGGCCAGCTTTTCATTTTTAGCCTCAACTGCAATAGCAAGTGCCACGGTTCCGGTGGCTAAGGCTGATTTCTTTGGTATGAATCCACAAATATATAATGCCATTGGTCATTCCTCGCTTATTTATGTTCAATGCAACGTAAGGATTGAATTTTTCCCTCAATTATCTGTACTTTTGCATGTGCATCGGAAAGTATTTTTCTTTTCGATTCCTCCAGATGATTAATTTCCCCTTGTGTTAAATCGACAGATGGTATGTCAATTGATAAATCATGAGTTGTTAATAAAATAGTTGCTACATTGTCATTGCTTATTGGTTCATAATCTAAAACCCTGATGCTGAAATTATCTTCCCAGGAATATTTTTGTGCTGCAATGAATAATACCTTGTTGATTGATGATGGAAGGGTTGTTTGCATGATTACCTCGTAGTGTTATACTCCCTGAGTCCAATGGTGGAAGCCATTGGTCATACCTCGCTGGAGTCGGTTTGGTCGCTGACTCCGCCGTCACCGGGACGTTAAGCCGGTAGACTGGCCCGCTTTGTGCGGGCCTTTTTACGGCTACTCTTCCTCGCCGCCAATCGCTACGCTAATTTCGTTAGCGAGTGATAGCCCATCGTTGCCTACCTCATCACAATGTTTGACAAAATCACTCCATTGGGAATCGATAAATTGACGTAATACAGTTGATTGAAATTCATCAAGTTCAAACATATCTTTATTCCTGTATGTATTCGTGTTTATAAAGCCTCACACATTAACGCCCATGAAAATGTAAGAGGGGTTTATTTCTGATGGATGATGCTTTCTACTTCGTAACAGTTGCCGTTAAAAATACGCCTCTCATAAATAACCTTTTCACACTCCTGCTTAGAATCATAAATTTCATAAATAACGTCTTTGCATGTTTCATGCGCAGGACATACTGTTACAACTAATGCGAATAATAGTTGTTGCATATATTCCCCTGGTGTTGGGATTTTAATGTGTTCCTGCAAGCTCAAATTCTTTGGGAATATGCATTGATTCAAATTCACGCCTTACAGCTTTTACATTGCCTACAGGCTGAAAGTGATAACGCTGATTTATGTAGTTATAAGATCCGAGCCACACGGATCCAGTACGGTTGTTACGTAATTGAACCTGTTTACCACTGTTAGGAATAATACTTGCCATTGGTCATACCTCGTTGCCTGGGTATTTAGCTAACTGTGGGCGGTAATCATGGACTTTATGCACACAGCGATAAGCGGTCGGTTCTCCGTCACCACAGTCGGCTAAATTTGTATAGAATATGCCGGGAATTTTAGCCACGCCCGGCGCGTGGTATCCTTATCGGAGTTCAAACCAGATAAGGAAAAGTCATGAATCAGTCTGCAATGCCAACTCCGCTTGAAACAGCAGTGAAACTTGTATTTTCAGGTATCTTTATTTCACTTTCCCCGGTTCAGCGTACTTCAGCCCTCACCATGACGGAAAAGTTACTGAATGATTTCTCAATTCCTGTTACTGAACAGTCTCAGGAAATGTACGATTATAGCCAGCAGGTTGAAGAGATAGTTTATCGGCTATTGCGCGGTCTACCGATTCCAGACGCAACTGGATCTCATTGATCAGATTTGATTTACTCTCCAGAAGAAGTACATTTTCTGAACTAAGAGCCTCTTTAGCAATCCAGATGCGGGCTTCGGTGCCTGCATTTGGTTCAATTTTCTGTAGGCGCTTTGCGTCTTCCAGAAGAAGTGCGATAACGTGTTTCAGTTCTTCATTACTCATAAATCCTCCGCACATTTTTAACATTGGTCATACCTCGCCCGTCTTTCCGGGGTGTCAGAACTTTTACCCATATCAGCCTGCTGTGCCGTATTTCTCGCGATTCACCCGGTGTTTCATACGCTCGCCGGTAGCTACTTCGTGGGCTTTCCTTGCCTTATCGCGTTGGCTGCTTGCCGTTGATGGGTTGAATTAAACCATAGGCTTAATGGTCTATCAAGTCATTGGGTTAATAAATTTTAAGCTATAGGGTTAACTCAATGATATTTAGGCGAAAAAAAACCGGCATAAGCCGGTCGTTCATGTTGATAAAAGCTAGTTATTTTTCTTTTTTGGCCTGTATGATTTCATCAAGCTTTCTGTTTTTCAATAACTCATTGAAAAGACTGTCATAATTTTTAACCATCTCTTGCAAGGCTGCGATTTGGTTATCTTTAGCGCTTTCTGGAAGCCTTTCAAAAAGAGTTATAAGTAGCTTTTGACGCTCTGTTAATACTAACGGTTGAAAATCATCATCAAGCAAAACCTCTCCGACATCTACTTCATCACCTAACAGCCAGGATAGTGATACGCCGAATGCCTCAGCAATTTTTTTAGCTGATTCTTTACTGATACTACCGTTCTTAAACCACTTTCCTGCGGACTGAGGCGTCACACCACAAATACGAGCAAGGGCAGATTTGTTTACCCCTGTCTTTTTCATCAGTTGATGGAGCCGCGCTGCTAAGGGCGGGGTCTTTTCATCTATTTCTTTTTTCATATCAAAAGTATAAACCAAAGGCTTAGTAATAAAAATAACCCACAGGCTTGATTTTTTATTAAGCTTATGGCTTAATTTGAGTGTCGTTTAATACAGAGGTTTAGATATGACCAAGAATGCTTTAGAACGAGCCATTGATTCCGCAGGATCCGCTCGGTTATTTGCTGAGAGATTGAACATTACCGAGCAGTCAGTTGGTAGATGGAAGAACAAGTACAAAGGCAATGTACCACCTGGCCGTGTATTAGAGGTGTACCGTATTTCCGGTATTACTCCACATGAGCTTCGTCCCGATCTGTACCCAAATCCAACTGATGGCCTACCACCAGATCATCAGAGTACACCAGCAGGAGCATAAAAACTGACTTATGGAAATCAATCATGAAGCCATTTGCATTGAGCTACGCCGTTGGGCCAGTGCAACAAAACGGGAAACGGTAGCGGCTGAGATAACCCAGTGTTATTTCGATCTCGGCGGTGGGGATTTACCTCTGTATCCGGTAGAAGCCCCTGGTGCAACACACAACAACATGCAGAACATCTTCCGTTGGCTTGATGGCGATAGCCGGAAGGCGAGGGCGAAGATTGATGAGTTGAAGCCCGCGATCCTTAAAGCACTGGAGCACCGCAGGAACGGGACGATCCAATATCAGGTAGCACTGGCGCAAAAAGAATGCGCTGAGGCGATTAGCGCGGCATTGCTGGAACTACCGGATGTTGATAAGGAAATCAGCGATGCAATTGAGGCATTGCATGTGCTGAGAAAGAGACCATCTGGCGGTATTTACTGCTGGTGACAACGAGGTATGACCAATGGCTAATTTTACGAGAGAACAGGTCGAGACGCAGATCCGCGATCACCTGGTTCGTGATGGATTCTCTGTCGATATTGCTCGTTCAGCAGCATTTCGCGGGGCAGATCATTATATGAGCAGACCCAACGCAACAATAGCAAGCTGTATTGCTATCGCTAAAACATATGCCAGACCGCTGAAACGGGTTAAAGGGAAGCAAGGTTGCAACGTCAATTCGCGCAAATAGTAACGCTGTTAGCGTTACAGAATTAAAACACTGAGGCTTCTATGGCGTCCAGTTGGATAAAAATTGAGGTGATAACTCCGGATAAACCCGAGGTGTACCAACTTGCCGAATTGTTGGACATAGATCCAGATGCTGCATTGGGCAAACTGGTGCGCCTTTGGGCATGGGCTGATCAACAAACAATTGATGGTAACGCAAAGTGTAACGCAGCAAGCGTTACCAAAAATGCCGTTGACCGGATCACATTTGTGCGTGGGTTTGCTGATGCGCTAATTCGAGTTGGATGGTTGGCGGTTGAGGGTGATACGTTAATTTTCCCTAAATTTGAACGGCATAATGGTAATTCCTCGAAAAAACGAGCACTTACAAATGATCGTGTTACAAAAATGCGCGAAATGAAACGCAATGAAAACGCAAACAGTAACGTTCATGGCGTTACAGGGGGAGATCAAAAAGCGTTACCAGAGGAAGAGGAAGAGATAGATATAAAAGATCCCCCCTTAAATCCCCCCAAGGGGAAAGTAGCCACGAAGAAATTTAATCCGCTGGAAATTGATTTACCGGACTGGCTATTCCCTGAACTATGGGCTGAATGGGTCGAGTTTCGCAGGGCATTGCGTAAGCCGATTAAGACATCCCAGGGAGCGAACGGGGCCATTCGTGAGCTTGATAAATTCAGGGGACAAGGCATTTCGCCTGAGGTGGTCATTCGGCATAGCATCGCCAACGAATATCAAGGGTTGTATGCCCCCGGAGGACGGGTCATAGCGAATGGTGGCAGGGATGTTAATAAAATTTCATCGCCAGATGTTTCCATTCCACCTGGTTTCAGGGGGTAACTATGCGCGACATTTCGGCAGTTTTTAAACGATTGCAGAATATCATCCCGTCAGGCGTAAGCCCCAAATTTACCAGCGCGGAAGATCTTATGGCCTGGCACCTTGAGGAAGGGCGAAAGTACAGTGAAAACCTGATGCGCGAAAATCATCGGACACGTATGGAAAAAATATTCGGTAGATCAGGGATCCGCGAGCGTTATCAAAAATGTACGTTCAAAAATTACCATGTTGAGAATGATGGGCAAAGACGAGCGCTTACTCTGGCTAAATCGTGGTTGGCAAATTTTGGCTCTGGCTGTGTCAGCTTTGTTTTTAGTGGTTCAACAGGTACAGGAAAAAATCATTTATCGGCTGCTATCGGGAACGCACTACTGGAGCAGGAAAAAACAGTATTAATTATAACGGTGGCGGATCTTATGCTTGAGGTTCGAGCTAGTTATAACGGTGGTAAGAGTGAAGATGAATTATTAACTGAACTATGCCGCGTTGATTTACTGGTACTTGATGAAGTTGGGGTGCAGCGTGACACAAAAAATGAATTTGTCGTTTTGCATCAAATTATTGACCGACGCACCGCCATGATGAAACCAGTAGGTGTTCTCACCAATCTTAACCATGCTGATTTATCCGGGGTGCTTGGCCCTCGCGTAATGGATCGCCTGATGATGGATAGTGGTGTTTGGATAAATTTTAATTGGGAGAGTTATCGAAGCCGTCTGAAGAGTAAATAATATTTTTTAATTAAATAATTATGTGAGGAATTACCAATGTCTTTAAACGTTAAATCAAACACGATGAATATTAATCGTGAGGTCTTTTGTGATTACTGCGGTGAATATGCCCGGCTGGTAACTGGTCGGAAAATATATCCACAGCGTAGAGATCTTGCTGACAAGTTTTTTTGGGAATGTGAGCCGTGCCGTGCACATGTTGGCTGTCACCGGGATAGTGATGCGCTTCCACTGGGACGCCTTGCTAACGCGGAATTACGAGCAGCAAAACGAATTGCACATGCAGCGTTTGATCCGCTTTGGAAAGAGTTTGGCATGAGGCGCGGGGATGCCTATTCGTGGCTGGCTGAACAACTTGGCATCCCAGGAGCAAAGTGCCACATCGGTATGTTTGACGTAGATCAATGCCGTCAAGTGCAGAAGGTAGCAACGGACTATAAAAATTCACTGTTGTAATCGAGGTATGACCAATGTCCTTAGAAATTAATACATTAATCAAAGAGCGCCGTTACGTTAGCGATGATGGCTGCGACTATTGTGCAACGTTTATCGATAACTGGAATGCGGCTGCGCGGGCGCGGTCAGGGGCCTGTTATCAACCACCAGTTAAACCGCCTGTGGTTTGCAGCCCGAAAACAGAAACGGGTGCTGTTGTGAAGATAGGCAACCGCAATGTCTACGGTCGCAAGGTTATAACGAGTGTTTACCAGCTTCACCATTCTGGCCGGTCAGCAGTCCAAATTGCTCACATGTTGAAAATGCCGGTTTACAGGGTTGAGCACTTACTCAAACGAGGAACCAGTGTGCGCCGCGAGATTTTCCGGCAGGTTTCGACCCAACCACTCCCGACCGAGGCTGAAATTATGCGTTGCCTCGCCGCAGAATCTAAGGCGTGAGGTAAGTATGAGTAATTTAATTTTAGGTGATGATTTTTTTGCCTCTGCACCTTCCGATCTGGTTGATAATCTGATTGGCCGATATAAATCTACCAGGGTAAAAATAGAAAGTCTTGCTGGTGTGCTTAACGGCTCAGACGGTTCAGAAGTGCTCCCTTATTTCTTGCGCGGTAATCAGGGTAGCAATGAACGTTATATCAGACCCGTAGCAGATATATTTAAACTCGAAGGGGCTATTGCTAATTTAAACGCTTCTTACTGGCAGCAGGCATTATCTCTTACTGATGTTTACGAATATATGCCGCAAAAGCGACGGGATGAGTGGAACGATCAGATACGTGAAATGAAAACGCCGGAATTTGAAGAAGAAACCGTTCGACCGACAATCATGTCACTGCTTAATTCCCGACAGAAATTCTTTAGTGAGCGCGTTGACGGTATTTTCAGAGCCTTATCCGGGGAGCACGTAACCAACCGCCCGGAGGGTTTTAGTAAGAGAATGATCCTCTACGTCATAGGTAATTTTGGCCTGACGCACAGCAACGTAGGGTATCTGAACGATCTGCGTACGGTAATAGCTAAATTTATGGGACGTGACCAACCGGTCTATTCAAGCACTGACCCGATAATTAAAGCCGCTTACAGGAAAACAGGGCAATGGCTAACGATTGATGGCGGCGCTTTACGTATTCGTTGTTACCTCAAAGGCACTGCTCATCTTGAAGTGCATCCTGATATGGCTTGGCGTCTTAATTGTGTGCTTGCCAGCTTGTACCCGGCTGCGATCCCCGCTGAATTTCGCCAGAAACCGAAAAAGCGATTAAAAGAGTTCACGATGATGGAACGCCCGTTACCGTTCGCCGTTATCAACGTACTCGTAGGAATGAAAAAAGAGCGTATTGCATGGATGGATAGTTCTGGCCAACGGCGTGAAGGTGTCACCGATAACCCGCACAGCAGGTATCTGGATTATTCCCACCGTGATAATGCCGTTCAGAGCGAAGTTGAAAAGGTGCTGGCATTTATAGGCGGTGTCAAAATGTCGAAGAATGGACACTTCTGGTTCGAATTCGACTATGACCCCGATGATGTTATTTCCGAGATAGTCGCTTCTGGTTGTATTCCTGAGCATAAATCACACCAGTTTTACCCAACACCAGATCATCTGGCGCAGCGTTGCATAGATTTGGCAGGGATAGAATCTCACCACTCTTGCCTGGAACCGAGCGCCGGGCATGGTGCTATTGCTGATCTTCTTACCGAGGGGAAAACAACGTGCGTAGAAATATCCCCCCTGAATTGCAAGGTGCTGGAAAGCAAAGGGCACCGGGTATTTAACGCTGATTTTCTTAAATGGTCGGAGCAGGGTGGTTGTTTTGATCGGATAGTAATGAACCCTCCGTTCAGCGAAGGACGAGCATTGGCGCATCTGAACGCGGCAGCATCACTAACCAAAACCGGTAGTAGGCTGGTGGCGATTCTGCTTTCGAGCATGAAAGGTAAGGATCTGTTGCCAGGATGGAGCATTGACTGGTCGGAAATCATCACCAATGAGTTCGCCAATACCAGCGTTTCAGTAGTGATTTTGACTGCCACTAGAGAGGTATAGTCTCATAACACATAGGCTGGTATTAAATATGGCAAAGAGAAATATGGGGTTGACAAAAACCAATAAAAACGAAAAGATTGGGTTTACTAATCCAGAAATTGGCGAAAAGATAATGACCGAATCCACAAAACTTATACCTTGCTATGAAATTCAACCCAACTTGGATGTACCTTCTGTAAAAAGATTGTTGCAGTCCATCGCTGATGTTCTGGGTGGCCTTTGGTTTAACATGCATGAGCTTGATGATCGTTGGATTACCGGGTGTCGGGCTTATGGGTGGGTAAAAAATTACCTTGATATCAATCAAGGTAAGATCCCAGGGGTTAAAATGATCAGTACATCGATGGACTTCGTTTTCACCTTAAACGATGCGCCGCTTCAGTTTGTCACTGATCGCCTCGATACACCCAGGAAGCGCCATCGTCTTTTAATAAATGATGTTGAATCAAGGCAGCTATCTTTCTTGTTTGAGCAAGAATCTGCCGAGCAACATCATCCACATGCGCAGGATGTTACCTGGCGGGTGTATGCTGACAAATTTTTTGCCACGGACGATGAGAATGAACCACCGACTTGGGTTTTGACATTGGTTGGGTTTGATTTATCAAACCGCCAGGTAAGCAAATTTGAATTACAATCTAGAGTGACAACACCGATTCAGTCTGTGAATACTGAACATTTACCTGCGCCTGTTGAAACTCCACCAACTCAATTACAACGTCGTGTTAAAAACGATAAGAAGCATGATAGTGGAAAAAATGGGACTGTTTGATTTACATAAACAGTATCGAGGTGATCGGCTGAAACTGGCTCGTCTGGCTAAAGGTATGTCAGGTGATGAGGTTGCTTCTGCTTTAAACGTAACTAAACAATTTATTAGTAAATTAGAGCGAGGTTATCCACCTAGCGAAAGTAATATATCTGAGCTTGCTGAAATTTTAGACGTGGAGTCAGACTTTTTTTTCACTCCACGCCCTCAGCCTATGGATAGTGATCATTGCCATTTCAGGAGCAGACGTTCGCGAACCCAAACGTTGACGAATAGTATTTTGGCTCGAGCAGAAATTTTGGATGAGTTTATCGGTGTTTTGGAGCAAGAGGTTGTTCTTCCGACACTAAACCTGCCTGATATCTCTCATTTTCCAATAAATAATGATGATGATATTGAGCGTGTTGCTGAAGAGTGCCGCCGTTATTGGGGATTGGGGCTTGGCCCAATTTTATCTATGGTCAACCTTGTTGAAAGTATCGGAATTGTAGTTGCTCATGTTTCTGATGTTGACGACAGGGTGGATGCATTTACAGTTAATAATGTTCGGCCTCTTATAATTCGAAATAGTGCAAAATCTAGCGTATGTAGATTTCGTTCTGATATCGGCCATGAGTTAGGACACCTTGTTTTGCATGAGGGAATTGTTACTGGAGACAAGTTGACTGAACATCAGGCCGACCATTTTTCCAGCGCATTTATGGTTCCAAGGGTTTCTTTTATGAATGAATTTCCTAAAATGCGAGGAAGTCATTTTGACTGGAATGCTCTTGAAGAGTTTAAGGTTCGCTGGCGGATAAGTCTAAGAATGTGTCTGTATCGCGCATCTGTTTTAGGATTGATCACACCTGAAAAAATGAGGAAAGGTTTCATTTATCTTAATTCAAAAGGCCATGTTTCTCGTGAGCGTGGGGATGAGCTTATTCCATCAGAGGAACCAGGTGTTATTAATCAGGCGGTTCATATGCTCGATGAACACACATGGACGGAAGTATTGAATAAATCTATGATTAAGTCTGAATTTGTTAAAGAGATGTTTTCAATTAACAGACCTGTTCTTCCAGAGGATCCAAAGCTCGTCTCTTTTTATAGATACAAGAATTTTGGTTGATAATTAGCCAAATAGTAAAATTATCAATTAAGGAAAAGGCAAAAACCTTTTTGCGGCAGAGGGTTATCTCGTTAACAATGAGGTAGCGCGTAGGCATGGAAGCCAAAACAAGGATCGGCCCCCGCAAGGGGAGATTCAACCGCAAGAGGTTGCTGTTATGGATAAATATTTGTATGAGTTGCCGATAAAGTTACCAGCAAAAGGTTGTACGTTGGTTTACACCGATAACGGGGTGGTAACCGCTGCTGTGGTGAAACGTCCCGATCAGTATGTGGCAACGGTTGATGAGTTCTTTGAGCTGGCTAAAGCAGCATGTTTTCCAGTAGATCCACCAGCAGAAGAGTAGAGCACCGCCCGGAATAGCGCTATACTACGTTCGCCAGCATGAACAACTGGCAACCCTGAATCAGTACTGTTGTGCCATCAACCCGAGAGGCGAAGATGGCACAGTTAGCATTTATCAAATCGAGCAACACAACACTGATACCGGCATCGCCCGATACCGGCGATTTTTTGCATCATAAAATCAAGATCGGCGCAGTGTTACACGCGGATTTTAAAAAAGTACGCAACCCCAAATTTCACCGTCTTTACTTTTCACTTCTCAATCTTGGCTTCGAATACTGGACACCGACAGGCGGCACAATTTCCCCCGACGAGAAAAGCCTGATCCGTGGTTATTCGAGATACCTGATCAATCTGGTAGCACACGATAGCATCATTCTTGAGTGCGAAACTGATTATCTAAAATCAGTTATGGAGCAGCGGGCTGATCGCGTGACCCTGCTTAAATCCTTTGATGCCTTTCGACGTTGGACGACCATCCAGGCGGGTTATTTTCAACTTTTGCAAATGCCTGATGGCGCAATCATCAAGGAACCCAAGTCGATCTCATTCGCGAACATGGACGATACGGAATTCGCTGAACTCTACAAAGCCACGCTGAATACCCTTTGGCACTTTATCCTCAACAAAACATTCAGCACCCCGGCTGCGGCAGAGAATGCCGCCAGTCAGTTGCTGAGTTATGCGTGAGGTGGGCTATGGCTGATTTTGGTGGAAGTAACACTCCGGTTGATATTAAGGATTTGTGGCGGACTCCGGCTGAATTATTTGCAGCTCTCAATGAGGAATTCAACTTTGTCGGGGATGTCGCTGCCAGTGATGAAAACAATCTGCATGAATGTTATCTGACCAGTGAAGATGACGCGCTTTCGCTGGACTGGCGGGGGTTATTTTCCCCTGGATATTTGTTTTGTAATCCACCGTATAGCGATATAACACCGTGGGTAAATAAATCCCAAGAGGCTGTAAAGGGCGGTATTGGCGTAGTGATGCTGGTTCCGGCTGATACGTCAGTAGGTTGGTTCCGCATAGCGCTAACCGATGTCAGCGAGATCCGGTTTATTACCGGTGGCAGAATTTCTTTTGTCCGAGCCGATACCTGTCAGGTTGTCAATGGCAATAACAAGGGGTCGATGCTGCTTGTGTGGCATCCAGCGCGGCGTGTTGCAGGAATCACAAAATATATTGATCGTGACGAGTTAATACAGCGTGGAAAAGTTTTCCTCGAACAGAAAGAAATGTGTGGGGTGGCAGTATGAAAAACGAACCCTGCATGTTCTGCGGTGCACCGTCCACGTTGCTTTGCGACGGACATCTCGGTTATCCCCCGCATAAATCAGAACCGGAGTTGATCTCCCCCTTTGAACCCTATACCTGCGATGCTCCGATGTGTTCTGGCTGTGCCACAAACGCCGGGTGTTACCACATTTGTATACGTGGACATAAACGCGGTTGCATCCACGACACGACTGATTATTGCCCTGCATGTGCCGTGTTACCGCGCACCAACCGCCGCATTATTCACACGCCAGAGCAGGCTCGAACGATCCGTGCCGCTCATTGGCTGAGTGCCCCGACTGAGTACCAGAAACGCCAGCGAATTATCCAGGGGGGAGGTCAGCAATGTCTCGATCTGTGAATTTTCGAAAGGAAGCCCGTGGGCGTGAATGCCAGATTCGGATCCCTGGGGTTTGTAACGGCAACCCGGAAACCGTAGTTCTGACCCATTTCAGACTTGCGGGTACGTGCGGTACCGGGATCAAGCCGCCAGATATACAGGCTGCATGGGGCTGTAGCGGGTGCCATGACGAATGTGATCGCCGCACACACTATATCGATAACGAAACTGCTCGTCTGTTTCATGCCGAGGGCGTGATGCGTACGCAATATATTCTCATTGCTGAGGGAAAACTATGAGGCTCAAATATGCACTGACAATCGCGGATCCCAAATCAGCCCAAATTGTGGCATATCAGGCGCGATCAACCGGCAACAGCCATTTAACCAAAGTTGATGTGATGACGGCACTGGGTATGACTCAGGCAAGGCACCGGGGAGGGCTATGTCTGCTGTACGCAAAATATACGAAAGATGCTGATGCCGGTCGCACCGCATTGATCGAACTGACCAAATACGCCCGGACTCAGGCACGGAAGTATGTTGGAAAAATTCCCGGCAGGCGTGGCGCTATTACGATTCGCACACTAGCTATGTTGGCGCTGGAAGAATACTGTCGAACCGCCGATACTCCTGGTGCCAAGTGTCGCTGTGGTGGCAGTGGTGAAGTTTGTGATCGGAAAGAAACTGATCGCACGGGAAGATTGGTTATTATCCCCTGTAAGAAATGCCACGGTACCGGATTAAGGCCAATATCCCAAACGCGGGCGCACCACGCTATAGTAGCGCTGATCCCCGGCGTATCCAGGGCAACCTGGTACAGAGTATGGTCGCGCTTTTACGAAGCGTTACTGGCGTGGTGCTATTCGCAGGAATCAATCGCAGAATCGGAGTATCAGCACATCACCGGGATGTCTGAATTGAATAAAGAAATCATTGCAAAATGAGACAATTTGCCCTAAATTGACACCCATAGTGGGAGATTAATACTCTCAACACTGAACGAATACACAACCCGCCAAAATGAGCGGGTTTTTTTGTTTCCGAAATACCACTTTAGCCCTGGCAGATGCCGGGGCTTTTTCACATCTAGCGCCCGGCGTTCTGCTCTGAGGCGAACAAAGGAGAAGAATAATGCCGGAACCGTTAACCACGGGCACTAGTGCGGCGACCTACATGATCGGCGGTATCACTATCGCGAGTTTATTCGCTGGTGGTGATACAGGAGTGATCATCGGTGCATTTTCGGGCGCAGTCATTTATGTCTTGTCGGCGTCTGATTTGTCTATCTGGCAACGCCTGCTGTCGTTTCTTGCCTCGTTCCTTATCGGGGGACAGACGGCGGGGTTTGTGACCGATGTTATCAACTATGTGACACCAGAAGTTATTCATGCGGAGCGCCCTCTGGGGGCTGTGGTTGCCTCGGCTATTGCTGTGCGCGTGTTCATGTATATCAGCAAACAGTCAGAGAATCCGGGGCAGTGGTTTAAAAAGCTGCGAGGGGGTGGCGGTGATGGTCAATGAAATCATTCTCATTGTTAATGCGCTGGCCTGCGCGGTAATTGCGTTGCGCCTGATGACATTTCGCCGGTTAGGTGGGACACACCGTCCCCTCGCCGCGTGGTGCGCCTATTTCCTGATCATTGCTTCCGCATCGGTACCTATCCGCATTATGACCGGCGAGTACGTTTGTGCTGACTGGTCAGAGACATTTATCAATCTGGCATTCTGTGCTGCCGTTCTCGCTGCTCGTGGAAACGTCATGCGTTTTGCCAAACCATTAAGGTGATCCCATGTCTGGTTATAAATTCAGCAAACGCAGTGAAAATAATCTGGTTGGTGTAAATGCTGACCTGGTGAAAATAGTACGTTTCGCTCTTGAATTATCCACTGTTGATTTTGGTATCACAGAGGGGGTACGCAGCAAGGATCGTCAAAAGCAACTACTGGCAGAAGGGAAAAGTCAGACGATGAACAGTCGGCATCTGACCGGACATGCTGTGGATGTGGTGGCGTATCTTGGCAGTCAGATTAGCTGGGAGTGGAAATACTACGAGCAGATCGCCACGGCCTTTAAAAGGGCAGCGGCTGAACTCAACATTCCTATTGAGTGGGGCGGTGACTGGAAAACCCTGAAAGATGGCCCTCACTTCCAATTACCACACCGAGATTACCCGGCATGATCTGGCTGATTAAAAACTGGCGTATAGCTCTCAGTGGTGCAGCACTTATTTTAATTGTCGGTATGGCGGTAACGATAAGGTTTCAGTCTGCTGATAAGCGGATATTGGAGCGTGAAAAACAAACGCTGGTCAGTGAACGGGACGAGGCTATCGCGGTATTCAAAAACTATGCTGCTACCACGCAATTATTTAGCGAAGTTTCCAGGGACGTACGTTATGAAAAACAACAAGTTGAGCAGGAGAGTGAAACTCGCGTGGTTTACATTCGTGAAGCGGTTCGGAGGGATTCATGTGCTGATCAGCTTGTTCCTGTTGCCGCTGCTAATGCTCTCCGGGTGCACGCAGATAAAATACGTTCCGTTGCCGATGGTGCCGATCCCCACTGAACTGATGGCGGACAGCATACCGCCATCACCGCCACAGCCATTTAACTGGCGGGCCAGCCTGGAATGGAATGAACAACTGCTAAATACTATCGGTCAATGCAACCTGGATAAGTCCGGCATAAGGAAGATAGAAGCATTACGCCGGTAGACCATCCCATATCAATTATTGTTTATATACTCGCACGCAATGGGCTTCAGATGCGGTAATTCAATCGGGCTTATAACGTAAGTATTGCCATTATTTTCTTGTTTAAAGACGAAACCGCAGTGAAAGCATCCTTCATAGGGAAACCACAATACGTATGGTTCGTGACGGAAATCACCCTCCCAGCCCACCTTTTTGGCAAGTTCTTTCGCTGATTCCCAAGATGCCAGGAATTGGGTTAACCGACCATACGCTTTAGGGTTGTCTTGATCTGAATCACACTCGGAATTTTCAACCAAGCGAGAAACAGTTTCATTCACTGTATTTAACATATCCCAATCATAATCAATCGGATAGATACTATATGCATGCATATTAAAATACTCCCTCACGCCGTAGTTCCATTTTTATTCAGGAAGGTGGGCGACCACCGGTAGTTGTAGCTACCGGCAGTCATTCATACCCACAAGCTGTCATGATGAGTACGAACCAAGGCCCACTTGCTTGTACAAGCCGGGTCATAGTATTGGATCAACCCACATGACCAAAGCAAAAAATCAATCAACCCTTGCGATTGTTTATAAATCGCTCAACTCACTGATTGCCTATGCCAGAAATGCCCGGACGCACTCCGATGAACAGGTGAGCCAGATTGTCGCCAGTATCAATGAGTACGGCTGGACGAATCCGGTGCTGATTGACGAGAACGAAGAAGTGATCGCCGGTCATGGCAGGTTGCTGGCCGCCGAGCAGCTTTTTGTTGATGAAGTGCCAACCATCACCCTGTACGGGCTAAGTGAACAGCAGAAAAAAGCATATCGCCTGGCTGACAACAAGTTACCGTTATACGCGGCGCGTTATACAAGCGGGCCAGAAACGGTGACATACAGGCTTACAGCGAATTGCTGAGGCGGGAGAAACAACAGGACAGTGATTGATGAGCAAGCCGGATGAGAAAGCAATCGAGCGTGATTTCTGTGCTGGTGTGCTTTCCCTCCAGGCTGTGGCGGATAAGTACGGAATCACGATAAAAGCCCTGCGCTATATGGCCGGTAAAAAAGGCTGGATAAGGGCAAAAGGGGCAGGGACAAAAGCGGGGCAAAAAAACGGGGCAAAAAAAGTTATGCCCCAAAAAAAATCAGCCCCAAAACAATCACAGAATACGGATGAACGGTCACCTAAAGATGAGCAAATTTCAACCGCTGGAATAATGCACCATGATGATATCGATCTGGCGCTGGATCCTGATGAGTTCGGGTTAACCGAGAAAGAGGCGCTCTTTGCCTGGGGTTGTGTCAAGACCAATAGCAGGATAGGGGGATACCGATTTGCCGGTTACAGCGACAACAAAAAAACGGCCTATGTTGAAGCGAGTCGTCTGTATAGAAAACCCAATATTGCCCGCGCTATCCGCGAACTAAAAAACCGGATAAGAAAGCGCTACACCGCTGACCTGGATGAAATTGTCGATCAGTTAGTGGCGATTACTAAAGCCGACCCTAACGCGCTGACGCAATATCGCCGTCTTAACTGTCGTTACTGCTGGGGTGAGAACCACCTGTATCAGTGGCGTGATATTCAGGAATTTGACCGTGCGGCTGAAAAAAACATGAAGGATGGAAAGGCCGAACCAGAGTATGGCGGGCTGGGTTTCATTGAGAATGCTGACCCTAACCCTGATTGTCCAAGGTGCTACGGCGAAGGTAGCGGCGATATTTTTATTTCTGACACACGCGATCTTGATGGGCCAGATCGTCAATTCCTGCTTGGCGTGAAGCAAACCAAGAACGGTATAGAAGTGATCACAGAAGATAAAAAAGCGGCGCGGCAAATGCTTATTCAGTTGATCACAAAACTTGATTTGAATAACCAGGACGACAACACCCCGAAAGGGATGGGAGATTTTTATGCCGACCTTGGAAAAACCAAGCCTCAATCCGGCACTGAGGCCGTTCTGGACGACGAAAGCGAGGAATAAGGTTCTTTACGGTGGTCGCACGTCTTCTAAATCCTGGGACGCTGCCGGGTTCGCTATATTCCTTGCGGATAATTACCGTCTGCGTTTTCTGTGTACCCGTCAGATCCAGAATAAAATTGAAGAATCGGTTTATGCGCTGCTGAAAATTCAGATAGAGCGTTTTGGTTTACGCCATCGCTTTCGCGTTCTGGAAAATAAAATCGTCAACCGATTCACTGGCAGTGAGTTTATTTTCTATGGCTTATGGCGACATATCAGTGAAATAAAATCCCTGGAATCGGTAGATGTCCTCTGGAATGAAGAGGCCCACGCTATGACGCCTGCACAATGGGAGGTGTTAGAGCCAACCATTCGTAAAGAGGGTTCAGAATGCTGGTTTATTTTTAACCCTGGACTGGTGACTGATTTTGTCTGGCGTAATTTTGTAGTTAATCCACCGGAAGACACTCTGGTACGGAAAATAAATTTCGACGAAAACCCGTTTCTCAGTGAAACGATTAAAAAGATTATCGCCGCAGCTAAAGCGCGTGATGAAGATGCCTTTGAACATGTGTATCTCGGTGTGCCGCGTATGGATGATGATGCGGCGGTGATCAAACTGTCGTGGATTGAGGCCGCGATTGACGCGCACAATGTGCTGGGCTTCGCGCCAGCCGGTAAGCACCGTGTTGGCTTCGATATTGCTGATGATGGTGCTGATAAGTGTGCCAACGTGTACGCGCATGGTTCAGTGGCATTGTGGGCTGATGAGTGGAAAGGGAAGGAAGACGAATTATTAAAAAGCTGCTCCAGAACCTGGCAGGTGGCGAGAAATCACGATGCGGAAATTACTTACGATAGCATTGGTGTTGGTGCCAGTGCCGGAGCAAAGTTTGCTGAGTTGAATACTGAGCATAAAGCGAAAGTTATTTATCATAAATTTAACGCTGGTGATGCGGTGCATGAACCGGATCGTGAGTATCAGCCAAAGATAAAGAACAAAGATTTTTTTTCTAATTTGAAAGCGCAATCTTGGTGGTTGGTGGCTGACCGTTTCCGCAATACTTACAATGCGGTGAATGCAGTTAAGCGGGGCGAGAAAGGCGAAAGATTTACTGATGATGAATTGATCAGTATTTCCTCTGGTTGCCCTTTTCTTGAGCAGCTTAAATTTGAGTTGTCAACGCCAAAGCGTGATTTTGATAATAACGGACGTGTGAAGGTAGAAAGCAAAAAAGATTTGGCGAAGCGTGATGTGCCATCTCCGAATATTGCCGATGCCTTTATAGAAGCGTTTGCGCCAGTGAAGCGTGGCGGATTCTTTACAACCAAGAGGTAACTATGTGGCCGTTTAAGAGGCGTAAAAATCAGGTAGCGCCGGTTAAACGGTCGGCGTTCACTACTCAGCTTTACCCCGCACTGGCGCGTTCGGAGGGATTTAACGGTCTGGACTTACCACAACCTGTTATTAGCGGTGTGGCGATGGACTCCATCGATGGTTCCGTGCCTGCATTCAAAGGTGGGAATGTTTATGGTGTTCCCGAAGCGCAGGCCATGTGGTATGCCAGCCAGGGCTTTATCGGCAACAATATGTGCGCGGTGATAGCCAAACACTGGCTGGTGGATAAGGCGTGTAACATGCCTGCGCGCGATGCTATCCGGCAGGGCTATGACATCGACTGTGATAAGCGTCTGAAAGACTTTATGACCAACCGCAGGCAAAAATTGTACATCAATGCGGCTATGCGCGAGTTAGTGCATTTTGGTCGTGTATTTGGTGGTCGTCTGGCGTTGTTTGTCGTTGAAACTTCAAACCCCAAAGAGTGGTATGAAAACCCCTTTAACATCGATGGCGTGGTCAGAGGTAGTTACAAGGGTATCAAGCAGATCGACCCACAATGGGTGACGCCTGAACTGACGGAGGCCAATCTGCAAGATCCGGCAGGACTGGATTTTTACGAACCCACGTATTACGTGATCGCCGGTCGTCGGTACCATAAATCGCACTTTGTTAAGTTCGTGCCTTTTCCGGTATCGAATGTTCTCAAGCCAACCTACAACTATTTTGGCGTATCCGTGCCTGAGCGCATCTACGAGCGCGTTTACGCCTCAGAACGTACAGCTAACGAATCCCCTGAACTGGCGATGACCAAGCGTTTGTTGACGATGGGTATCAGCGATCTTGAAAGCGCAGATAAAGCGACCGTCAGCGAGAATATGTCCTATTTCATTGAAATGCGTGACAACTACGGCGTTCACGTTACCGGCAGTACCGATACCGTGCAGCAGTTTGATACCTCACTGGCCGATCTCGATGCCACCATTATGACGCAATATCAACTGGTCGCGGCGGGTGCGAATGTTCCGGCCACAAAACTTCTTGGCACTACACCGAAAGGCTTTAACGCCACGGGGGAGTATGAGGAAGCCAGCTATCGCGAGGAACTGGAGAGCATTCAGTCGAATGACCTGGAGGAAATGCTTCAGCGTCACTTTGAGTTACGCCTGAAAAATACCGGAATTGCAGCCGATGAGTTCAGTATCAACTGGAAACCGCTTGATAGCCCGACCGCAGCAGAATATGCCGATATTGAACTGAAGCAGGCACAAACAGCCTCTGCATATGCTACAGCCGGAGCCATTGACGGCTACGACATTCGTAAAAAGCTGGCGGCGGATAAAGAGTCGAGTTACTACGGGCTGGATATGACCGATGAAGAAGAAAATCAGATTCCGGGAAAAACGGGCGCGATGGGCGGCATCCCGACAGGCGGTAATGAAGGGGAAACCGCTGGCTTATCCAGCCGCCCCGGCAACACGCTACAGCCAGGCTATGTCGCAACTGGTGCGCCAGATGATAGCTGACTATCAGGCAACCTTTACCCAACTGAATGACGACTTTGTGCCGGTTGGTATGGATGCCAGCGTTGCCAGCCAGACCCGTATCTGGCTGAACCGCCTGAAACGTAAATGGGACGGTATTTTCAACAAAAAAGCGGCAGAAATAGCGGATAAGTTTATTTCCCAAACCGATCTGGCCGCGCAACGCAACCTGGGCGATTCACTAAAAACGCTATCCGGGGGGCTGACAATAAAAACGCCTGATATGCCGGGTGAGATGAAAGAGCGTCTAACTGCTGCCACCGCAGAGAACGTCGCGCTGATTAAAACCATTCCTGAACAGTTTCATCGCAGGATTGAAAGCGCTGCGCTGCGATCCGTCAGCCACCCAGGAGAGGGAGCCAAAACCCTTCTCGATGAAATCAGGCAAACCGGCACAGTGACAGAAAAACGGGCGCAGTTTATCGCTGTGGATCAGAGCCGGAAAATCACCACAGCATCTAACTATGAGCGGATGAAATCAGCCGGTATCCGTAAAGCGGTCTGGCATCACTCAGCCGGTAGCGCCGAACCCAGGGAACTGCATCTCAGGTTAGACGGCCAGACGTTCGATCTGGATAACCCCCCTGTTATTGATGAAAAAACCGGTCAGCGTGGCCTACCCGGTACGTTGCCCAACTGCAAATGTTTCTGGACGCCGGTTGTGGATTTTGGTGACACCTCATGAACGAAACTAAACGAACGTATGACCTCAATGGCTGGCTGGAAGTAAAAGACAACCCCATCTCAAAAGTTGGGGTTTTTGATTATCTGGGGGCTGAAATTAATGCTCCTGACCCCAGCCGTATCTATCGTGTCTATCGACCAGAGGAGGAGCTACGTAGCGAAGAAACGATTAACTCTTTCCGGCTGATGCCCTTCATTGATGAGCACGAAATGCTGGGTAAAGACGCCACCCCTGCTGAGAAAAAAGGGATACAGGGCGTCATTGGTGAAAATATCTGGTTCGATTACCCCTACTTACGGGGAAACATCAAAATTCTCTCCAACTCCGCACTGAGCAATATCAGCAGCGGAAAAATAGATTTATCCCCCGGATATCGATGCCGCTATGACTTCACCCCTGGCAATTTCAACGGCCAGCCCTATGACGCTGTTCAGCGGCATATCAGAGCAAACCACCTTGCACTGGTGGACGAGGGGCGAACCGGCCCCGATGTCTCCGTGCAGGATCACGTTATAACCATAGATACCAAGGAACTCATTCGCATGAATCCAGATGATGACAAAAACAAGCCCACAACTGATGACGGTGGTTTTACCCCCGAACAGGTTGAGCAAATCAAACAGATTGTTGTGGCAGCGCTGGCGGCGGGTAAGCCAACTACGGACGATCCCGATCCTACTGCACCCGCAGACCCTGCTGACCCCGTTGATCCGGCAGCAGCAGCCGAAGGGGCAGCAGCGGCAGAAGAAGGTGCGGAGGCGGCGGTAGAAGCGGCTGAGGCGGCATCGGAGGCAGCAGAAACCGGGGAGCCTACCGCTATCGAAAATGCTGAAACGGCTATCGAGTCGGCAGAATCGGCTATCGAGGAGGCGAAAGAGCATCTCGACCAGGCGACTACTGACAGTCTCAGCCGTCGGCTTAAACGCCTGCGCAGAAGTATTGGCACGGTTGACACCATCGCCGCGCTGAAACGCAAGGTGGCAAAGCTGGAGAAAAATAAACCGACAATGGATACCGGTGCATTGCTGAAACAAATCGGTGCCCGTGATGAACTGGCGCGTAAGTTAACGCCATTCGTTGGTGTGTTCGATCATGCGCCCATGACTGCGCAGCAGGTCGCAGAATATGGCGTTGAAAAGCTGAGTATCCAGTGTGGTAAAGGCACTGAGGCTATCGCGCTTGATGCGTGGATGCAGGGGCGAGTACCGGATTCCCAAAAGCCGTCTGTTGCGATGGATAAGGCCGTCAGCAACCAGTCAATTTTAGATAAATGGGGCGATAAATAATGGCAATCCCGAAATCTGTAGCAAACGGCATGATCTCCGGCGTAGTCGGTGAAGTCAGCCACTTTGGCCCACTTCGCGCCACCAGTGCCGTTCTGGACTCAGCCGACGAAAAAAAGAATCTGTTTGGTCTGGCCTATACCTACAAAGACGACAGTGTTGAGTCTGTGCAGCCAGGCGGTAATGGGGCGTTTGCGGGGATCATGATTAACCCGAAAGCGTATCGTATTGAGACCGAATATGCCCGCAACGGAACTCAGGGTGAGTTTCTCACAATGGGTGAATTAAACGTACAGCTTGAAGAGTCAGGCACGGTTAATGCGCCGGTCATTTTTAGCGAGACAGACGGAAAACTATCGGTCAAAGAAAAACCAGCGACGGGTGACCGCGTGATCGGTTTTGTCTCACGCCATTTGCCTTCTGCTGAAACACCTAACTTGTGTGTATTACGTCTGACCGAGATCCCTTACCCAACCCCTGCACCAACTGGAGATGCCTGATATGGCCCTGAGCAAAGAAAAATTTTATATGTCGGGCCGTGAGATCCGCAGACGCGGGCCGCTAAATATTAAACCTGATCAGAAATGGACGTACAACGAGCTGGGGCAACTTGGCTTCGGTGGTCTGGCGGCGATGGACTCCGCGTTAACCGGCCCTGCGGTAAGCGGTGGTCTTATTCATCGTGAAATGCTGCAACATGTTTTACCGGGTCTTATCCGCACGGCGACCCGTGTTCGTGTTCTGGATGAAATCACCGGGGTAATGAACGCGGGTGAGTGGCACGATGAAGAGATCATCCTGAACGTGGCAACGCCGGTAGGCAAACCAGAACTGTACGGTGACCACACCAATATCCCGCTGGCTTCCTATGCGCAGGATCAGGAACGTCGCGGTATTGTACGTTTTGAGCAAGGTTTTCAGGTCGGTAAGCTGGAGGAGGCTCGCCAGTCGGCGGCGGGTTTTGAGGCGGCAGCAGAAAAACGCAACGCGGCTACTGAGTCACTGGAGCAGGGGCGGGAGCGAGTCGGCTATCAGGGTTTTAACAGCCCGACGACCCGTGTTTTTGGGCTGTTAAATGACCCAAACCTGCCATCCTATGAAACTGCGACAGCACCGTGGCTGGGCGCAACGTTTGCGCAGATCACTGGTGACATCACCGCGATGTTTTCACGTCTGGAAGCAAATTCAGGCGGAATTATTCGCGATGATACACCGATCACGTTGACGTTGCCGCTGGGGTTCCGTTCTGCGCTGAACATCTCTAATCCGGTCGCCAAAGGTGAAACCGTCAAAGAGTGGATCAACAACAACTATCCCAATATGCGCCAGGTCTTTTCACCTGAATTCAAAGGTGCGAATGGCGGGGCAAATATTGCCTATATGTTTGCCGATAGCGTGGATGATGGTTCTACCGCAACCAGTGCAACAATTTTGCAGGTTGTGCCGGTGAAATACCAGTTGCTGGGGTCTGAGAATCAGATCAAGGGCTATCTGGAAGATGCCACCAACGCCACTGCTGGTGTCATTGTCACCCGCCCCTGGGCGATCACCCGCCTGACCGGTCTTTGATAACAGCCCTCAATTTGAGGGCTTAATCTTTAAGGATTCCCCATGCCTATCTACGTTTATTCCACGCTCTCCAATGATCAGAATTACGCACTGGAAGCGGGTGGAACGGTATTTATTGCCGGAAAAGCCAATATCATGACCAAGCAAATGTACACCCCGCGTGGTCGTGTTACCGATATTACCGACGAGCAGTACGTCCTACTTAGAAAGAATCATGTTTTTCAGTTACATGAAAAAAACGGTTTTATCGCGGTTGAAGAAATAAAAGCCGATCCCGAAAAAGTGGCGACCAATATGGAAGCCAGCGACCTGTCAGCGCCAGATACGCCTGAATCTCTTGAAGCCGAAAATAAAGAGGTTCCGAAAAACAACAAAAAAGGTAAATGATTATGGATGCTGGCACCTTTCCCCTCGAAGCGTTTCGTGTTCTTTACCCGCAGTTTAACGATGTGCCTGCTGATGACCTTTTTATTATTGCAAAATCAGCAACCTGTTATTTCTCGGAATGTCAGGGGATCTGCACCAGTGAACTGTGGATGCTGGTGGTTGCACATATGTTAATGCTGCGCCAGATGGCGGCTAAAGGAGAATCTCCTTCAGGGGCGGTGACCAGCGCCACGATCGATAAAGTGAGCGTATCATTTGCTGCCCCGCCGACGAGTTCAAACTGGTCACACTGGTACAACCTGACGCCATTCGGCCAGCAATATCTGGCGCTGATTAAACGCTGTAGTGTACCGCGCTATATCGGTGGCATGGGAGAACGTGCCGCCTTTCGTAGCGTGGGTGGCCGGTTCCCGATGCGCGGGAGGCTAAGACGATGAGTAATTTTGCCAGGCTGAAAGCGGTCTACGATGAACTGAACAAAAAGCAGTTGAAGATCGGATTTTTTGAGCACAGTAAATACCCTGACGGTACGCCGATTGCTTATGTCGCGGCCATTCAGGAACTTGGGTATCCGGCTGGCGGCATCCCGCCCCGGCCTTTCCTGCGCCCGGCAATGGCAGAGAATGCCGCTGGTTACAAAAATCTCATCTCGCAAGCCGTTAACGCTTCTGGTGCAGGCAGTATTGCGCTTAACGATGGGTTGAATCAGATCGGAGCCAAAGCTGCGGGGGATGTACAGAATGCCATCCGTACCCTGACAACGCCTCCGCTGGATACATCCACCATCCGGGGCAGAGCCAGAAGACACAGCAAAGGTAAAGCCTCAACAAAACCGCTGGTGGATACCGGACAGATGTTGCAGGCGGTCACTTATGCTGTGGAGGACAAATAATGTTTGGCAATCTCTACAACGTGGCCGCACGGGTGATCCCACAGCAGACGGCCCTCTGGTATCGGTTTAACTCGCGTACTACAGACGACCTTGGCAAATGGGTAGCGCAATACCATCCGCCCGAACCGGTCACGGGTAGCTGGCAGGCGGTGGATACGCAGGATGTACAGGAGATGGGGCTGGATACCAGCAAAGTTTATCGACGGCTCTACACTTCGCACGATATTCACGCCATCCAGCGGGGGGATGCACCGGATTATCTGGTGTTCAACGGCAAGCGCTATGACGTTACCGGCGATGCAGACTGGTACGCGCAGGACGGCTGGAAGTCTGTTCTTTGCATTGAGGCTGGAAGCTATGACGGATAACGAAGTTTATATCGCCATCCGACACCAGATGCTGGCGCAAATGAATAATGCAGGGCTTTCGATACCTGTTGTTGCCGGTTTCCAGTCAACAAAGCAGGGGAGGGAAGATAGCTTTGTGATGTTCTTTCCCATCAACGAGGCAGGCCACGGATGGCAGACGCGAAACTATCATGTCGCTGGCACTGATGCGAATCACAAAGAAACTCAGTTGGTGGAAAAAACGTTGCAGGTTCAGGGGCTGGTATCAGATGCCAGTGAACTTACAGCGACAGACCTGACAGCCACGGTTCGAATGATAGTGAACTCACTACCTTTTGTTGATGCGCTAAAAAAACAGGGTATGGGGGTACAACGTGCTTCCGGTATTCGAACACCTTATTTTATCAATGACCAGGGGGATTATGAACAGAACCCCTCGTTTGATTTTAACGTCACATTCCACCGCGAAATATTCCCAAACACCACGGCAGTAAAAGCGCTTTATCCTGATATTCACCGCATTTAATTAAGGTTTAACCATGCCAATCAAACAAACACGCTATGTCAGCATTGCGAGTGCGGTCATTGGCGCGTCTGCTGTACCGATGCGCAAACTGACGGGCCGCATATTCTCTCAAAACGCAAAAATTCCATCCGGTGATGTGCTGGAATTCGCCAGCGGCCAGATCGATGAGTTTTTGGGGGCGGACTCTCCCGAAGCGAATTTCGCCCGGCAATATTTCAGCTATACCAGCCCGGCTCCCGTCAACAAACCGAGAGAATTGCAGATCGCGCCTTATGTATCTGTTGGCCGGGCACCCACTCTTTCCGGTACAGAGGTTGCCAGTCTGGACGAACTTAAGGCCATTGAGACAGGGGATATTGCGATAACTATTGGTGATATCACTAAAAATATCTCCGGCATTGATCTTTCCGGTGCAACCTCATATGCCGATGTTGCCTCCCTGGTGCAGCAAAAGCTAAACGCTGAATCTGAACCCGCTTTCGCTTCAGCCCAGGTGACTTTTGTTGCTATCAGCAGCAACTTTTATCTGACGGGTGGCGTATCGGAACGGGGGAGTATCAGCGTTGAAAGCGGTGCTCTCTCAGACGCAATGGGTCTTTCCGGTGGGCAAAGTTCGCCAGGGGATACCGCGCAAACCCCGCTTGAAGCGTTTATGGCGGCAGAAAAAATTTCTGATTCATTTGGCAGTGCGACTTTTATTGATCCGCTGACGCTCAATCAGGCTGTTGCTCTGGCTCAGTATGTGGCAGGTGAAAACGTTAAATATCAGCTACATCTGAATTTTTCCGCAGCGGATGCGGAAGATTTTAGCGCGGCGTTGATAGGCACTGCGTCAACGGCGTTGAATCTGAAAACCGAGGATAATTATTATGCTCAGGCGTTACCAATGGCGGTTATGGCGGCAACGGACTATGACCGCACAAATGCCACCACCAACTATATGTTTCGTCAGTTTGGCGTGACGTTCCCGGCACAGGTAACCGCTGATCTGGATGCCGACAAGCTGGATAAGTTGCGTGTCAACTATTACGGCGAAACGGCGGTGGCCGGTTCACATATTGCGTTTTACCAGCGTGGTTTTCTGTGCGGGCCGGGTACTGCACCGCTGGACATGAGCGTTCATGCCAATGAGCAGTGGTTAAAGGCATACATTGCACAGCAATGGTTTTCCTTACTGCTGGCGACGCGCGGCGTACCTGCAAACCGCGATGGCGAGTCCAGGGCAATGATGATTATTGCCGGAGCTGTGACCAAAGCAGTCAATAACGGCACCATCCTTCCCGGCAAAACGCTCTCGGATGTACAGAAACTCGCGGTGGCCGATGCGTCTGGTGACGATTTAGCGTGGCACGATATTCAGGACAAGGGCTACTGGTACAACGCGCAGATTGTTGAAAGTACCGGGCCATCTGGCTTGCCGGAATACGTGATGAAATACGTACTGATTTACGGTAAAGGCGACTGGGTACGTAAGGTCGAAGGCTCGCACAACCTGGTATAAGGACTAAATGATGAATGATGTATCTGCAACTGGTCTCAGCCTGTTGGTTCAGGCCAGTACAACCTTTCCGGCAGGGATAATGGTAACGGCTTTCGCCGATGATGCTGACCCATTCGATCTGCCTGCTGTCGATATCGCCCAGACCGGTATGGATATCAACGGCAATCTGGTGTCCTGGTCAACGCCTACCCCACAGACCGTGACGATAAATGTGCTACCGGGGAGTGAAGAAGATCAGAATCTGGCGATCCTGCTGGAAGCCAACACGGCGAAACGTGGCCGCAGACACGCCGGAGATATTATTACGCTCGTGGCGTCCTACGGTGACGGCGCGACCACTACTGCGCGAAACGGAAAAATCACCAACGGTAGTCGAGGTAACTCCGCTGCCAGCGGTGGGCGTCTTAAATCAAAGGCTTATACCTTTGTGTTTCAGGACTTTGACAGTACGCGTGTTCGTTAACTATCAGGCGGGAACATCCCGCCTTTTTTATTGGGGCCATTATGCTCATTAAACCGAAAGAGATTGAAATTAAAGATGTTGATGGTGAGATGCACACCTTTGTGATCAGCCGTCTGCCAGCCACGCTGGGGCGTGAAATCCTGGCAAAATACCCGCTGTCAAACGCTCCCAAAATTGGCGACTACGAAATCAGTAAAGAAGCCATGCTGAAAATGATGGCACATGTTGCAGTCGTGCGGGATGGCGCTGAAATCTGCCTGAAAACCCAGACGCTGATTGATAACCATGTACCGGACGGTGAAGCGCTGATCCGCCTCGAACTGGAAATGCTGAGGTACAACACCAGTTTTTTCGGCAACGCCGGGAGCAAAGGTTTCCTGCCTTACCTGCTGGGCAAAATCAGCGATTCACTCCCGTCGATTATAAAAACGCTGATGGATTCTTTGCAGTCATCATCTCAGAAAAACTCGCCAGCTTCACAGAACTCAAAACCTCAATAGACCTGGAAGAGGCGATGGACTTATGGGAAATCGCTGTGACCAACCGCTATAACGAGGCGCTCGCCGCCGCAGGAAACCGATAATGTCTCTGTTAGATACCTTTGTGCAGGTGTTTGAATTCGACACCCGGCAGGCCGATGCTGCATTTGAAAATGTTCAGCGCTCTACCGACGATATTATTGATGGTATGAAACAGGCGCAGCATGAGGCCGATAAAGCGGCAAAAAGCGTCAGTGATTTTGCCAGTGGAACGGAAACCAGTGTTGCTTCGTTAGCTCAAAAAACGCTTGGAATACTTGGCTTATTTTTGGGGGTGTCTTCCATCTTCAGCGAGACTGTTTCACGCGCGGAAGAAGTGGAGGCGCTTGATAAGCTGGGTAAGAAGATCAATGTGGCAACGGCGGATGTGGATGCTTTTGCGGGTTCAGTTGCCGAGCTTGGCGGAGCGAGGGAAAGTGCCCAGGCTGATTTGTCGGCAATGGCAAAAGCTTTTGGCGGCACAACGGACTCGATGGAAAAAATCCTCACTACAGCGGATAAAGTAAAGGGGATGAGCTTTGACAAAGCCAAAGCGCACCTTGCAAACCTTGGGGTGACGGACGACAAAACGATTGAGTTGATGATGAAAGGCCGTCATGAGATGGAACGCATGATGGGCCTGCAAAAAGAATACTCTGGCATTACCAAAGAGAGTATCGAACAGTCCCGGCGCTTTAATCAGGCCATGCAGGGGTTCAGGCAATCATCCGGCCTGTTAAAAAACAGCTTCCTCGAAATGGTATTGCCTTATCTGACTAAGGGTATGGAATGGCTGAGTAAGTTTGTTGGTTTCTGCCGGGAAAATAAGAACCTGATCATCGGTTTTTTCCTCGCGATCGGTGTGGCTGTTGCAGCGTACTACGTTCCTCCGATGCTTGCCGCCGCTGCTGCCACGCTGGCGGCAACCTGGCCAATACTTGCGATTATCGCCATCATTGCGGCGCTTGCCGCAGCGTTCGCGCTGGTTTACGACGACATCATGAATTTTATCGACGGTAATGATTCGATGATCGGGCGAATTCTTGATGCCTATCCTGAACTTAAACAGGTCATTATGACGCTGTGGGAAGCATTTAAGACCCTGTTTGAGTACCTGAAAATAGCCGCTAAATTCGTTGCTGATGTGGTAGTTGATGCTTACAACACAATGAATAACGCCCTGAACCAGTTTATTGGCTGGTTGCTGGAGTCAATAAAAAGTCTGGTTAAATGGGGATCACAGTTTGGGGGCGTCTTCGATAACGTGGCGGATGCCGTTGTCGGCATATTTACCTGGATGTGGGAGCAGGTGCAGAAGGTGATTGGCTGGATAAGCGGCGGTCTGGATACAATCCAGAAAGGCTGGTCAAAAGTGAAGGGCTGGTTCGGTGCTGATGATGAAAAAGAACTCACCGTAGAGCGCAAAATCAGCGCTGAGGGAGAGGTGACGCACCGCATTCCCGAAGCTGAACATCCCTCACCACAGCAGGATACACAGAATATGGTCGAGCAGGGAAAAGCCCAGATTGCAGCGGCGAATAATCACCCTCTTAACCCTGTGACCAGCCAGGCGATCAGCAATCGATCCAGCGTGAAGAATGAAACCACCCTGAATATTGGGGAAGTGAAGGTTGAAACCAAAGCAACCGATGCTAAAGGCATGGCGGCGGGCACGAAAGACGCATTGCAGGAGCAGTTGCAGGATCTGGGGCAGCAAACGCAAACGGGGCTGGCAATATGATCACTGACGTAAAAATCTTCGATACCGACAGTTTTACCACGCTGTTTGAAACCGCCAGCCCGATAAAAATCAATGTCCGCGACGAGCACAAGGCCACCACTTTTCAGGTCGAGTCAGGGGAAACCCGCAGCGATCATGTTGTTGTGCAGGCCGTGGAAATCGGCATGGATCTGATTTTATCCGGTGAGCTTAAAAATGCTTTTGGCCTGATGCAACAAGCCTGGGAACAGAACAAGCTGGTAGGTATTCAGACCAGAGTTAAAACCTACCAGCCCATGCTGCTGGTCAATTTCTACCACGATGAGACCGCTGAGATGGCCGATGCTATCCAGTTGTCTTTACGGTTCACCGAGTGGCGCAGTGTGACACCCGAATACGGAGATCTACCGCCCAAAAAAGTTCAGAAGCCATCGCAGTCCAGTACCGTTAAAAGGGGCGGTGCACAGACAAAATCGGTATCCGAAGAACGGAAAAAATCGGTTCTGGTCAGGGTATTGGGAGGATAAACACGATGCGTGAAATACCGTTAAACCCGGTGCCGAACCAGCGCCTGCAAATTACCATTGATGTTAACCGCTGGGATCTGACGATCAAAGTCGCGCGAAATATGATGGTGTGTGACATACGCCTTAATGATGAGGTTGTCATGCTGGCAACCAGGGCGACAACAGATGCGCCCTTAATAACTTATAACTATCTGGCCTCAGCCGGTAATTTTGCATTTATTACAGAACGGGATGCTCTGCCCTGGTATGAGGAATTCAGCAAAACGCAAAGCCTGGTATTCTGGGGGCCGGATGATTGATTTAAGGCGGATCAGGGTGGGGGTAGAAGTCAGCGGGCGTATACAGTGGTACGAGGGGATGCGGGTGAAAGCCAGCGGTACCAAATATGCTAATCCGTTGCAGAATGAATGCACGGTCAGCATTGATGGCCTGAATGCAACCACCCGAAATATGCTGTTGACGGAAACCAGCCCTTATAACAAAAGCAAGCAGCCCTCTCGACTTATACTTGAAGCCGGGAGGGCGAGTACCGGCGTATTTCGCCTTTTCGTGGGTGATATTGTCAGCGCTGAACCCTCCAGCCCGCCTGACGTGACATTAACGCTGAAAGCAAAAACGGGTAACGGTAGTGCGCGGGATATTGTGGCAACGTCCTCCGGCGCGATGAGTAAGCTGAGTGAGATATCCGCAGGGATTGCGCGGGACTGCGGTGTACGTCTGGATTTTCAGGCCACGGATAAAAATATCGCTAACTGGTATTTTTGCGGCTCAAAGCTGAAACAGGTCGAACGGTTGCAGGATGGTGGTGGCGTTAAAGCCTTTATCGATGATGATGTTCTGTATGTGAAGGATTCTGCGCAAGCGGTCAAAGGGCGTATCAAAATCGTTAACCAGAATACCGGTATGGTCGGGCTACCCAAAGCCACCGAAAAAGGCCTGGACGTGACCTGGCTTATCGACGGTGAATCCAGCCTGGGCGGTACGTTACGGCTGGAGAGTAAATTTAACCCTTCTTTAAATGGTGATTACATCATCGAGCAGCTTAAGTTCGATGTTGCGTCACACGACGATCCCTTCTTTTATCAGGCCACCTGTAAACGGGCTTAACCAATGAATAAACCGAATGCCGATATTGCCAGTGAATCCAGTCTGGCAGGGCAGCTTATGGGCGCTTTTCGTAACCTGATGATGAACACCGACGATATGTTACCCGCAACGGTGGTCAGTTATGACGACGCCACGAACCGCGCGGTGATTAAACCGCTGGTGATGATGGTGTCGACCGAAGGGCAGAGAATACCCCGCGCCCCTGTTCATAATATTCCTGTTTTCCGCTTTGGCGGCGGCGGGTTCTTTATCCGGGTGCCGCTAAAACCGGGGGATTTTGGCTGGCTGAAAGCCAATGATCGCGATATCAGTCTGATTTTTCAGCGCGGCGGTCTGGAGGATGAGCCTAATACTCACCGGCTGAAATCATTCAGTGATGCGATGTTTTTTCCAGACAGCGTTAAAGGCTGGATGGTGGATGGCAAAAATATCGATGCGCTGGTGATCCAGTCGCTGGATGGCAGCGTGTGTCTGGCGTTGCATAACGATAAGTGCGTACTGGATACGCCAGTGTTTGAAGTTAACGCCGCTGAGAGCATTTTTAACGGCAACGTGATGGTGAACGGCAATCACCAGACCAACGGTAACAGTGAGTCAAACGGCGGGACGATGCGGCATAACGGTAAAAATATTGGCGCTGATCACCAGCATAGCGGTGTTCAGCCAGGATCGGGCAACAGTGGGGTGCCGGTATGATGACGTTTGATGTTACTGAAGGTAATGATATTTACCTCGGAAACGATGGCAACCTGGCTTTGGTTCATGATGAAGCGGCGGTGAAAAATTGCTGCATGCACTATGCCAGAGCGTTACGGGGTGAAATGCTGCACAGGATGGACAAGGGAATACCTTACTGGAAAACCACCTTTGGCCGCGATGCTGATTTGCCAATGTTTGAGGCGGCGTTCCGCGACCGTATGCGGGAAATTTCTCAAGTTCTGGCAGTCGATTCCTTTTCTGCATCGATTGAAAACAACGAGCTTCATTACACCGCCGTGATCAGCACCCTCTACGGGAGGATAACGCTTAATGTCTGATTATCAGTTTATAGCAAGCACAGGAGTGATCATCCCTGACACTTCAACGTTGCGGGAGCAGGTTGAAAATGAGTTCCGGGATGTCTTTGGTCAGGAAATTGACCTGTCGCCGGAAACACCGCAGGGCGCACTTGTCACAATGGAAGTGGAAAATCGGGACGCCATCGCCCGCAATAACGCAGAACTGGCGAACCAGATTAACCCGGATATTGCCGGGGGGATCTTTCTCGATGCTATCTGGGCGTTGATGGGCGGGCAGCGACTGTCCGCAACGCATTCTTTTTTGACGAATGTTGAGTTTGCTGGTGTACCACAGACTCTTATCCCGAAAGGCTCTCTGGCCGAAACGCAGGCAGGGGATGCGTTTGAAACGACCAGCGTACTGATTATCGGGAATGATGGGGTAACAAAAGGCGATATGCGCTCGGTTGAAACCGGGCCGGTAGGCTGTAGGGCCAGTGAACTTGTGCGCGTTGCCAGTTCAGTTCTGGGTTGGGAAACGGTTAACAACCCGACTGATGCGGTGCTGGGGAGGGTAGCGGAATCCGATATACGTACCCGGCGTCGTCGCAGAAATACGCTTGCCAAAAACACGGTGAGTGTCGGAGAGGCGATCACCTCGGCGTTGTACGATATCGAAGGTGTGGAATCCCTGTCGTATCGTGAAAACTATACGGATGCGGATCAGTTTATTGATGGTGTTCCGCTGGTCAAACACAGTATCTATGTTTGTGTCGATGGCGGGCCGCGTGAGGAAATCGCTGTTGCTCTGCTACGTACTAAAACAGTAGGGGCCGCGTACAACGGCAGTGAAACGGTTGAGGTAACAGAGCCGTCCAGTGGTCAGGTGTATAACGTCAAATTTGACAGGCCAAAGGAAATTACCGTGTTTTGTCGGGTGACGGTGCGCAAAAGTCCCTTTGATGCACAGACCCTGATCCCCGATGCGATTGAAAAATGGGTAGCCGGTGAAACCGATACCGATGATGGTCTGGCGGTCGGGCGAGACGTTTCGCCGTTTGAAATTGCGGCGGCGGTCAATACGGCTGAACCGCGATTGTTTGTGCTGAAGGTCGAGTTATCAACCGATGGCGTGACCTGGTCAACAGACGTGATCCCCGTGCAGATAAACGCCGTTGCCAGACTCCGGCGCAACGCCGTGCAGGTGGTTATCGTATGACAATACAGTCCCTTGATTTTCATTCCGACTTGCTGAAAGCCATTCTGTGGCAGTATGAAAATTCGGATAATATTAAAGCACTGGCACACTATAAATCAGCCTGGTTCAACCGGGCGACGGTGGAGTTCTGGCGTAACTGGTATCGCGATGTGTTTAATATCGATACCGCGAATGATTTTGGTCTGGCGGTATGGGGGCGTATTCTGGATGTGCCGCTGGGTATTGATGTTCCACCCAGCGACAAAAATAAAATCGGTTATGGTTTCGGCGCTAATAAGCACAATTTTAAATCCAATTTCAGGCGCAACGCCGATTACACGCTGACATTAACCACAGCGCAAAAGCGTCTGCTGGTGAGAATGCGCTATTTCACCCTGACGGAAAGCCCGACAATTACTAATATCAACGCCTTTCTTCAGCGTTTTTTCAGCGATGAGAACGGCAAAGTATTTGTTCTCGATCCCCTCGATATGTCTTACATCTGGTACGTGTTTAATTTCAACCCCGATGAAAGATTGCGCCTGCTGCTTGATAACTTTGACCTGCTACCCCGACCTTCGGGAGTAGGGGCTAAATACCGTATTGTCACCCGTCAGGCATTCGGCTTTGGCGAAAACCGTAAAAACTTCACAAATAACTTCGGAAACTAAACCATGACAAAAATGTTTAAAACGCCCTTCGCTGCGCAGGGTGACAGGACTGCTGTGCCTGTAGAAACGCAGGCTGACGGTTCGGTGTCTTACACTCAGGGCTACGGCTATGACTATGAGCGCGATCAGACGACAGATCCGGCAGCGAAGGATATTGAACGTGAGAAGATGAATGCGCTTTTTCACGATGTTACTGAAGCCGTGGGGGAAGTTCAGTCATTCGGTGCCGCCGTTTGGTCTGAGGATGGAAAACCTTACGCAATTCGGTCACAGGCTTACTACGGTAAAAAATTGTGGCAATCGAAGATTGAAAACAACAATGAAGAACCGGGCAAGGGTAGCGGATGGATAGAATTCAAAGCCGATGTAAACCCTGTCGATATGCTGTACCCGGTCGGGATTGTGACGTGGTTTGCGCAGAACAAAGATCCTAACGCGCTTTTCCCCGGCACTACGTGGAAATATATAGGGGAGAACCGCACGGTGCGTCTGGCCAGCGCTAACGGCAGCGATGTGATGACAACGGGTGGTTCCGATTCGGTTACGCTGGCAGTAGGGAATATCCCTGCACACGGCCATACGTTTTCGGCTACTACCAGTGCGTTTGATTACGGTACGAAAACGTCGAGTAGCTTTAATCATGGGAATAAAACCACAAGTTCATTCGATTACGGTACTAAAACTACGAATACAACAGGTAACCATACCCATACGATATCGCCAGCATTGTCTGGCGGGGGGAGTATCCGGTCTGCAAATCTTGACTGGTCAGGCCCTGCCAGTACAAATACTGGCGCTGCGGGGAACCATGCTCATACGGTAGCTATCGGGGCACATTCACATACAGTTGCTATAGGTGCTCATAGCCATACTGTTGGGATTGGTGCTCACTCACATTCTGTTTCAGGGAATACAGCAAATACAGGTTCTGGAACAGCTTTTACTGTAGCTAACTCATTTATTAAATTGATGGGCTGGTATCGAAGTGCATAAGATAAACCGGCCTTAAAGGCCGGTAAGTTTTATCGAAATGGGTTACCTGATTGAATTAGGTATTCTTCACCAAACTTATAAGATGCGTAATCGGTGAAATGGCCTACATCACGATAAACAGGAACGCCATCAATATCTGTTTTGCAGGTTTTACCCGAACACTGTACATCTTTAGGATCTATCACGATCAATGAGGGATAATCTTTCTTCATTTTATTGAATATCTGAGTAAACCATTCATTATTGTCCCCTCCCCATAGAGTAGGGTTACAACTGTTAGAGATGTAATCCTTCCTCGTCTTAATGTGCTGGTAAAAACAATTCATGTAGTTTGGTGGCATGGTGTAGATTGTTTTAATGATGACCGGGCGTGCTCCAGATTTTACGATGATATCCAATGCTTTTCTCATGGCGACTTCAATTCTTTCCCGTGACAAATCAACAGAACGTTTGTCACCTATGCGATTAATAATATTGTTACCAGCATAGTTCATCCACACCTCGCCGATGATCACATAATCAAACTTGCCTTTCTTGATATTGTCGTAATATCTTTCGGTGTTATCGTGGCACTCTTGGTAAACTGTGTTTTTAAAATACCACCAGTCAAACTGATAAATACCGGGTAGTGTTAGGCACGAAGATGTCCCTTGAACTGTAACTGACATGTGAGCATCTTTTGCGAGAACATCGAAAAAACTCCAGAAATGATTAGAGTTAGAATCACCAATTAATAATGCTCGCTTGTTGGAACTAATATCTCCCACGATGCAATTTTTATCTGTGCCATCAGTATTCCCATTGAGGCACGACTCTCTATAAGGAGATGCATATTTTTGCAAAGTGGATTCGATACGGGCGTACTCCGAACCGAAGCGGATATTAAAACCTTTGTATTTTTCACTGACAGGGTATAAAACCAAGAAAAACCCTGCTGGTACGAGTGCCAGTATTGAAAGGGATTTAGTTAATGTCCAGCGTATTTTTCTGCATGGTTTCTCAATGAATATATAGGAGAGATATGCAGCAATGAACGTTACCGCGTAGCAGGAAATCTTAAAAATGGTGTTTTCTGTTAGCCCTAAGTATCGTCCAGTGGCGAAGATAGGCCAATGCCAAAGGTATAAAGAGTATGAGATTGAGCCTATAAAAACCAATGGGGAAAGAGATAATATACGTGATGCGATACCATTAGTCGAAGTGCCGACTAAAATTAGTAACGCGCTGGCTATACTAACAATCACTGCGTGATAATCAGGATATCCAAGTACGATGTTTGTTCTGGTTGCGCAATAGATTATAGTGGCTAAAGACAGAACGCCCAAAACAGAAGCGATGCTTTGCGTTAATTTTAATCGCTCATGATTTAACACGACAAGACAGCTACCGATCATAAATTCAAAAATACGAGGACTTAAAAAATAATAGCTTTTATTTGGATACTTATCAGAAAGGTAAAGTGATAACCCCAGCATACCGATGGTAATGGCAACCGTTGCTATTTTTAGCGTTTTATCTGAAAAATAGCGATTGAGAAGTAACACCCCAGCAGGTAACAGTAGATACCATTGCCATTCGATGGATAACGACCAGGTATGCAGTAGTAACAGATTTGCAGTGTCTGGTGCTGCATACCCGGTGGTTGAGCGAGCAAAATACTGATTTGAAGTGAATAAGGTAGTGTATTTTGCGCTCCTTATATAATCAATGAAATCGGTAGGTAAGTAGAATATCGTTGTCAGTACTAAAGTGAAAATCACAACAGTAATTAATGCTGGTTGTAGCCTCCACAAACGGCGAACATAAAATTCAGATAGAGAAAACGATTGGTTTTTTAAAGATGTGCTGATTATTGATGTTATTAAAAATCCAGAAATAACAAAAAATATATCAACACCAATAAAACCAGATGGGAAAACACTCAGTCCCCCGTGGAACATGAGAACGAACAACACTGCAACTGCCCTTAATCCATCAATGTCTGAACGGTAACGCATCAAATCGCCTTTTATTAATGAAACCCCTCACGGGGTTCAACCTTTTTCCACACAAGCACTTTATCAGCCGCTTCCCCAAAACTAAAGCTAACTATGTGTAATCATTGGGGTATTTAGATGCTTGTTGGTGTCTGTTTATCCACGAGGTTTGAATGAAAAATGATTAAAATTCAGGTCGTTAACTTTAAATTGCATGAATACTGCTGCGCCATATGCAGTGGTTCGAAGCCGCAGACCTGATTGTTAAAGGCATGGAAGGCGCTATCGCTAACAAAACCGTGACCTATGACTTCGAACGTCTGATGGAAGGCGCTAAGCTGCTGAAATGTTCAGAGTTTGGCGACGCGATTATCAGCAATATGTAATAGCTGTTGCGAAAGGATAAGCGGAACGCGTTTGGTTCCGCTTTTTTATTGCCGCATTTTGAACGACGGGTTTTATCAGATTTTTTCATTGCTTATCTGCCAGTAACTGCAAACCAGCAGCAATCGTACTCAGCCATGTTTTGATGCGCTGGATGGTTAGGGGCTATCACAACGTTATACGGTGCGTGTTAAACAGTGCGGCAGGTGCAAAAGGCGCTTTCTCTGGCGCTGGTACTAACACAAAATCGTATGATTATCCTTTGCCCTGATCGACGATTTTATTGAACAGGGGAACAATAGCTCGTCGATAACGATGTTTTATCTTTGCTTTGATCGGGCGCTTCGACATTAATTGCTGCCATATTTCTCTCTTCTTTTTATTAAAATCAGAGTTACCCTTGTTCATATTTATCGTCGAATCATTTGATTCATCAGAAAGGGCCACTGGATGAGGAATAACCGAGTAAACGCGTAAGAAAGACAGTTCTTCAAAAAGTGTCCACTTATCTGCTGTCATCCAGACGGGATAAAGATTATTGAGTAACGATTCCGCCGCTGATTTATTAATTAAGTAACTGTGCGCTGTTGTTGCCTGATGCGTTTTATGTAGTGAATATTCTTTGGTTATAGGCCTGATGGATTTTTGCAGATGCTTATTAACTCGGCTAAGTAAAATTACCTCAGGACGATAATTACTTAAATTGAGGTTTTTCAGGATCGCGCAGATATCCTCACTCAGGACAACATCATCTTCTAAAATTAAAGCAGTATCAATATTCTCATGTGTCATTTTTTTATATATGAGCTGATGACTCAGCGCGCAGCCTATTTCACCCGGCAAAAAAGCGTAGTTAGGGATACTGGTTACCTGCGTAATCTCCTTATCGGACATCAACCTACCGTCAACCGCTTTAATAAATTCAAAAGACAAATTGAGAGCATCCATCTGTCTCTGCATTTTTAGTCGCCTTTCGGATGATCCTTCCAGGTTAATAACGAATATTTTCATGATTATTTCAGTAACCAGTCACGAAAGTTAATCTTCCAGGCAAAGAGTATAATAAATTAGCTGAGTTAATACAATAATTTATCATTGCTTTATTAAGGGGTTTTCGGGAATAAAAAACGTCTGAAGTAAAATAATGAGCGGAACGCTATTGGTTCCGCATTTTTTGAGTTTTTTATGCTTTATGCAGGCGGCTGGTGCTAAAGAAATGCCACCAGGAAGCACCAAAACCTCAGCCTGGACGGTTATCGCATAGTAATACAACATATGCGCTGGGATAATTCCTGAACGTCCTTATCTCTGTACCGATAAGGACTACAGAAACGTTATGTCGCTCAATCCGGATGTTGTTGATTACGGTCGTTAGCGCTCTGATGTGGGTAAGAAAAAACTAATATGTTGGAAACGCTATCGTATCAGTAACCATCTCATCAATTGCCTGTTTTACCTCTGCTAAAGTGACGGGCGTCGTACTGTTAGGCACACTTTTGCCATACCCTTTACGTACAACTTTAATAACCGGTTCATGCGTTGTTGCATCAATAGCTTCAGCTTCAAGAAACAGCACGGCATTTTGTGTACGATGCCCGGTAGCGGCCATCGTGCTGGCGACAACGGCGGCCACCGGCACTACCTCATAAAACTGCATACTTTTATTTTCTGCCGTTACTGCCGTGATGGCCGCTTTAATGATAAGGCTGCCTGGCTGCGGCTGTGGCAGCAGAGTAAATTTTTGCCCGACGGCATTTTTAAGCTGTTGCTCCGTATATGCCCGAATTTGTTCCAGCGTAGCTGCACTGACCCGCTCGTTGGGCTCTGGGTTGGGATAATAAACAACGGGAGCAAAATAGACGTTGTGATAGCTATTCTGCCGCCAGGCGGGTGAAACCCAACGCAGCGTCTGCTGGCCCTGGGATGTTTTCTCTGGCCTTAATGTAGAGTAGTCGTCGAGGAAACCGGAATATTGGCTCTTTTCAGTGACTTTTGATGAGCAGCCAGCCAGTACACCAACCAGTATAAAAGCACTTAATTTGCTACCACTTTTTAATAAAGTAAGCATGTTTAGCCCTTAATCAAGTACAGGGGCGCTGCCCTGCTAACTGACGAAAGTAACTCAAACCTGTATCTTCACAAGCTTAGCAGTAAAGCCGCTTACTGGGGTTTTACTCAACAACAAAAATATGGGCGTCCTGAGGCGATTACAGGAAACCAGCATAAAGCGAATCAACCAGTACTGTAAGGTTGCTTTGGTTACGTCGCTCACTCTCTGGCGTTAATTTATTAATATATAAATAATGAGTGTGTTGTTAAATTTCCAGTTGCGTATTATTTTTGTACTAATAAATAGCGGTATTGGGTGTATTTATAACATCACTAATTAACGGTTATTGCTTTTATCAGATAGTTAACTATTAATGTAATGATAAAATGATGGTGATATTACACAGGAAGGACATAATATGATACTTGACGAGAGGGATATTTTTTGTGCAGTCCTTTATCGGGTAAATTAATAATTCCATTCTGTTGGGGGTAATTGACAGTTGGAATAATCTCTGAGCAACTTTATATAGTTGAAAAGCCTGTTTTTTCTTTTCGTGGTTTTTGTGCATTTTATGCTATTTAATAATATAGTGATTTGACACGGTGAGATTATTAAAATTACTATCTGGTCTCCCATTTGGGAAAAGACGAAGTTAAATCGCTAATCATTAAGGATGACATATGAAAACGCTTAACGCTCAAGAAGTTCACATGGTAAGTGGTGCCGGAATTGCAGATGCGCTTAAAGGGATAAATACGGCGTTAACAAATATTAATGCTAAACTCGATAGCGCTAATAAGGCCCTGGAAAATGCTACGCAGCCCGGCGAGCAGATTGGCCTGACCTATAAAACCATTGGCCTGAGCATTGCCAGCTCTATCCTGACTGCGATTTCTGAGCGTCTGGCAGCTAAATCAGCATAAGCACTGAGCTAAAATTAAATAAAACAGCCTGACATAATATATGTCAGGCTGTTTTGCGTTATGTTACATTATTTAGCTATAGGTTTTTTAACTATCGGTAAATGCCCTTATTTTAAATTTCTTTTTCATCCTTTTGGAAAAGAGGTACTGACCCTGGTTATTCTTTTCGTACCGATAAAGGGAGGGCTGTGGTTACCCTTATTGCCACAGCACAGGGTATCAGCTCGTTGATAGCTGCTGGTGGATTTTCAAAAAAATGCGTTAACCTGCATAAATGCAAATGCTCAATAGCTGCGGTGGCAACAACGCCTATAATGGATGCCAGGTAATAGCGGTGAGCAAGCGCATCAGAAGGGGGCGTATGAAAAAGGTTGTAATAGTAGCGATGTGTTTGATGCTGTCGGGTTGCTCATGGGGCATTACCTCTCTCATTCCTGCAACAGATGTCTGCCCCAACGGGCGCGATGGCATAACCGGACAGTGCCGATAGTTTTATCCGCAACGCTAATAAAGGTTGCGGAGGTTCTTTCACTACGCCAGCAAACCTGGCTGCTAACGGCGTGAGATAAAAACAATATGCGCAGCCGTTTCTTCGCTTAGCACCATCTCCTCCGCTTCGCCGCTGGCAGAGACAAAAGTGACGGTATCGCCCTGAATGAGATCCTGAAAAGCTTCTACGGGCTGTGTTGCCTTTTGAATTTCAAACTGGCTGCATGGTTGTGTGCCTTCAGTATTGGCCTGCGTCGTGGAATAGTTGCCGGTAAAGGCATACTCCGGATGATCTTTAATATGCAGTTGAACAGAGGGCATGAAGCCTCCCGATTGCAGTAAACCGAACTATCAGCCTACGCACAGTTAATAAGTTTGCCACAGCAGCTGCATAAATCTCTTATTTATTAAGATAAATCCTAAACAGCCAGAGCGGTATAGACAGGCACCGTTGGCTGATGCCAGAAGGCTGTCCGCTATTTGCCAGTATGGAAAAGGTTTAATTAGCGTCTGTGCTTGTTAAAGCTGAGGGCTGGGGTAGGCTTAAAGCACATCAGATTTTTTTACGAGGCTTTTCACCATGAGGTAACTATGCAACCCCTTAAATTCTGCTGTCCCGGCTGTGGCAACCATAAATTTATCTTCACCCGATTTTCACGTACCTGCAAAACACATCATGGCGCTATCTGCGCCAGCTGTCGCCTGCCTTTAACGCGCGCATCCTGCTTTGCTGGCTTATAGGCTAAAACCCGTTAATCACCTCTCTGGGCAGGGTGTAATGTATCGATACGGGCGTGGTATAAGCGGTGATTACGCCAGCCGTACCGGCTGAAGATGCGGGTTCGAATCCTGCTGCCCGTTTCAAATTTGTCGAATCAGTTAATCTCTTTACCCGGCGGCTATTCATCGTCTCCGGTTCCGTACCGTTTTTTCTGATAAAATCCCCGTACAGACGTTTCTCTACCTCGATTGTTTCTGCCGTTGTTGTGGTGTTGGGCTGATTCATCCGGCTGTGTCCCGATGGAAGGCGTAAATCAGAGAGGCATGACCTGTAAATGTTAATAAGTGACTGATTTTTTATTTGTAGGATTTTTATGAAACAGCAGGGTTGGAAGCTCCAGGATACTATCTGGACGCTGGGTTTGTATGGCACGACGGTTGGTGCGGGGACGCTTTTCCTGCCGATTGAGATCGGTGCCCGTGGGCCGATTATTTTTATCATTATGCTGTTGCTGGGGCTGCCGCTCTCGCTGTTACCGCATCTGGTGCTGGGGCGAATTTATATGAGCGAGCCCGATCGTCAGCGGCTACCGGCGTTAAGCACCTGGTTTGGACCACGCGGCGATCGCATCATGACGTTGCTTTACTGCATCGCCTTTTATCCGGTGATGCTGGTTTACGGTATTTCGCTGGTCAGCGCGCTGGATAATTTCTTAATTGAGCGGCTACATTTTGCCAGCGTCAATCAGGGATTGCTGACGTTAATCTGTATGGTGGTGTTGTTCGGTATCCTGAGCAAAGGACGTGACAGGGTGGTTGGCACCATGAGTGTACTGGCACTGCCGTTTGCCATTGCCATTATTGCTATTGCTGTAGTGCAGATCCCACACTGGCGCTGGGAAAATGTTGCCGACGCGCTGCATGCTTTGCCAAATACGCCCGCTGCGACCACGTTTAAAAATATCTGGCTAACGCTGCCGCTTATTACCTTCTCTTTCTGCTGTGCGCCGATTATTTCGCCGCTGGCCGCGCACTATCAGGAACAAGGTGACGCGCCGCGTGCATTTCGCGTTATCCGCATTGCTTATCTGGCTATTTTTCTTAGCATTATTTTCTTTGTGTTGAGCTGCGTACTTAGTATGCCGCACGATATTTTTGCCGAGGCAAAAGAGAAAAACCTGAACGTGCTGTCGATTATCTCCTCGCCAGATAACAGCGGAATATTGTTTTATATCGCGCCGTTTATCGCTATTGTCGGGATGACGAAGTCTTTTCTGGGCGTTTCGCTGTCGGTAACGGAAACCTTTAGCGACTTTACCGTGCGGCTGTTTAACTGTCGCAGTGAAAGAGGGCGCAAGCTTAGCCAGGCAGCGGCGGTACTGTCGATGTATGTGGTTACCTCGCTAATCGTTTATACCAATCCAAACGTGATTACGCTGATTGAAGCATTCTGCGGCCCACTTATCGCGATTATTCTGTTCCTGATTCCAGCCTGGCTGATTTACAACAAACCCGCACTTGCGTTTTTACGCGGTGGGCGGGCATTGAGTATTCTGCTTGGCGGCCTCGCCACGCTGTCAGCGCTGCTTTACGCGATGGTGTAAAATTTGGTTTGGAGCGCGGCGTAAAAACATTTAGCGCTCCGACTCAGCCGGGAGGCATCACCACTGCCTGGTTACGGCCGTTATTTTTAGCCTGATAAAGCGCCCGGTCTGCTCCTTCCTTAAGCTGCTGGGCGTCCTGCGCCTCGCCGTTGGCGATCAGAGCAAAGCCTCCCGCGCTGATAGTAACGGTTCCCGTCGCCAGGCGGGTACTCCCATGGGGCATGGCAATAGCGCGCACTGCATCAACGGCACTTTCAGCTATACGTTGTGCCACTTCCAGTGTGGCGTCCGGCAGAATAATGGCAAACTCTTCGCCGCCGTAGCGGGCGATCAAATCCGTTTGTCGTACCGGAATATTTTTTAACGTTTCCCCGACACGCCGCAGACAGTTATCACCGGCAACGTGACCGTAGGTATCGTTGTAAAGCTTGAAGTAATCGATATCCAGCATAATCAGCGCCATTGATTTACCGCTGAGCGCTGAACGTTTCAGGCTTTGCATCAGGAAAATATCAAACTGTCGCCGATTCGCCAGGCCGGTCAGGCCATCCAGCAGGGCCATCGCCTGTAACGTCTGATTGATAGTGGTCAGCTCATCGCGCAGCGCGGTAAGCTCAATCTGGTTCTCTACATTAGTACGTACCTGACGCAGTACCACAGTACCAATCAGAATAATAATCAGCAGTAGCGTACCGTTTAATACCAGATCGGGCAGACTGTCATGCAGCCACTGCGTCCACAGCTCTGATTTATCAAAGCCCGCCGCCACAATCAGCGGATACTGGCCGGAGCGTGCATAGCCGAAAATGCGCTCTTTATTATCCAGCGCCGAGCGCCATGTACCTTTCCCACGATCCGAACGCATCAGCTGCGTGGTAAACAGCGGGCTGGCGGAGAGACTGCGATTAATAAAGGCATCGGGGAAAGGGCGCACGTAAAGCGTAGTGCCGTCATCCAGCAGCAGCGCCAGCAGATCGCCATCGCCTAACTCAAAATAGCTGTAGAAGCGACGAAAAGAATCGACGCGTACCGTAGCCAGCGCCACGCCGGTGAACCCTCCGGCGGCGTCATTCAGGCGCAGCGAAACCGGAATGACCAGATCGCCGGTGGTGCGGCTACGAATAACATGACCAATGTGTACGCCGCCGTGCCGATTCTGGCGATGATAGATAAAGTATTCCCGGTCACTGTTATTCATTGCGCCAGGCACGTGCGATGCCGAGGTGGCGATCCAGTTGCCCTGTGCGTCATAAATAAACAGGCCGTTCAGTTGCGGCAGGTTACTTTTCATCTCTGCCAGTATCGCGTTAACTGTATTTTTATCGAGGCTATTCGGACCACCGTCAGGAATTTCTCGCTGCATGGCGCGCAGCACAAGTTCCGTTTGCAGAAACGTATCTTCAGCCTGGCGCGCCTGCGATACCGACAGGTTAACCGCATCGCTTTCGGTATCGTGCAGTTTTCGCTGCCATGAGCGATCCAGCGTCCAGGCGCTGACAATCAGCACCGCCGTCAGCAACAGCAGCATAAAGATAGCCATCGTCTTGCCGAGTGAGGATTGCAGTACAAAAGCGCCGGAAATTTTTTTGCTAATATTCATTATTATTTTCGTGGCTGAGACATGATGTTAAGTAAAGCACAGCTTATTCCTATACGCCGATGGAAGCGGCGGGAAAATAAGGTCAGATTCATGTGCAACCTGAGATTTTCCGGGCATAATTTATTCAGCCTTTAAGAAAGCGTAATACTGGATGATCAAGATGGACGAACTGGATTTTCGGATACTGCGGGAGCTGCAAAAAGATGGGCGCATTCCCAATAATGTGCTGGCGGAAAAGGTGGGCCTGTCGCCGTCGCCCTGCCTGCGCCGGGTAAAGCAGCTGGAGGAAAGCGGAGCGATTGCGCGTTACGTCGCCATCCTTAATCCAGTGGCGATGGGGTTGGACATGACGGTATTTGTGCGCGTCTGGCTGCGTAGCCAGGATGCGGAAACCGTCGATAATTTTGCCCGTAAAGTGAGTGCGTTGCCGCAGGTGGTGGAGTGTCATCTGATGGTTGGCGACTGTGATTTTCTGCTGCGTGTGGTTGCCGCCGATCTGAACGCCTATCGCCAGTTTCAGATCGATCATCTGGCGCGTATCAGCGGCGTACAAAGCCTGAAAACGGAGCTGCCGATGCAGACTATCAAGCAAACATCGGAGCTTCCGCTGGGATAACGGGCGCAGCGGGCTACATTGGCCCGCTATGTTCAGAGCAGGTGGCGTAGCAGGGCGGCAGAAATGACGCTGATCGCCACTACCGGCAGCAATGAAAAACGCATAGCGGCCAGCAGGGAAATGGCCATTGCCAGCAGATCGGCTGGATTACCGCTGGCGAAATGCGGGGCGATAACGGTAATTAACACACAGCCGGGAGCCGCCTCCATTACCGCTTTAATGCGCGGGCTTAGCGTGCGATCGCGCAGCAGCAGATAACCGGCAATGCGCGTCAGGTAAGTGGTCAGCGCCATCAGCACAATGGTCAAAACGGTCAGGCTCATGATGCTTTCCTGTTAAGTAAAAGAATTGCCGCGACGCCGGAAAGCGCGCCTGCCGGTACGTAGGCAGCGCCCGGAACAAAGTGCCAGGTGGTGGCTGCGCAGATCAGGCTGACCAGCCACGGCAGCGCCGCCCGTGCACCTTTCCACATCCCTTTCAGCAGCACCAGAAACACGGCGGGGAAAGCCATATCGAAGCCCCAGCGCGTGATATCTCCCAATACCGGCCCGATAATAACGCCAATGCCGGTAGAGAGCACCCAACAGAACCATAGCGTTGCTGCCACGCCAGCATAGAAGCCGCCGCTGAACGCGGGCTTACCCTGTTCACGGCGGCGGGCCGCATCATTCATGCTCATTGCCCAACACTCATCGCACATAAAGAACAGCGCTAATAACGCTTTACGTGGCGGAAGCGGGGCAAGCAGCGGCGTCATCGCCGCGCCCATCAATAAATGGCGGCTGTTAATCAGCAGGCTAATCAGCACGATGGTGAGGATATGCGGCGGCGAGGTCCAGAGTGCAATAGCCGCAAACTCTGAGCCACCGGCAAAATTCAGGCCGGTCATCATGGTCAGCGAGAAAAAAGAAAAACTCTTTTGCGCTGCCTGGGCGCCAAGCAACAGGCCAAACGGGATAAATCCAATAACAATGGGAATAGATATCAGCGCTCCTCGCTGAATCTCATCAAACAAACGGCTTTCAGATGTAACATTACGGTGCATAACTTCTCCTCGTTTCAGCCGATTATAAAATTTTATTGCTGAAATTGGGGAGCTTTTTGTTAGCCAATTCACGAGGGTTGCAGCATAAAATTGCCAGGAAACGACAAAAAATAATATCTACTGCTAATGCCTTCCGGGGATACGCATTCGCTTTGTTGGCAGTATGAATCAAAGGCTACAAGGCAATATAGATAAAATGGAAAGCGAGGGCACGGCGGCGATAATAAATAGAGGGGAAAAAGCAAACTATCTGTATATAAATCGTGTAATTATAAAAATCTGCTGCAGAATCATCACTTATCCGTAATTTATAACAGCCTGCTGTTGTTGGTTTTATTGGCGCAGAACATCTCTTCTGAGCAACAAACACTATCCTTTGTAATTAGTATTGAATCTTAACTAATCCTGCTAATTAATTAAAAGCTAGCAATATATTTTATTAAATAAATTTTATCTTCTTTTTGGTTATTATGTGATTTAGATCTGCTATTGGCTGTTTATTGATCGAATATGTCGTTTTTTGCATGGTAATGTTAAGTTTCACTTATCAAGTGGAATAGGGAAATTATTATGAAAAAGCGCGTTAATCCAGTACCTCTTACTATTCTGGCGACTGTCATCCACTCAACGCTTGCACACGCAAGCATTAGCGATAACCTGTTTGATCCGGATAACTGGCGGGCCAATATCATTTATAACGGCAGCGGCGATCTCTCGCTGAGTTATATGACGCTAAATTCCGCATCTGAGGATAAGCCGACGGCTGGTATACTTTACTATGATAAGTCTAATAGTTCTGTAGGAAACAATATCAAACTTCATGATATTAATATTAAAACATCAAATCTTAAATTATATGATGACTCAGAATACCATGATAATTACCAAGATTATTTAGCATATGGAGTGATTAATGGGAGTGATTTAAAAGATAAGAACCTGTCGATTTCAGTAACCGGTAATAGTCTTGTAGAGATTGAAAGTAAAGTGTTGAATCGATTTGTAAATGGATATCAAGATTTGTCGGCGGGATTGGCTGTTTTGAATGAAGGTAAAGGTAACACTACCATAACAACCGGGAATAACGTAAAGATACTTATCAAAAGTGGTGGCGGAACAGGTATTTTTTCTAATATAGGATATGGCATTGAATCTATTATTAATAATGGAGTGATCATTTCAGGAGCAGGATTGATATCAAACGGCATAACATTAGCGGGGCCTTCTAAAAATAGAATTTCCTGTAAAGAACAAGACTGTTATTCATATATAGGAAACGATGGTTTAATTGATGTTTCTGGTATGACATCATCAGCGATTTTAGTGAAAAATACCGGCGATAAAAATATTTTCATTGAAAATAAAGGGAGTATCATTGCCCGTAATGAAGCTTCGGGCATAAAGAGCGATTGGGCGAACTATTATCCTGAATCTGGAGAGGTTTCCATAATTAATGACGGAACTATAATGGTAGAATCAGGTGGCAAAGGAATCGTTAGTTATCTTAGTAAAAATAAAATCACTACTATTACTAATAACGGAGTGATCCTGGATAATATTGATGCAGCCAGACGTTGGGGGCATGTGGTGGGGATTTCTTATGAAAGTGATACATCGAGTAGCCAGGCTTCGATTGTTAATAACGGAAAGGTTTTAATTAATCAGGGTGGGTTTGCAATTCAGGCGGAATCAGGTGGTAACGTGGAGATTGTTAATGATGGGGAAATTTCTAGTCAACAATCTGATTTTGCAGCTATATACTTATATAAGTTAAAACAGGATGGGTTTTCTAGTGTAAAAAATAATAATTTGATTAGAACCAATGGAAATACTTCGCACGGTATTTATTATAAGGGGCGAGAAGGTTATGCGTATGGGGATTTTCTTATTGAGAATAAAGGATCTATTTATACATCAGGTGATAGTTCTGATGGTGTAAAGTTGACTTTGTCAGCTATTAATTATGATGTTAAGAATGAAGGTGAAATAATAGCAATTGGAGATGGTGCATCAGCAATTAATATCGATGACTTTGCGGGGAGAACATCGATTGATATGGCATGGATGAATATTCATTTAGGCGATAAATCAGAAGTTATTGGCGGCCTGAAGGATGGAGCTGGCATCAAGATAATAAACGGCAGATACGCGCTTGCAGAAAATGACAGTTATTTTTCTATTAGTAACTCAGGGGCGATTTCTGCTTTAAATAACCAGGCGATTACTGTTACTAATGTCCAGCATGAAAGTATTGGAAAACCCTGGGAGCCGGTTGATGGAGTAAACTATGCGGATGTTTTGACAAAAATTTCCCCCTACGTTTACAATAGAATATGGTTTAACTTGCAAAATGCGGGGATTATTACTGGGAATATCTCGGTTAGCGCTGTTGGAACTAAATTTTATAATCTAAAAAACGGAGTTTTTGAGCTGGAGAGTATTAATGCATTGGGTAAGCAGCAACAGGCCTGGATGGATTTTTATCCCAATGCCACCCATGAAATTAACAGTATTGACGAAAATGAAGACTGGAGTTATATAAGGGCAACGGAAGGTTACTCAACCTTTCAGAATTATGGCACCATTCGTTTTTCTGACAATATGCGTGATAGCAGTGACGGGATCTTCCGGGGATTAAATTATTTTTATGCGGAGGCCGACAGCGTAATTGACTTAACCACTAATAACCCGGCGTCTGCCAACGGATTTGGTCGCAATAACGTTGGTGCCGGTGACGTGCTGCGCATTACCGGTGCCACGTATTTTTTCCCGGATAAAAAGACAGAGTATAAATCTGGGGGCGGAATTTTACGCTTAAATACCGACTTAACCACCGCCAGCGCCGCTAATGTGTTCGATCGCCTGACCGACCGGCTTGTTGTGGATAGAACACAGTTATCGCATGGTTTACCTACCTGGATTGATATCGTACCCACGGCCAGGAGCCGTTTGCAGGCGAAGCAGACCGCTGGAGACGGCTTCCTGCTGGTACAGGTGAACGATAAAAAATATTCCAGCAAAGACGCCTTCCGGCTGCTCCATCCGGTTGTCGCCTCGAAATATGAATATATCCTGGGTATAAAAGAGGGCGACTGGTACCTGACCAGCAGCTGCACCGGCGGCATGACCTGCTACGGCAGCAACGAGAAGAAGCTCTACAACCCGGCGACGGGGGCCTGGCTGGCAAACCAGGCGGCGATGACGGCGATGATGTCGCACTCGTTGGCTGACCGGCAAAGCTCTCCGGCGCAGGCGGGCAGCATGACGAACGGGCTGACGCGCAAACTGGCCACCTCGCAGAACATCGCGAAGAAAGCGCAGGCGTTCGCCATGCTGAACAACCTCGCCTGGCAGCAGGACGCGCTCTACTCCCCGGTCTGGGTGCAGTACTCCGGCAGCACGCGCTATTCCAATCCGGTTTTTGGCACGCTGAATAACAAGACGCGCAGCGACGTGATGCGCATTGGCGGCGATCTGAAGCGCACGCAATGGCTCTCCGGCGACGTGCACCTCGGCTTTATGAACACCATGGGCAACAGCCGCGCCGATATCGCCAGCAGGGCGACGGGAACGAAGGCGCGCGGCGAGGTATCGGGCTACAGCAGCGGGCTGTACGGCACCTGGTTCAGCGATGCGGAGTCAGGCCATGGCTTATACACCGACGTATGGGTGCAGGCAGGCTACTTTACCAGTGAAATAAAAGGGCAGGCGCAGGCCAGCGAGAAGTACCACAGCCGCATCGTGAGCAGCTCGGTGGAAAGTGGCTACACCTTTGCGTTTAACGGCGGCAACCTGGAAGACGGCGGCTTTACCGTCACGCCGCAGGCGCAGCTGACCTATCACCGCCTCTCAGCGGGCAACGTGCGGGACAGCAACGGCATGGAGGTAAGCGCGGGAAGTAAGGGTGGCGCGGTGAGCCGGGTGGGGCTGCGTGTGGCCAGCGGTAAAAAAGAGGCGTTGCCGGGCAAAAACGTGCGGCTCAACGCGTTCGTGGAAAGCCACTTCGTCAGGAGCGGGCTGAACAACTCGCTCGATTTTGACGGCGCGGCGCTGGCGGACAACCAGGCGAAAAACAGCCTTGAAAGCAAGTTCGGCGTGCAGCTGAAGGTGGGCGAGAGGGCTGAGCTGAACAGCACCCTGAACCACCAGCTGCGCAAGGGAGACCGGGATAACTACGGTGCCTATGCCGGCCTCACGCTGCGCTTCTGATCGGCTACGGTATAGCGTTGCTATAAGCCAGTGATCGCAAAAATGGGGATAGCTTATGCTATCCCCGGAGGCGTTTTTTAGCGGCAGCTTAGCGATGCTGCACGTTTAGCTGTCGTGCTTGCTCAACCTGCTGCGCCGTAACCGGCGCTGCCTGATTGCCCCAGCTACCGCGCAGGTAGCTCATTAAATCAGCAGCCTGCCGGTCGCTTAACGTCCAGCCGTAACCCGGCATCGTCTGCGTCATATGTTCAGCGGTGACTGGCGTCTGCGCTCCGTCCAGTACCACGCGCAGCGCGGTCAGCGGATTGTCCGCCGTCAGCGCGATATTACCGGAAAGCGCCGGGATCACGTTCGGTACACCTTCGCCTTTAGCGCCGTGGCAGGTAGAGCAGTACATTGCATAGGTTTGCTGGCCCGCCTGCATCACGCTGGCCGCCGGTGCGCCAGCAACTCCCGGTGCGGTGGCGGGCAGGCTGCGCAGATAAACGGCGATCGCCTGCAAATCCTCATCGGTAAGATATTGCGTACTGTGCTGCACTACTTCGCCCATTGGCCCGGCAATGGCGCTGTGCGCGCTGTGGCCGGTTTTCAACAGGCTTACCGTCTCTTCAGGCGGCAGGCCGCGCAGCGAAGGGGCATACCAGCCGTCAAGTTCGGCGCCGCTCAGGTAACGTGCGTCACCGTTATCCAGCGCCTGCTCCTGCATGGCCCAGCCGCGCGGCGTATGGCAGCTACCGCAGTGGCCCGGCCCTTCCACCAGATAAGCGCCGCGGTTCCACCGTTCGCTCTGCTGCGTCTGCGGTTGCCAGCCCTCATCACGATGGAACAACTGCTTCCACAGCGCCAGCGGCCAGCGCATCGACAGCGGCCAGGGAATGTCGCTGTCACGGTTGGCAACCGGCTGCGCAGGCACCTCATGCATCAGCCATTGATAAAGCGCGCGCATATCCGTCTCGCTCATTTTGGCATAGGCGGTATAAGGCATAGCGGGGTAGAGATGATGCCCATCCTTTGCTATGCCCTGGCGCATGGCGCGATCGAAATCTTCAAAGCTGTAATTGCCGATGCCATATTCCCTGTCCGGGGTGATATTGGTGGCATAGACCGCGCCAACGGGCGTGGAAAACGCTACGCCACCCGCCAGCGGCGCGCCATTTTCCGCGCTGTGGCAGGCAACGCAGTCGGCGGCGCGTGCAACATATTCGCCCTGCGACATGGCCTGGGCGCTGCCGGCTAACGCCAGCAGCAGGCCGAGGGAGGATAAACGCAGCCTCATGCTTCCTCCTTCGCATGACTATTTACCAGTTCGTTAACCGCACGCCAGGCCTGATCGATAGCGGAGTTAGCGTAGGGGCTCCAGTCAGAATCGGAATTAGCGATAGTGATATTGCCTATCGGCTGACGTGCGGTAGTGATAATTTTTTGCGCCTCATCCTCATCGTCAAACAACCCGTTGAGGAAGTAAGAGTAGCCATGTGACCAGCGGTTAACGGTAATCGCCAGGATATCGCGCTGGTGATTGAAGCCGGCCGCGCCCAGCATGCCCTGTAACTGTTCCCGGATCAGCCGTTCGTGCTGCTCAAAAGAGGTGCCGAGTAGCTGCGCGCGACCTTTTCGTGCCTGTTCGCGCGGGCTCAGGCCGCTGCCGGGCAGCGTCGGTACGGAAACCATATGCAGGCCTATCGGCTGGCTCGGATCGCGTGGATGTCGATAGCCGCCCAGATCGACCGGATAATCGAGCTTCACGCGGCAGTAGGGTGCGGTTGGGCAGTAGACCTCATGCACGCCGAGCTGAATAAACGGCTGCCAGTTACGGATCAGTACTTTGCTGTAGACCAGCGGTGCCTTGACGTTTTGCTTCAGCGCCTCCTGTTGCTGCTGCGACATTTCCGGCACCAGGTAGGGGATCATCATATTGTATCCCGCCATTACTACCTGACCGGCATGGACTTTGTGCAGCCTGTCGCCGGTCATATAGCACACCTCTACGCCATCGCTGACGTTAGCAACGTGCAGCCCGGTGCTGCTCAGGCGCAGTCTGACCGGCCAGGAGGGACGATCGAGCTGCGAGTAATCGAACGTCGCCAGCACGATATCCTGCATATCTTTGCCTGCCGGGGCGACCTGCGGGATCAAATGGCGCACCATCAGACGCGCCAGCGAAGCGTTGCCGTCCGGGAAGTGAAAAACGTAGGGATCTTCCAGATCCGCCAGCGATTCCGCATCCAGCGGCGGCAGCTTCATACCGTTCAGGCCCGGCAGATCGCAAATGCGCGCGTCGCTGCATGAGGTGGCGTCAATGCCAACCGCCTGAAAATCGCTGGTGGTCTGCTGAAAATAGCGGATCGCCATTTCACTCAGGCCAACCTTATCGCGCAGAAACTGGCTATAGCTGTGGGTATCGAGCCACTCAACTTTTTCTTCCACGCTAAGATCGGGCAGATAGTCTTTATCGATGGTGTGTAGCGCAATCAGCGCCTGGCGATCGCTTTCCGGCAGCGGAAAATCGTTGATAAAGGCCTGATAAGAGCGCCCGTTCAGCCGATCGCGTGGAATGTCATCCGCCACCATCCGGCCCGGATCGCCGCTGACCAGCTTATCGACGCCGAAGTTTCGTTTATCAAAATAGACGCCGCGGCTCAGGTTCAAATCGGGATAAAATGTTTTATCAAACGCCTGTTCCAGCCCGTCAACGCTGACGCCGAGTGATTTCAGCAGGCCCATCGCGACCGCGCTAAAGTTAGATCGCGGCGACTGTAGCGATTCGCTGCCGCCGTAGCCGAGCAGGGTAGCATTGCCGCTGTCCAGCTCGTTACGTTTGGCGTGACCGCCAAAATCATCGTGGTTATCAATCAGCAGGATCCGCTGATCCTTACCTTTCAGCTGCTGCCAGAAACAGGCGGCGGCCAGACCGCTGATCCCGGCACCGACCACTACCAGATCGTATTTTTCCTCTACCGACACGTTAGCAAAATCGAAGCCTTTGCCATCGCGCCCCAGCTGATGCGCATGTTCAAAGGAGCCGGGATGGTTACCGCGCAGGCCGGTCAGGGCAGGTGGATAATAAAGCGTTTTTTGCGCCGTTAGTGGCGATGCACGCAGAATTTGCATCGGCGTTAGCCCGGCAGCAACGGTAATGGCGACGCCATTGAGAAAATCGCGACGTGTGATGCCCATATTAGCTTCCTTCCAGTTATTTTTATTATGCAGGCGCAGTCGCCCAAAGCCGCGCTATTGTGCAAAGACGGCGCAACAGGTCAAGCAGAAGGTAGCGGATCGATGGTTTTGTTTGATTTTCAACGATGAGCACGCTCCCTGTGGTATGAGGCCGCTTCCACGGCACCGGCAAACTGCCGTCGGGCGGCGGTCTGTATGCGGGTGCCTGCGGTTAAGTTACGGGCGGCAGGTGCGGCTTATCGTCCCCAGCCCAGACGCTGTTTTATCGCCCGACGATAGGGCGTATCCAGCTGTGCCGGCACCTGTTCGAGATAGTGGCGTGCATGTTCCCGCTTTTCGCCTTCCAGTTCGCTAAGATAAGCAATGGCATCGTCGATGCCGGGAATCAACCCTTCGCACTGGGCGATACGCGGTGGAAGTGCTGTCCAGATAAGGGCGTCTGTCTGGCGAGCCCGCGCCCATTCTGCCAGTGGTCCCATGGCGGAAGCCTGAATAAGCAGGACGCCGACGCCATCTTTTCGCTCCTGCGGGATCTGTTCACGCTGGCGTAGCGCCTCACAGGCCTGTTCCAGCGTATCAACGGCCAGCCATGCCCAAAAAACCGGAACCAGGGGTGCGTTAAGGCAAACCGCCGTAGCCAGTTCGCCGTTGTCGCCTACGCGGGAAAACTCAATGGGTAAAGCGGGGCCATCAGCGTGCCAGTCACCGCTGACAGGCAGCGCTCCCGGTTTCCACAGCAGCGAACCCCATCCTAAACATGCGATATTCATCTTGTTATATCCTGCGTCAATGTCGTTGTCCTGATTTAGCGGGCGTGAATAACAGCCTCTCTTCGAGCATAGAACGAACCGCAAAGAGTACCAGGTGCAGGCAGGCCGTTTCGCTAATTTTTATGCGCAAAAGCATCAGCTAAGCCAGACCATTTACCAGGATATTCCTTAATTTTTTGCGCCGGGTAATCAACCGATGGAGCCGTGATCAAAAGAGGTGGAAAGCAAAAAAAAGTGACGATAAGACGCGAACATCGGCAATTAGCAGAAAAAAAAGAGAAAGTATAAATCCGTTGTAAAAGAGGGATTAATGACGGGGCATTAGCATTTAAATGATAATGTTTATTATCCTTATTTGATTTATATATAAACACCTTCCAGGCTTGATCGGGTATTTCAACCTGACAAGCGAGAGAGGAGGATTATATGTTCCATCACTCATCAAAGATGCAGTTTCCGGTACGGGTAGAGAAGCCCGATCCTGAGTTTGCGATGTTATTGCAACAGGCTATCGGCGGCGTTGAAGGCGAAATCCGCGTAGCGATGCAATATTTTTTCCAGGCGATGGGCGCACGCGGCGATGCACGTATCAGGGATCTGCTGATGTCAACCGCTACGGAAGAGCTGGGTCATATCGAAATGCTTGCTTATGCAGTTGCGCTGAACCTTGAGGGAGCGCCGCTTTCTTATCAGGAAGCGTCGGCTAAGGATCCGGTAGTGAATGCCATTATGGGCGGGATGAACCCACGCCACATTCTCTCCTCCGGTCTGGCTGCGCTGCCGGTAAACGCTAACGGCATGCCGTTTGATATGAGCCATATCTATGCTTCGGGTAACGTGGCGGCAGACATGCTGGCAAACGTAACGGCGGAAGCGACGGGCCGCGTACTGGCAACGCGCCTGTATAACATGACTGAAGATAAAGGAATGAAAGATTTCCTGTCGTTCCTGATTGCACGCGATACCATGCACCAGCAGCAGTGGCTGGCGGTGATCGAAGAGATGGGCGGCCTGAACGCCTCTCTGCCGATACCGAATAGCTTCCCGCAGGAGCATGAGGCTTCCGGGCACGCTTATTACTGCCTTAATACTTCGCTGGATAAACCGCTGCCGAAAGGACGCTGGTGCGAAGGTCCCTCTTATGATGGCAACGGTGAATTTACCGCAAAAGAGAAGCCCGAAATTTTGGGTGATGAACCGCTGCTGGGAGCGGCTCGTCCGGGTTCTGGCGCACAGAACGAGCAAATTTCCGGTGCAGTACCGCCGACCGGCACTGTGAAATAATTTTTGCCCTGTTACAGGTGCATCACCAGAATAAAGGTCGCCGCAGGCGGCCTTTTTATCCGTCTGCTAATACGAAACCTCTCTGCTAGCGGTTAGCGTCTTTTCAGCAATATCTCTAACGCCTGACGATAAACCTGTAGCTTTATTGCGTCGCTTTCCGTTTCAAGTTTTTCCAGCAGGCCCGCAAGTAACACCTTTTCACTAAACGTCTCTTTCTTACGCGCGATATGCTTTGTCAGCGCACCAATCATTTCGCTTTCGTTCAACCGCTGTGACGCTGACTGCCTGAAATAGTCAGCAATCTGCATTTCTGTGCCGGTCTCCTGACCCATAATATTCTCCAGTAGAAAGTAGGCGATAAGATATCGCTATAGCGTGGGCATGGCTAAGCCAGAAATAACGCAGGCTTTAAGTAAAAGAACCTCTGAGAACGGAAATCCTTTTGTTCCCAGAGGCGGTGTAAAGCACCATTCGTTACTTTGTGGCTAATTACCACGTCTGAAGTTATAGGACAGAATCTGAAATTATCCATTTCCGCCATGAAAAAAATTATCTGGTCAAACCAGTTGGTTTTTAGTATTGAATGCCAGAGGAAATATAACTCGCAAGTAAATTATTAATGCGGCAATTATTTATTAATAAATTAGTTGCGTGATTAATTATAATTCCATTAATTAGTAGTTTGTTAACGAAGGTTATTTTCTTTCGTATTTTGGATGATTATATTGATTTATATGGACAAATTACGCCGTCATATGTATGCATTATTAAGAATATGTTGTGAAAAAAGTGTCAAAAAACGTCATTTTAAACCCGCTAAATCAATTTTTATCAATAAATGTTATTTTTGCTAAGCGGCTCTTAATTTAAATAGAATATTGGGAAATTTCCTTTAAGCTGTAGCTGTATTGAAATACTATCGAAGCGGTCAGCAAAAATGCTTGCGGGCCCTTTAACCCCTTTTTCGTTAATACGCTACAAATCAGGTTATTGTTTTACAGAGGCGGATATGCTTTATAACGTCATGGATTCGCTGGTATGCCCTTTAACGGGTACCGTTTTTACCTGCGCCATAAACTCAGAAAATCTTAAATTAATAATCTGGTACCAGGGCGAGAAAGTTGCCCGGTCTGGTGACGTGCTGGATATTACGGAAAACGAACTGGCTATAAATGGCGTTACGGGTGATATCGCCATTATTACCGTAATGCCATTCAACCGTACCAATTGGGCGCTGCTTTCTGCCCGTACTGGATGCCCGGCAAACGGGCCGGTAAGGCCGGTTGTTGCCTGCCCACAGCAACAGTGTCGCTTTCCTCGCTGTCCTTACGAACTGGAAAAGGCATCGATTGCCTGTCGCTAAAAACAGACGAAACGAGAAGATCCGGTGTGGTGAAAAATGACTGGCATGATATATCGCTAATGGGGTAGCCAAAGCGCCAGACGGATCATGAAATAGCGGACGGCGTTATGGATAATACTGAAAGCGTATTAGCCATGGTAATACTCGTAAAGCGATCGGCAGAACCTTAATTCAATATGGGAAATGCCAGGGCAGCCCGGCATAAGCGACAAAGCGATCTTAGTGGGGTGTAAAGGGGCATTTTTTTACCCGACATCGCTGTTTATAAATACAGGTGGAAGAAAGGCTATTGGTATTGCCCGGACAGCACTTATTATAAATATGCAGCTTTTGCCAGTAATCGGAGCGGAAGGTTGAGACATCCAGAATATAGACATTCTGGAGATGACCATTAACAATCAAACCATTATCTGATGTTTCCAGCTTGTCGCCTGGCGCTAAATAATGGTTTGTATCATACCACAAAACAAACTTCAGGTTATAAGGTGAACTAATAAGAGAGAAAGCCGTGTCTGAATCAGGACTGATGATTGAGTCAAGTACGTACCAAACCATAAACTGCTCCATTGATCCCATTCCAAAAAATTTCCTGCTTTTTGACGACCGAAATCTGTACTCCGTTTATCAGATTATAGTAAGAAATCACTGTTATCACCTGAAAACCATTAAATTGATAAAATTTTCCAGTAAATTCCTTTTAACTTATTGAATATTTTGCGAAATAAAATAAGTATTTACTTTGCGTTACGATAAAGCGAAACGATATTTTAACGCGTTTTTTGCATTTTATCTGTAGCGGTGAAAAGAGGTTATCTGCATTCCAGGTTCTCGATACGTTTCAATACATTCATAAACTCTCCCGGCGTAGATTAAATTATTACCATTCTCATCGCTTATCAGCCGAGTAATTTATCGATTTATCTGGTTTTGCCGTTACTACATTCGGTGAGGTTTTTGCTAACTATATTGTTACGGCTGAAATGATTATTTCTTCATCCCCATCAGAATATGTCTGCTTTGTCGCCTTCTGACCTGTACTTTAAGAGAGTTGATACATAAGTTATTTTAAAGCAATATAGCTGTCGTTAGCGAAGGGCTACGTAGTCGCTATAACAGGCGTTGCGGAACTCCCATTTGTTGACAGTCGTCCTTCAGGGGCGAAAAGCCGTAAGGCTACCAACACCAGGGAAATCTTTTCCATTAAAAGCAGCATGCTGGACTGGAAAATATAAAAAAATTAAGTGCTATTCAGGCCACCTTCGGGTGGCTTTTTCCTTTTGTCGATAAAAAGGTGGCGTTAAATAGAACGGCGACAGGATGAAAAGCAGGTAAACGCGTTCGTTGGCGGTAAAAGCGTATGGTTAATGCGGTAAAATTAATACAAAATGCTAAAGTTAAATAAATTTCTTAAAACGCAGACAACGGACAATAAGCGTGTTAAGCTGCCTTTTCATTGTGAAATTATTAAGGATTATTTATTTTAACTATTAAATATCGATGCTCGCGTTGTAGCGGACATCAGTGTCGCATCTCACTGTTTGACGTCTCTTTTCGTAATCCGCATGGTGCCATTTGTATCTTTTGTAAAGCACCGATGATTATCAGCTATGCGGCGCCTGCCTGAGCCTGAATCCCTGCTATCTGACTGTCCAACCTTGTTCTGCGCCGTTAGCGCTGCCGGTGTGCCTCCTTAACTTGAACTCTGTCTGCTCAGCTACCATATTGATACTTATTCCTTCAACCAGGAGAGCATTATGGCCAGCGGCTGGGCTTCTGACGAAGCCGTTAACGAACAAATTAACAGCACGGTTAATGATGGTGTCGAGCGCGCACGTCAGGCGATCGGGCAGGGCGAAAGCGAGCGTTATTGCCAGGAATGTGGTGAAGCGATCCCTGAAGCCAGACGTCAGGCGCTAAAAGGGGTCAGATACTGCCTGGCCTGCCAGATGGAACTGGATAAACAGCAAAATAGCCTTAGCCTCTATAATCGTCGCGGCAGTAAAGATAGCCAGCTCAGATAGGCTGGCCGTCCCGGTTATTTTTTTGCTACCAGCGCATAGTCGGGATGCCGATCGCCCAGTAACAATAACAGCTCATATTCTGCCTGGCTCAGGCCACTGCCTTTGCCCGTTCCCGCTTCGGTTTCTTTCTTCTGCCATACGCGCAGACTATAATCAAAACGCTCTGCGGCCTGCGCCTGGGTTAAACCGGCCGCCTGACGGGCAGCTTTAATCGAAGCGGCGGTGGCCGGAACCATAGTTACTATTTTCAGAGGCATCGCCATCTCCACAGCGGTTTATAGTCAGTTCTTCCTAATCATTGACACGATGAATTCTGCTGTCAAATCAGGATGTTTTGTGAAATTTCTGTCATTAAATAAAATGTAGCAATGACGATTTATTGTCGTCGTAAAGGGTAGTTCTCTGTCGATACTGTAGGATTGTCGGGGAAAATACTATGTCGACAGAAAGATATTCTGTAAGAAAAATCTCATAAAATATCCCGCTGACAGGATAGATACATCAACCATTCCGCCTCTGTTTTGTGGCAGGAAAAAAAGCTGATTAACAGTTGATTGATTTATCTGGAAAAGTGCAAGGCTGCTGCTGGCCTGGATAAAGCGTATTGCCTGCAATCACAGCCTTGCCGCCGCGCTGTCAGATAGTGGTAAAACTGCCGCATAAAAAAGCCCCCGGAGAGGGGGCCTGGAATCGCCTGGCTTACAGCGCCATATCGTGCTGCGGCGCAGCGGCATGAGCTTCCTGCTGCGGCTGAGCTGTCGTTGCCTCAGCGTTGCCGCCCATCTTAATTACCGGCGGTTTGGTCAGTTGCAGCGTGGCAGCCGTTTCGTCCCATACCTGTTGGGTCAGCGCAACGTTACCATTCAGCTTCTGTCCATAGCTCGGAACCACAGCGTGCAGCTTGCTCTGCCATTCCGGCGAGTTAAACTGTGCCGGGAAGAGCTGCTTGATCACGTTAATCGAGATCGGCGCGGCAGTAGAGGCACCCGGCGAAGCGCCCAGCAGGGCCGCCAGCGTTTTCTGACTGTCGGTGACGATTTCCGTACCCAGCTTCAACACGCCGCCTTTTTCCGCATCTTTCTTGATGATCTGAACGCGCTGACCCGCCTGGATCAGTTTCCAGTCTTCTTTACGTGCGCCAGGGTAGTATTCTTTCAGCGCTTCAAAGCGGTCTTCATCGCTCAGCATGACCTGACCAACCAGATATTTCACCAGATCAAAGTTATCCAGGCCGACATCGGTCATCGGAATCACGTTCCTGGTGGTGGTGGTGCTCAGCAGATCGAGGAACGAACCATTTTTCAGGAACTTGGTTGAGAAGGTAGCGAATGGCCCGAACAGCACTACGCGCTTGCCGTCAAGAACGCGGGCGTCCAGGTGCGGTACCGACATCGGCGGTGCGCCAACGGAAGCCTGACCGTAGACTTTCTCGCCGTGCTGGCTGGCGATAACCGGATTTTCGGACACCAGGAAGGAGCCGCCAACCGGGAAGCCTGCATAGTTATCCGCTTCCGGTATGCCGGTCTCCTGCAATAGCTTCAGCGCGCCGCCACCGGCACCGATAAACACATATTTGGCATCAATCGCGCGTTTTTCACCGCTTTTGACATCGGTCACGGTCACGTGCCAGCTGTTATCGCCATTGCGTTTAAAATCGGTGACTTCAGTGGAGGTTTCCAGCGTGAAGTTATTATTCTTTTTCAGGCTGCCGATCAGCTGGCGGGTGATCTCGCCGTAGTTCACGTCGGTGCCTACCGGCGTCCAGGTGGCAGCGACTTTCTGCTGCGGATCGCGGCCTTCAATAATCAGCGGTGCCCACTTTTTGATCTGCTGCTGATCGGTAGAGAACTGCATTCCCTGGAACAGGGTGGTCTGCTGCAACGCCTTATAGCGTTTTGTCAGATAATCAACGTTTTTGTCGCCCCAGACAAAGCTCATGTGCGGCGTTGAGTTGATAAAGGAGTGCGGTTCGTTTAAGACACCGCGCTTCACCTGTGAGGACCAGAACTGGCGCGAAATCATAAAGGCTTCATTGATTTCCAGCGCCTTGGTGACGTCGATCGATCCATCCTCACGTTCCGGCGTATAGTTCAGTTCCATATTGGCGGAATGCCCGGTACCGGCATTGTTCCAGCCGTTAGAGGATTCCAGCGCCACGCCGTCCAGCTTCTCAACCATCAGCTGTTTCCAGTCCGGTTGCAGATCGTGTAACAGCGTCCCTAAAGAGGCGCTCATAATCCCGCCGCCAATCAGCAGGACGTCGGTTTTTTCCGTGGTGTTATCAGCCCAGGCGTTTGAACACGCCAGCATGACTGCAAGAGATAGTGCCGAACAGGTTTTGATGGATTGTGACATTTTAGTTAAAAACATAAAGTTAATATAAAAAAGGGGCGGTATTTTAACGCTTAACTAAACAATTGAAAGATTTAATTAACAAAAAAGGTGCGTTTTTTCTGATAAAGAATGGCGTGTAGCCTGATAAAGCGCATAAGGGTGATTGTTTTACCCTGGCGCGATGTTTTTCAGCGTCACAAGGCGAAGTAAAGCAAATAAGAAATTATTCATACCGAGAGATGGCGAAAGGTGCGCAAACTGTAACCGTAGCGATACAAATCTTATTATCAATAATATCATATGGTTAACATAGTAATAATTTGTATTACATAATCCAGCGCAAAAGCCATGCACTTCTGTCAGGATACGCGCCACACTGCTGTGCTACGGTATTCTTTTAAGATGAAGTGGTTTTCAAAAAACGCGGTTTTGTTCGCTTGCAAAACCTCTCTGGCCGCGTTTCTGGCGTTATCTATTGCTCTTCTGCTGAATTTTGAAAAACCTGCCTGGGCGCTGACAACCGTTTTTGTCACGTCGCAGCTTTATGCCGCCTCAACCCTGTCGAAATCGATATTCCGTCTCGTCGGGACGCTGCTTGGCGGGCTGTTTATCTGGCTTATCTATCCTGAGACGGTACAGTCGCCGCTGCTGTTCAGCTTCTGCGTGTCGCTGTGGGTGACCGCCTGCCTGTACCTTTCGCTTCATGACCGCACGCCAAAAAGCTATGTCTTTATGCTGGCGGGCTACAGTGCGGCGATTATGGGATTTCCTGACGTGACTACGCCCTCGGCGATCACCTTTACGGTGATCTCGCGTATTGAGGAGATCACGCTGGGGATCCTCTGTAGCACCTTGATTCACCGGCTGCTGTTTCCGGTATCAATGCAGCACCTGCTGGAGCAGAGCGTGGATATCTGGTATCAGAATGCGCGTAAGCTTTGCAACGAACTGATTACCCGCCCGCCGCAGCATAAATCGCTGGAACGCGAGGATATCCTTATACAGATGGCCAACTATCCGCTTAACGTTGAGACGTTGATTACCCACTGTGTCTATGAAGGTGAGGCGGCGCGTCAGGTGATTCGGCTGGTCAGCGTTCAGTATCAGCACCTGAGCTATCTGTTGCCAACGTTGACCGCTATCGAAACCCGTCTGAGCCTGCTGGCAGAGTTGCAAATTCATTTTCCGGCCAGCGTGACGCAGGTTTTTCAGCGGTTTTTACTGTGGCTGAACCATGACCGCGTAAGCCATGTGAATGCGGTCAGGCAGGCATTAACCGAAGGCCAGGCCGCGCTGGAACTGGCGTGGCGTCAGGGCGAGCGCAGCGGTGAAGAGAGTATGCTGTTAATTGGCCTGCTGGAGCGGCTGGCTAACGTCGTGCGTATCGTTGATGCCTATCAGAACGTCAGTGCCCGCGCCGGCGATCTTTATAGCGACAGCGATGCGCCGCTGGTGAATAATCCGCGTGAACACCGGCATATTGATAAGGGATTGCTGCTGCTCTCATCGCTTACCGCTTTTCTGGCGACGTTCCTTTCCAGCCTTTACTGGATCGGCAGCGGCTGGGCGGACGGCGCTAACGCGCCGCTGATGGCGTCTATTATCAGCTCATTTTTCGCCAGCATCGATTCTCCCGTTACGCCGATGAAGCTGTTTGTAAAAGGCGTAGTCGCGGCGCTGGCGGTCAGCCTGTTTTACGTGGGCGTGCTGATCCCGCAGGCTAACACACTCCAGGCGCTGATGATGTGCCTGCTGCCGGGGCTGTTTGCGCTTAGCCTGGCAATCGCGCGCCCGGCAACTAACCTGATCGGCCTGAGCGTGGCGATCCAGATCCCCGGCTTTATCGGCCTTAGCCATCACTATGTGCCCAATTTAATTACGACGCTGAACGCGGCGATCTCCTCGCTGGTGGGCATTCTTTTCGCGGTGACGCTAACGGCGATTATTCGTAACAAACGGCCTTCATGGATTGCGAAGCGGGCGGTGCGTAAAGGTATCCGCGACCTGCTCGGTTTTATTAAGGAGATTGAACGCAACGCCTCTTCATTGCTGGCGCGTCAGCAGTTCATCGCCCGTATGCTGGATCGGGTCAATATCATTCTGCCGCGTAAGCGTCTCGATCCTGATCCGGAACTGCTGGCGGGCGGCGATCTGATTACTGAAGCCTGGCTGGGCGCTAACTGCTACGACTTCTATGCGCGCCATCAACAGGTGCTGGCGCAATATCGGATAGAGAGCGGGCAGATGCTGCATGAGCTGGGCCTCTATCTGAAGCGACGGATGCGCTCGTTACAGACGCGGCCTCATCAGAGCCTGCTGGATGAGCTGAACGATCTGCTGTTGACGCTGGAAGCGCTTGCCATGCGCGATTGTGCGGCGCTGCCGCCGCTGGTCTCGCTGTTTAACCTGCGCGTCTCGCTGTTTCCGCAGCAGCGCTGGCCGGAAAAGCGCTAAGTTAATGATGTGCAAGGAGCGCTTTACCTTTTATCCTCCGGCAGCACACCCATTTATACTTATTCATACACAGGCTATCCCCATTTTCTGTGGATAACCTGCGTCAGGCCGCGTGGTCAGGGGTATCTGGGCTGCTCGCTTATCCTGTAAAAGGAAACCGGCAAGCCCGATCGACGGGGTTATCTCGCCCCTGAAGAAAGGTGTGCTGCAAGCGCAAATCTTCTATCATGACAGGCCATCCGTTAAGCTGGAGAAAGGCGATGACCGAATTTGAAGCGCTGTTTAAACAGGGAAAAAGTCCCGAAGAGTTTATCAATACCGGCACGCCGGAACAGATTGCCGATCTGCGCCGCTGGCAGACGCTGCTGGCGTCGCAAAGCGCGGCGGTAGAGCAAGCGCTGGCTCCCGCCCGACAGATCGGTGAGGGCTTTCGCCTGCTGGTAGCGGCGGAGATGTGGTGCCCCGACTGTCATCGTAACATTCCGCCGATGGCGTTGTTGTGTCAGCGCCTGCCGGTCAGCATCGCTATCATTACGCGTGAAGAGGCGCAGCCCTTCATCGATCTGCTGAAGATTGAAAAGGTAAAAATCCCGTTTGCGGTGGTACTGGACCCGGCTTTCACGCCGCGTGGTCTGTTTATCGAGCGGCCTTCCCCGGTGGTAAACGGTGGCGAAATCGAACTGGAGGCGTACCGCCGTGGCGATCTGTTGGCAGAAACCATCAGCGATATCACCGCGATCCTTGCCGCCGCGCAGTAGAAGATAAGGGGCAGGGAAGCACCCGTTTTAACTCACTGTCTGAAAAATAACCGTGGCATGATGTGGAAAGTCAGTTGGTTAACGCCTTTGCTACACTCTCTGCTGGTCCCCCTAACGTAGTCTGAGGTAATACGTGAAAATCAAAAGCTACGCAGCGATGGAAGCAGGTCAGGCGCTGACCCTGTATGAATATGAAGCCGCGCCGCTGAACGCTGAAGATGTCGAGGTCGACGTGGATTACTGCGGCGTGTGCCACTCCGATCTTTCGATGATCGATAATGAATGGGGCGTGTCGCAATATCCGCTGATTGCCGGTCATGAAGTGATCGGGCGCGTCTCTGCACTGGGCGAAGCAGCGAAAAACAAAGGGCTGACCATTGGTCAGCGCGTCGGCATTGGCTGGACGGCGAAAAGCTGCGAGCACTGTGATGCCTGCATTAACGGCGACCAGGTGAACTGCCTGAACGGCAGCGTGCCGACTATCGCCAACAAGGGCGGCTTCGCCGAGAAGCTGCGCGCCAACTGGCAGTGGGTGATCCCGCTACCGGAAAAACTGGATGCTGCTACCGCTGGTCCGCTGCTGTGCGGCGGCATCACGGTATTTAAACCGCTGCTGATGCATAACATCACCGCTACCAGCCGCGTCGGCGTTATCGGTATCGGCGGCCTGGGTCATATCGCGATTAAAATCCTGCACGCGATGGGCGCAGAGGTCACCGCGTTCAGCTCCTCGCCGGATAAAAAGCAGTCCATTCTTGATATGGGTGCTGATCATGTGGTTAACAGCCGTGACCCGGAAGCGCTGAAGCAGCTGGCGGGACAGTTCGATCTGATCCTGAGCACCGTCGCGGTCGATCTCGACTGGCAGCCTTACTTTGCTGCTCTCGCGCCGCGCGGCAATTTCCATACCGTTGGTGCTGTGATGAAGCCGTTTGAGGTTTCTGCTTTTAGCCTGATTCTCGGCGACCGGGCGGTAACCGGCTCCTCTACCGGTTCACCGGGCCAGCTGCGTTCGCTGCTGAAGCTGGCATCACGCGCCGATATTGCGCCGAAGGTGGAATATTTCCCGATGTCAAAAATCAACGACGCGCTGGAGCACGTGCGTGCCGGTAAAGCGAACTATCGTGTGGTGCTGAAAGCGGATTTCTGAGACAGCCAGAAAAGCGTATCAGGCGGGGCGGCGATCGGCGATCGCCGCTTTTTACGTTAAGCATTGGTACGTGCGGCCCAGGATCGCTGCATCTGGCGGGCCTGCTGACGGCGCAACTTAAGCCGCCAGAACATCGCCAGCAGCAAAAACCAGAACGGCATACTGCACAGCGCCATCAGCGTATCGGGATCGAACACCATAATCACCAGCGAAAACAGGAAGAAGATCAGGCTCAGCCAGCTCATCACAATACCAGCAGGCATCTTAAACGCTGAGCGCTGATGCAGGTCCGGACGTCGTTTGCGATAAATCAGATAGGCGATCAGGATCATCCCCCAGCTGTAAATCACCAGAATCGCCGACAGCGTAGAGACGATGGTAAACAGCCGCATCACGTTGGGCACCAGGAACAACAGCAGCGTGCCGCTCAGCATACAGAAGCAGGAGAAGAGCAGGCTACGTACCGGGATCGCCGTGGCACGCGACAGGATGCGAAACTGCCGATGCGCATGTTTTTCCAGCGACATGCCGTAGAGCATGCGGGTGCTACAGTAGACGCCGCTGTTGGCTGAAGACATGGTGGAGGTCAGCGCCACAAAGTTAATCAGCGCGGCGGCGGCAGGCAGGCCCGCTTTATCAAACAGCGTGACGAAGGGGCTGGTTTCCGGCGAGACGTGCTGCCACGAAGTTACGCCGATAATCACCATCATCGACAGCACATAGAAGATGATGATGCGCAGCGGAATAGCGCGGATAGCGCGTGGCAGAATGGTTTCCGGCGTTCTGGTTTCGGCAGACATGGTGCCCAGCAGCTCTACGCCGGTATAGGCGAAAATAGCGATCTGAAAACCAGCGAAGAAGCCCATCATGCCGTGCGGCATAAACACCGCCGGATCGGTAATATTACCCGCCGAAGCGCGTACGCCGTCGGGCGAAACCCAGCCGGTAGCGATCATCCACAGCCCTGCCGCAATCAGCGCGACGATCGCGATAATCTTGATCATCGCAAACCAGAATTCCGCCTCGCCAAACATCTTCACCGACAGCATGTTAAACACAAACAGCAGCCCCAGCGTTAACAGCGCCGGTATCCAGGCAGAAATTTCCGGCAGCCAGTACTGCACATAGGCACCGCATACCACCACGTCGGCGATACAGGTAACCACCCAGCTCAGCCAGTATGACCAGCCCAGAAAGAAGCTGGCCTTCGGCCCCAGATAATCAGAAACGAAATCAGCGAACGAACGGTAATCCATGCGGGTTAGCAGCAGTTCGCCCATTGCCCGCATCACCATATACATAAAGAATCCCACCACCGCATAGGTGATCAGAATTGATGTACCGGAAACGGCGATGGTTTTGCCCGCGCCCATAAACAATCCGGTGCCGATGGCACCACCCAGCGAGATCAGCTGGATATGTCGTCCGCTCAGGCCGCGGGCCAGATGTTGCGGTGTTTCATCCTGCGCGCCGGAAGAGGGCGGGCGCAGGGGGGATGGTAAGGTCATGGCATCTCCTTGTTTGACGTCTGGCCATGAAGCGATTAACGGTTTTCATCAGACAAAAAGCGGCCCTCCCCGATCGATCGGAGAACAGAAGCAGCGGCGCTGCCGAAAGCAGGGGGACGTGCCTGATGACAGGCGATAAACAGCAAATTACAGATGTCAGCAGATGCAGGTTATTGAAATAACGAGACTCCTCTTCGAACGTATACGGTCAGTGATGACAATGGCATCGGGTAGCTTCAATGCTGGCTGGCGCAATTTACATTGTCAACCGCATCGAATAACGAAAAATTAACTTTATGATCACATTCAAGAATCTGAAAACTCAGGAAAAATTGTTTTTATGCATAAAAAGTGAATAAAACTCGCATATAAAGCGGCTGCTTATAGAGGTCAGGCATAAAAGTAATTAATTATTCACCCCTGTTACGATTGCTTTACGGAAAAACAAAACTTTCAACCACCATGAAAAATCCGTCGACGATAATTAATGATAAATTCATCGACGCATAGTGATATGCGGGTCATTTCCACGGTTAAACAATATAAATAACTTTGTTCAAAAAGGTTTGTTATGGAAAAGCTATCTTACGCGTCAGAAAGCGGTACATCGGCCTGGAACACCTACCTACAGCAAATCGATCGTGTTGCCCCTTACCTGGGTGAGTTATCACGCTGGATTGATACGCTGCGCCATCCGAAACGCGCTCTGATTGTTGATATCCCCCTACAGATGGACGACGGTACTATCCGCCACTTTGAAGGCTTCCGCGTTCAGCACAATCTTTCCCGGGGTCCAGGTAAAGGGGGTATTCGCTACCATCCTGACGTGGACCTGAATGAAGTAATGGCCCTCTCCGCATGGATGACCATTAAATGCGCCGCGGTCAACCTGCCTTACGGCGGGGCGAAGGGCGGTATTCGCGTCGATCCTTTCTCACTCTCAGAGGGCGAGCTGGAGCGCCTGACGCGCCGCTATACCAGCGAAATCGGCCTGATCATCGGCCCGCAGCGCGATATCCCGGCCCCGGATGTCGGCACCAATGGCAAAGTCATGGCGTGGATGATGGATACCTATTCCATGAACCACGGCACCACCATCACCGGCGTGGTGACCGGTAAGCCGATTCACCTCGGCGGCTCGCTGGGACGCGAAAAAGCTACCGGGCGCGGCGTGTTTGTTACCGGACGTGAAGTGGCCGGACGTGCCGGTATCGGCATCGAGGGCGCGAAAATCGCGGTACAGGGTTTTGGTAACGTAGGCAGCGAGGCGGCACGTCTGTTTGCCGAAGCGGGCGCGCGCGTGATTGCGATTCAGGATCATACCGCCACGCTGTTCAACGCTGACGGTATCGATCTGACCGCGCTCAGCGCATGGCAGAACAGCCACAAACAGATCGCTGGTTTCCCTGGCGCGCAAAATATCGACAGCGAAGCGTTTTGGACGGTGGAGATGGATATCTTTATTCCGGCGGCGCTGGAAGGCCAGATTACCCGCCAGCGTGCGGAAAAACTCAGCTGTAAGCTGGTGCTGGAAGGCGCAAACGGCCCGACTTACCCTGATGCGGACGATATCCTTAAAGCACGCGGCATTACCGTGGTGCCGGACGTTATCTGTAACGCCGGTGGGGTAACGGTCAGCTACTTCGAATGGGTACAGGATATGGCAAGCTTCTTCTGGAGCGAAGAAGAGATCAATGCGCGTATGGATAAGATCATGACGGATGCAATGGTACACGTGTGGGATAAAGCGGCAGAAAAAGAGTGTACGCTACGTACCGCTGCCTATATTGTCGCCTGCGAGCGTATCCTGATGGCGCGTAAAGATCGCGGTATCTATCCGGGTTAAACAGCCAGCGACAGCGTGCGGAAACAGGCCGCACGCTGCGCTATCCCTCAACGATTAATGCCGGGCCCTTTTTTTCCTCTGACGCGCCGTAGTCGATGGGTAAACAGCACCACATCTTTACGCAGCCACACGCGGGAGGAGAGCGGCGCGCGGTCCAGCGCCTCCGGCAGCGTTATACCTTCAACCGTACCTTGGTTACAGATAGCCCGAATTAAATCTTCTTCCCTGATCCCTGCATAGCGGGCGAACTCCAGCGCGGTAACGTGCAAACGTCCCATCATTACCTCCTTAAGCCAGGGGTGAGAAAGGTTAAATAAATTTGGCTTAAGATCTCTTTTTAACCCTTTTCAGGCAACAATACTTGATTGAAGTCAAGTTTAGCGGTAATTAAATATAAAGAAATTTAACCGTTTCGCTTGCTGACGCCTTGCGCAGGTGGGGTTAGCTGATGTGCATAATTGCACCGGGTGTTTTTAACATTTGAAAGAGTTCTTGCTGGCTGGCCTCGTTAACGTTAAGGCTCTGCCAGCCGTGCCGCCAGGTAAGATGATGGATATGGCCCAGCTGACGCCACAGGGCGATCGCCGAGGCGGCAAGAGAACAGTTATCGTCGTTCTGGGCGCACTCTACGGTGGTGTGACTCTCTTCATCCAGCGCATTGATAAAAATATGCGTCGTGTCTGCGGGGATCACGGCACGCAGATCCTCCAGCATATCTGCGCTAACAGGATGCGAAAGACGCAGGATAAATGTTGTTGATTTCATTATTGCTCCCTGATTGCATCTCATTCCACCGGCCTGACATCGGCCAGCCCTGCACAAACTCTGGTTCTTTTAGTGTACTACCTGTAACAGAATAGCTATCGCGCGTTTGATGCGCTCTGCTTAACCCGTGGCGCCGTTTAGCGGCATGTGCAGGAAAAAGCTGAACCAGGCAAGATTGTGCCGCAGAATATGGTGGGGCGGATTGAATTTATTTCCCTGGTCTTTTTCTGTATCGCGTGGTCAGGATAAAAAACAGCCCCAGTGACGAGGCTGGAACAATCTTAAAAGGGCTAAGGGAATTATTTATCCGCGTAGGCTTCGGTGGAAATTGTCAGGGTGACGTCATCGCTGACGGCAGGAATATACTGTGCCAGGCCAAACTCAGAACGTTTCACCACTGCCGTAGCGTCAAAACCAATAGCCTGTTTTTTGAGCATGGGATGCTCGCCCTGTTTGTTGAGCGTGGCGTGAAGCGTGACCGGACGAGTAACGCCTTTCATCGTCAAATCACCCTGCACCTCATATTGTTGATTGCCTTTGCTGATAACGCGGGTGCTGCGGAACGTGGCTTCAGGATAAGTGCCGGTATTAAAATACTCGCCCGCCTTAAACTCTTTGGTCAGCGCATCAACGTGGGTATCCAGCGTATCCATCGGCAGTTTAACTTCAACTTTCGCTTTTTCCGGGTTTGCGCTATCAAAAACCAGCGTGCCGGAAACGTTAGAAATATCTGCGGTCGGGTGGGAAAAACCGAAATGTGACCAGCTCATCACGACAGAGGTATGCTCCGGGTTCAGCTGATACGTTTGTGCGGCGGCGTGGCCGAACTGCGCCCACAATCCCAGGCTCAGCGCCAGCGGCACAGCTATTTTTTTCATGCTCAACATAACAACAATCCTGCAATCGCTAAAAGGATTTTAAGTGTGGTCGCTGAGCAGCGAAACGGAAAGCAAAGATAATTGTTTTTGTTTATCAAATAATTTGACCTTCACTCAGCGGGCGAATGATCTTTTCTCTTCGGGTTTTACTGCGATTAGCGGGTGTTATGGCGTTAAGGATAGCTATGCCGCGCATTTGCTATATTTAAGAAAACAACAGGAGGAGAGCATGGATCTGAATATTGAGAAACATCAGATGGCTGACGGCAATTATGAGTATCGGGCAAGCTGTGATCAGCCGGGCTATCGCTTTACGCTCATTGGTAAAGGCAAAACCGCAACCGAAGCGGATGAAAACCTGCGTAACAATCTCAGCGAGATGAAAAACCGGCTCGATGAAATTATGCAGATCAGTAAAGTCTCTGCCTGACCATTTTTATTATTTTCCAGCGCGACGGTAAATTATCCGTCGCCCTCTTTAAGCCACGTATTATTTAAATTGCTTTAATGCTTAAGAGTAAGACAATTCATTGAAGCTAATTTAAAACCTGTCGATAATCCGTTGCGACGGCGCTAAGCCCGTTTCTATCCCGAAATCCACAACGTCGAAAGAATGCCGTATCCCGTCAGGATGAGTGGGTAGTGCTGGCTTTTCGGGAATTGTTTCTGTCGGAGAATATATTGGCTACAAAAACGACGCGTCACTCCTGGTTTGATTCTGACGCTCAGGCAGCAAGCAGTTCAACCACCAGCACCGGTTATTATCACAACGTCCCCACGGTACATTACAGCATCAGCGAAGCCGCCGTACAGCTTACCCGCAGCGGGCAGAGCTGGAACGGTTATCAGGTTTACAATAAACCGGTGTCGCTCAGCTTCGCTTTTATCGATAACGTGGCGGCCTCGCCGCGCGGCGACAAAGGCATTGTCGCCTTTAACAGCGCGCAGAAGACGGCAGCGCTCCAGTCGTTACAGGCCTGGGCGGATGTGGCTAACGTGCATTTTACCCAGGTAACCTCCGGTGCCCGGCTGACCTTTGCCAACTACACGCAGTTTGCCAACGGGCAACAGGCTAACGATCAGGCGTATGCCTATCTTCCCAGCGCCAATAAGGCTGGTGGGACGATGTGGTTTGATTACAACATCAACAATATTCGCTCGCCCGATAAATATGAATATGGCCGTCAGACGCTGACGCATGAGCTGGGTCACGCGCTGGGGCTGAGCCATCCGGGCACCTATAACAGCGGCACCGGCGTTATCTCTTACAGTGCCAGCGCCAGCTACATTGAGGATTCACGTCAGTACACGCTGATGAGCTACTGGAGCGAAACCAACACCGGCGCCAATTTCCACGGGCACTATGCCGTGGCACCGTTGCTGGATGATATTGCCGCGATTCAGCGCCTTTACGGCGCGAATATGAGCACGCGTACTGGCAACACCGTTTATGGCTTTTCTTCAAACAGCGGGCGTGACTACTACAGCGCGACGAACGGCACTGATGCGCTGATCTTCTCCGTCTGGGATGCCGGCGGCAACGATACCTTTAATTTTTCCGGCTACACCCAGAATCAGCTAATCAATCTTAACGCCGGAACCTTCTCTAACGTTGGCGGGTTGACGGGCAATGTCTCCATCGCGCTGGGCGTGGTGATTGAGAACGCCATTGCCGGTAACGGCAACGATACGCTGCTCGGCAACAGTGCCGCTAACCTGCTGCGCGGTAACGGCGGTGCCGATCGGCTCTATGGCTATGACAGTAACGATACGCTGTATGGCGATAGCGGCAATGACCAGCTTTATGGTGGTAACGGCAACGATCTGCTGTACGGCGGTAACGGCAACGACACGCTGTATGGCGAGAACGGTATTGACCGGCTCTACGGCGGTGAAAATGACGATACGCTGTACGGCGGTAACGGCAATGACACGCTGTATGGCGAAAACGGTATTGACCGGCTCTACGGCGGTGAAAATGACGATGCGTTGTACGGCGGCAACGGTAATGACACGCTGTATGGCGAGAACGGCAACGACCGGCTCTACGGCGGTGAAAATGACGATACGCTGTATGGCGGCAACGGCAATGACACGCTGTACGGCGAAAACGGCAACGATCGGCTCTACGGCGGAAGCGGCAATAACGCGCTGTATGGCGGTAATGGCAACGATCAGCTGTTTGGCGATAGCGGCAGCGATCGGCTGGAGGGAGGGGCGGGTAACGATCGTCTTTATGGCGGCGGTGGAGCGGATAAGCTCTACGGCGGCGACGGCAACGATGTGTTCGTCTTTACGCGCGCCAGCGATTCACTCCCGGCACTGCGGGATATGATCGGCGACTTTACCAGCGGGCGTGACAAAATCGATCTTTCCGCACTGAACGGCAGCGCGCATCCGCTGCATTTCGTTACAAACTTTACCGGCAAGCTCGGCGAGATGCAGATGATCTGGGATGTGAAGGCCCATCTGACCCACCTCAGCCTGAATCTGTCGGGGGATAGCCATCCCGATATGACGATTGATATCGCTGCGCATCCCAATGCGCGCCTCGATTTTATTGTTTAAAGCAACAATGGCTCGACTTTATGGCTAAGGCTGAATAATATCCTCTCTGCTACGCTTATAAGGACATTAAGTTTTTTTATCGTCAATTAATGGAGGATGATACATGGGTCTGTTTAGCTTTGTGAAAGACGCAGGAGAGAAACTGTGGGATGCGGTAACGCATAATACAGAACAGCAGGACGTTAAAATCAAGGAGCATTTACAGAAAACCGGCATTCCGGATGCGGATAAAGTGCAGGTTGAAGTTAAAGACGGCAAGGCAACGGTCACTGGCGAAGGTCTTAGCCAGGAAGCCAAAGAGAAGATCCTGGTAGCGGTAGGTAACGTTGCCGGTATCAGCGACGTCGACGATAAGGTTGCCGTGGCGCAGCCTGCCGAAGAGAGCCGTTTTTATACCGTGAAGAAAGGCGATACGCTGAGCGCTATTGCTAAAGAAATGTACGGCAACGCGAACGAATATAATAAAATCTTTGAAGCGAATAAGCCGATGTTGAGCAGCCCCGATAAGATCTATCCGGGACAAACGCTGCGCATTCCGCAATAACTTATCAGGCCCGCCATCCGGCGGGCTTTTTCCCCTCTTTTACCCTTCTTTTTTGCTCCCTTCGCGGCGTGATGCCCGTTTTTTACCGCCTGTTTTTCCCTGCGTTAGCGCGTCCTTAACCACGTTTTTATTGCGGCTATTTCGATAAGAAGATTCGATTGTTAGCATAAATAAAAAGCGTATAGTTAAATGCGTAAACGGAGGGTTGGCAAAATGTTAAGAGATCACTTGCATATTCATGAACACGACACGCTGGAGCGTGTGGAAGAGATTCAACTGAAAAATCGCGGGCAGGAAGAGATTACGACGTGGTCGATTAAAGGACCGGACGGCACGTTGAAAGGGCAGGTTATGCTGTTTGATAAATTTTGCAGCCGCCGTTCGTGGCCGGTGAACTACCGTATTACGCAGCGGGACAGTCATGGCAGGGTGGTGATCGATAAGCTGATGGACAGCCTGTAAGCACGGCGCAGTAAGCCAGTCGCGTTTGTCATGGTGAATGACAAGAGGATAGCCGGGACAATCATCTCCCCGTTATCCTCTTGCAACAGTCAGGGCATAAATACCGCTCTGACGCAGCCATCCTCTTTATTCTTAAACATCTCGTAGCCTTTTGGCGCCTCTTCCAGCGAAAAATGATGCGTGGCCATAAAGGCAGGATTGAGTTCACCTTTGGCAACATGATCGAGCAGGCGATGCATATAGCGCTGTCCATGCTGCTGAGCGGTACGAATCGTCAGGCTTTTATTGATCATCAGCCCCAGCGGGAATTTATCCATCACGCCGTAAACGCCCAGAATCGAGATATTGCCGCCTTTACGACAGGAGTAGAGCGCCTGACGCAGCGCCGCGCCAACATCCGTTTCCAGATGCAGCAGCTGTTTCGTGCGATCGTAAACCTGACTCAGCCCTTCGCCGCGTGCTTCCATGCCAACCGCGTCAATACAGCTATCGGGGCCGCGTCCGCCGGTCAGCTCCAGCAAGGCTTCATGAATATCGGCCTTGCTGTAATCGAGCGTAATCGCCCCGGCATAATCGCGTGCCATTGCCAGCCGTTCCGGATAGCGATCGATGGCGATGACCTGATGCGCCCCCATCAGCCAGGCGCTCTGCATCGCCATCAGACCAACGCCGCCGCAGCCCCAGACCGCTACGGTATCGCCGGGATGAATATTGCAGAAATCCGCGCCCATATAGCCAGTTGGTGCTGCATCGGAGAGAAACAGCGCCTGCTGGTCGCTGACCTCGTCTGGCACCACGAAACAGTCGTTATCGGCGAACGGAACGCGTACATACTCCGCGTGGGATCCGGCGTAGCCGCCGAAAGCGTGGCTGTAAGCGTAGATGCCCGCCGTTGCATGACCTAATATCGGCTCGCCCTGTTCCCAGTGCGGGTTGGTATTATCGCAACAGGAGGGCAGTTCGTGCTGGCAATACCAGCAGGAGCCACAGGAAATAAAAGAGGGAACCACCACCCGATCGCCGCGCCTGATATTTTTGACTGCGCTGCCGACTTCCACCACTTCCCCCATAAACTCGTGACCGAGAATATCGCCTTCGCGCATGGTGGGGATCAGCCCGTCAATAACGTGCAGATCCGAGCCGCAGGTGGTGGTCAAACTCACTTTAATAATGGCATCGTGCGGATTCAGCAGCGCCGGGTCCGCGACGGTTTCTACGCGTAGATCGTTTACGCCATTCCAGCAAAGCGCTCGCATTATGCCTCCTCATCTTTTCGGCTGTCATGTCGGCCAGCGGGCTGCCCGTCGAGGCCAGGAATTTCGCCAGTTTCGGCCAGGCTTTTAAAACGATGCAGCGCCTTACTGAGCTGCTCTTTCGGGAAAAGATCGAGAAAGGCGGTGACCTTTTTCCCCAGCGCGCCGCCGGGCGGGTTAAAGCGCAGCGTAAGCGTGAGCTCGGTTCCCCATTCGCCTGGGGCCGGGCGAAACTGCAACATCCCTTCGTTGGGCACATCGGCACCTTCCAGCGATTCCCAGGCGATAACCACGCCGGGCTGCTGATCGGTTATACGGCTGCGCCAGCGATAGCTTTTTTTCAGCGGTCCCTCAACATGCCATTCGGCTTCTGTATCGTTTATGACGCTAATTTCCGCGAAGTGACGCATAACTTGCGGCAGCGTAGCGGGATCGCGCCATAATGCATAGAGCCGATCGGCAGGCTGGCCAACGGTAATCCAGCGGCGTAGCATCACTTCATGCGCCTTATGGGCGCCAGTCGGTTGAGCTTTCTTACTCACAAGACCTCCGGTAGTGAACAACGGTGCTTATTCAGTCTGTGAAGGGTGGGTCACCCGGCATATCACTCCGTCGCGCCGTCACAGCGCACGGGGCAAACTCAGAAGAGATGAAAATGGTGACGCAGGCTGAAAAAGCCCCAGTAGATAACCGATGCCACCAGATAGGCCCAGCAGCCCCACCAGGCCACCGGGTCACGTTTATTTTTCTCTTTTGGCAAATTGATAAATAGATAAAACGCAGCGGCAATCAGCGCAATAAAGTAGAAAATCTTCAACTTATCCTCCTTTTTTCCTTACCCTGTCACAACATAGCGATGTAAAAGCTATAGCACAGAAGCGTAAATAAGGAGAATTCGGCGCAGTATTAACAGGCGCTGCTGCTGGTGCGGCAATATGTCTGCGTTAAGTTCCGGTTTACGCATCAGACGCTGACGGTTAGGCCGCCCGGTCACGGCATCGAGGTAGCCGGTGACGTACAGGTATCGAGAAAGGCGGCGGTCAGGCGCGCCAGCGTCACCGGTGTGATCTGTCTGCTGCCCGCCGCTTGCTGTGAACGGGGATATTTGGGTAAGCATATTTGTCCGCCCGGCGTCGGAACAGCAGTTAAAAGCAGTGATCATACGCAGCGGGCTATTGGCGCATTGGGGTTTTGCTTTAATTTTACTTTCCGTTCAGTTTCTCATTCTGCCATAGCTGTGCCAGGTTTATAGGGGAGGAAACGATGATGAAACGAGATGCACTGAGCGAAGAGTATTATGATGAGGTTTGTCGGGTGATTGGCGATGCGGTGATCGTACTGGCGGAAAGCGGGTTTGATACCGAACGCAACACGCTGGCCAGCCTGCTGTGGCAAACGCGCCTGCGCCGTCATGACAGCGATCGTGACGAGCAAAAGGTGCTGGAGCACGCCATCAGGCTGATTAAGGTCTGAACCACTTTCGCTCAGCGTTGCCGCGTGGGTAAAGAGGGAAATTCCGTCACCAGGAAATGACGAAGGTGGTCGAGACACCACTCGCCATCCTCGACGCGCTGGCAGCAGAAAGCCAGCGTGATTTTTTTGCTGCGCGTTCCGGCAATCTCCAGCGGTGACCAGCTCCACTCCAGTGCTGAACGGGCATAGCTCACCATCGCGCCATCGCTGATATGATGAGCGATCTCCTGTTTTGCCAGATACGCCCAGAAATAGTCATCCAGCACAGGCGTTTCGTCGGTGAGCGAGGCGGGCAGCCCAGGGCGAAAGGCAAAATCGACGTAGCCGCTAATGCCATCCTCCAGCTGACGATAATCACAGCCGAGCGTCATAAATAGCCCATCCTGTAAATTGACCTCCTCCAGCAGCTGCCGCAGATTCGGCGAACGTTTTGCTTCCTCGATTTCATCAATGCGCTGTGTTTCATGCAGCAGATCGATGCCGCCATAGTTAACGCTGCCATCATCATAATTTTCACGCGGGTAGGGAAAGATAACGTAGCGATCGTTGCGTTTATCCTGATCCATATAAGCACTCTGTTAGAGAAAGACTCTTTTATCCTGCGATATCTGACGGCAAATGACTAATAAAAAAGTGCCACAGGGAGGATACTGCTCAAAAGACAAGGAAATGTCGGGAGAGCGCCGCAGCGTTCTTCGGATGTTTATCCTATGACCATTCCTGTTTTTAGCGTTTGTGTTGTAGATAAACATAAGGAAAAACAAATGATTGATTATATTGAAAGCAGTATCAAGCATTGCTACCGGTGCGCAATCGCCTGTGAGCGTTGTATCAGTGCCGCACAGCTATCGTCTGAACAGGAAGCCATGTATGACTGCCTGCGTCTGGCAGCGCAGTGCGCGGCGCTCTGTCGCCTGACGGCCCAGCTGGTTATCGATGACCGTAAAGCCGCTGTAGCGCTCTATCCGATCTGCGCCGCCGCCTGTCGCGCCTGTGCGCTGGAGTGCGATAAACATGCGCAGCTATCCTGCTCCTACTGCGCGCAAATCTGCCGCCAAAGCGCCACGGTCTTTGATGCGGCTATCCTCTAAACAGGTTATCTGTGGGAGGAATTCTCACAGGTATAGGTAATCATTTTATCCTGCTGCGGATCGATAAGTCGGAACTGTCGATCTGAAATGCGCTGCGCCAGATAGCCCTCCTTAGTGACCGCAGCCGGAATATAGCGGCTACGATCGTTGGAGTGCAGCGGGCCGCTCTCTACCTTCACTTTTTCATTAGCCACACTAAATGAATTAACCAGATCGAAAATGGTTCCGTGAGTGGTAGCGGTTTCCTCTCCGTACAGGGTGGCAACGCTTCCCGCACACTCAACGCCCGGCGGGCTGGATGAGCAGGCGGCAAGCAGTAGGGGAAGAGTGAGCACCATCACACGCAGCATAGTTATCGCCTTTTGATCTTTTATTACTTTTCCTGTCGCAAAGCAGGCCGTCACGGGCGCGCCGCAACGCGGTACGCTTTGATCAGCATAGCATCGCCATGAAAAAACGGCAGGATTCAGCATATTTCCACTTTTCGTGCCAGTGAAAAAAAGTGACTTAACTTGGTTTGACGGCATAACTTTGGCAAAATGTGCGCGCTGTCACTAAAGGGAAAAATTTAATGAAAGAAGAAGAAGCGAGCCTGATGCTGATTCGTCATGCCATCGATAACCTGCCTCAACCGCAAAAAACACAGGTACAGGCCTGTATTAACGGCATCAGAAGCGTGATGAATGATTATGCCAGTGAAGATGCTGGTCTGGCGCTGATGCTGGTAGCGGCGGAAGTGGCTGCTGAACAAGGATAAATGGGCATAAATTTTGAATGGCGCTAAACCAGCGGTGCTGGCAGGACGCCTGCCGTGTTTAGCGGTTCATCTCTCTCACCAGCCAGGCATAAATCACCTTAACGATATAGCGCTGCTGCCCGGCGCTTAATGGCTGATGCGCGGCGATATGATGCCATTTTTCCAGGCATCCCCGGCAGCAGGTTGCGGTGGCATGTTGCGCAATAAATACCGGATGTCCGCGCATCGGCGTTTGTTTGCCATCGTTACGCGGCTCGGCATCGGCCAGACGCTGTGCGACAAAGTCGGCGGCGTGGCGCTCGATTGTCTCCGGGCCTTTCTCCGTACAGTAGCGGCGCTCCTTCGCGCCGAGCCGGAAACGGCGGCGGAAAGGGGAGGCGCTCAGCCGCTGGAATAATCGATCGAGTTCAGTCATATTCACCCCGTTAACCGGCGCGATTCTGGCGCGGGTGCTGTCAACCTGTGATCTGCGCTGCGGCCTGGCGTAAAACCGGATGGCCGCTGATATCCAAAGTCGCCTGTCCCTCAGCCACGCATAATGCGCCGCGTGCGCCAAGCGGTAGGGTAACTGTTTTCTGTTCGTGTCCGAAATCCAGGCCGTCAATGACCGGCAGACCAGTCACCTCACGAATACGCTGCCAGACGGTAGCAAAACTGAAACCGTTATCATACTCCGTCGGGTTAAAACCGCTGAAGCTACCGACGATAATCGCCCGCTGCCGCGCCAGCACGCCGCACTGGTGCAGTTGCAACAGCATCCGTTCGACGCGGAAGGGATGCTCATTAACATCTTCGATAACCAGTATGCCGTCGGTCACCTCCGGCAGCCATGGCGTCCCAACCAGCGTCATGATCATCGCCAGATTTCCGCCCCACAGTGTGCCTTCCAGCCGCGGCAGGGCAGATACGCCGCTTTGCCATGTCAGGCTAAAGGCGGGCGTGGTTATTGCCTGCCAGAAATGATCTGAGGTGAAGTCGGAAAGCACCGGTGCCCCGAAATTGCCGCTCAGCATCGGCCCGCTAAAGGTAATCAGGCCGCTCTTTGCCAGCAGCGCCAGCTGTAGCGCGGTCAGATCGCTGTGTCCACACAGGGCGACCGGCTGCGCGGTCAGCGCCTGCTTAAGGCCATTGTAATCAACCTGTTCCAGCAGCCGTGTGACGCCGTAACCGCCGCGCACCGCCAGAATAATGTCCGGCAAAGGGCTGAGCCTGGCGAGCGCATTGATATCCTGTAAACGCTCGGCATCGCTACCGGCAAAGCGCTGAAAGCGACGGCTGATGGCGTGCTGGTTGTTCACCTGATGACCCGCCTGCTGCAATCGCTGTACGCCCAGCGCGGCGGCGGGCTGGTTGTGGCAGTAGCCTGAAGGGGCAATCAGATGGATAGTGCGGGGGGGCTGCGGGTTCATGACTCTGTTCTCCTTAAAGCGTTGAAGGCATTTTACGCGTTTGCCGTCCAACAGGCGTGATAATGACGAAACCGCGCGCTAAAGTCATCATTTGTCACACTTTATTTGTAAATTCGGAAAAGCGGCAATATGGCAATGCGGATCGGTCAGTAAGATGAAACGCAGTTATCAGGCTTTAAGGAAACCTAACGCGTGAAAATCAGGATGCTGATGCTTTCTGCACTGTTACTGGCTGGCTGCGCCAGCGAAAACGCCAGACACACGATTTCTCATCAGCAACAAACGCCGCTAACCAAAGCGCCACCCCGTCAGGTAGCACAGACATGGTCAATGTTTACCGAAGATGCCGCCAGCCATTATGGCGTGGATGAGCGTCTGATCAACGCTATTATCAGCGTCGAATCGGGCGGTAATCCCGGCGTGGTCAGCCGCTCTAACGCGGTTGGGCTGATGCAGATTAAAGCTTCTACCGCCGGACGGGAAGTTTACCGGGCACAGGGCCGCCGTGGTCAGCCAACCGCCGCTGAGCTGCGCGATCCGGCAAAAAATATCGATATCGGCACCGCCTATATTCGTCTGTTACAGAAGCGGGCGCTCTCCGGCATTCGCGATCCTGAAACGCTGCGTTACGCGACTATCGTCGCCTATGCCAACGGTGCCGGGGCGCTGCTGCGCACTTTTTCCCGCGATCGGGACCGCGCTATTGCGATGATTAATGAGATGACGCCGGATGAATTCCGGCGCCATGTGCAGACCAAACATCCGGCTGCCCAGGCGCCGCGCTATTTGTGGAAGGTGAATACCGTTTATCGCACCATCTGATGTTCCCGCGACGGCGCTTCGTTCTCTTCGTTGGAGGCGGCGTCCGTCACGTTGACTTCCGGCAGCGTGCCGCCGGTGAACTGTATATGCCGGATCGGGAAGGCGAAATGCACTTCCAGCGCCGTCAGTCGCTCCATCAGCTGCAGGTTAATCTCCTGCTGAATATCCATATATTTGTTGTAGTCGGCATCGGTCACGTAATAGATGACTTCATAAGTCAGCTGGGAAACATCGAAAGAGAAAAAGTGCGCGCGGTCGAAACGCGTTTGTTCCACACCCTGAATAATCTCTTTAACGATCCCGCCAATCTGACGCGCTTTTTCCGCAGGCGTGTTATAGCTGATGCCAAAGCGAAACTGAATGCGACGCTCCTGCATCCGTTTGTAGTTATGAATGGTTTGCTGTAGCAGGATGGCGTTAGAGCAGACAATCTGCTCACCGCTCAGGCTACGAATGCGCGTGGTTTTCAGACCAATATGCTCGATCGATCCGGCTACGTCGCCGAAAACGATAAAGTCACCGATCTCAAACGGTTTATCGATGCCAATCGCCAGCGAAGCAAACACGTCGCTCAGCACCGTCTGGATAGCCAGCGCCACAGCGATACCGCCAACGCCGAGGCTCGCCACCAGCGCGGTGATGTTAACGCCCATGTTGGAAAGGATGGCCAGCAGGATAATCGCCCAGATAAACACCCGCAGCATAATGCCGAGAATGACCATGGTGACCGGGTTACGCACGTGTGTCGGATCGCGCAGCATATTGCGCAGCCAGAGACGCACGCCGCAGTCGAGCCAGAGCGCGAACTGTAATATCAGCGCGACAAACCAGCCGTGATCGACAGCGCCGCGCCAGTTGGCGGGCAGATCGATAAACTTAATGGCGATCAGCAGAGAGAAGATAAACAGCAGCAGGCGGCTGGTGGTACGCAGCATCTCTACGGCAATATTGTAAAAGCGCGAGTGGTGCCCTTCGGTAAAACGCCCCAGGCGGGTGCTGAAGAAGCCAATCAGCGAGCGCAGCAGCCAGTAAATGACCAGCGTGCCGACCACGACGATAGCCGTATTGATCCAGAACGCCCGGTTAGTGAGTAGTGACAGTGTCTGATCGGATAATAATTCCTCCATCAGGGAAAATCTCCTTACGGTTGAGCGGGCAAAAAAATCAACTGTAAGCCTGGCTCAGGGTGATTACCTTTGCCAGGAGGAGAAAAAGCGGGATTAGCGAAAGCGCATCGCCTTCTCGCGTGCGACACGCTCCAGAGAAAAAATAATCTGCTGTAGCTGGCGCTCTTGTGCGGCGCTGAGCGAGGTAAAGCGGAAACTTAATCGCGGCGTGTGAATGGTCTCATTTTTGCTGCTGACGGTGGTTCGCCAGCCAATATGTAGCAGCTGCGCATCAACCTTAAACTCACCATATTCGCCCATATCCAGCCGCAGGCCGCGCCAGATATCGCCGCCGGCGAGGTTTTCCGGCAGCTCGCCATCCACCAGCAGGCCGACGCCGCCCAGCGACAGATCCTGCATACGTAAGCGAGCGCTACCGCCTTCGGGCCAGGTGACGTGACAGTAAAAAATCGGATCGAGCGGGGCGCTGATGCGGAAATATTCACGACGCTGAATTTGCAGCAGCTCCGGCGGCAACGGCGCGCCGAACGCGGGCAGGCCTTCATACTGCGTGGCGTGTAGCTGCGGCAGCGTGAACGCCACTTTGGCACCGCGCATCTCTGCGCTAACGCGTAAATCGCGCACCTCCAGCGTAACCTGATTATCGTAATCGTGGCTGCCGTAATCAATCATCAGCTGCGTCTGATCAACGAACAGCACACGGCTGATAAACTGACCGCGCGCATGGGACACCAACAGCGGCGTATTGTCGCGACCGATGTCGCGCAACACGCCCAAAACGGCCAGCGCGCCGCGTTTATAAAACTGTTCATTGTCTGGCTCTTTCACGTCCGGCTCCAGCGAGTTGTTAAAAATAGTTACAAGTTACCGTCACATCGGGATTATCGGCACCGTGACGCGAAATTTTATGCTCACTAAGTATTTTTTAAGAAATTTTTCTCAGAAAGTTTTACCTGAAATCACAGAGTTAGAATCCTGTCCTATACTTGTTGCCAGAAGTGGAATGAGCAGGACGACCGCGAACCGATTTCAGGAGGGCAGGTAATGTTTTCGAAAAAAGAAACGCGTAATCAACTGGATTATGCACATGATCGCACCCGCGAAGCAGGTAGTGAACTGTGTCGCGAGATGAACAACGTAACGCATCAGGCGTGTTCGTATGTGAAAAGTAACCCCTGGGCGGGCGTTGGTGCTGGCGCCGTAGTGGGAATTATTGTTGGTATGTTAATTAGTCGTAGATAAGAAGGAGTTGCAGATGGGAATTCTGTCATGGATTATTTTTGGTTTAATCGCCGGTATCATCGCTAAATGGATTATGCCGGGCAAGGACGGCGGCGGTTTCATCATTACGGTCATTCTGGGGATTATCGGTGCGGTAGTTGGTGGCTGGATCAGCACCTTCTTCGGCTTCGGTCGCGTGGACGGCTTTAACTTTGGCAGCTTCGTTGTTGCGGTCATCGGTGCCATCGTGGTGCTGTTTATTTACCGTAAAGTACGACACTAATCGTTAAGTCATAAAGGTTAAAAAAAGGAGGCTTCGGCCTCCTTTTCTGTTATTGATGTTTTATACGGCTTTCGTTTTTGTCGCGTTCAGGCAGGAATTAATCAAGGTTCTGCATGTTGATCCGCTGCTGCTGGATCAGCGGAAAATGGCTTTCCAGCCAGTCGGCCAGCGCCAGTACGTGCTCGCTGGCTTCCCTTCCGAGCGGTGTCAGGCGATATTCGACGTGCGGCGGTACGACATCGTAGGCTTTTCTGATCAGCAGGCCATCCTCTTCCATATAACGTAACGTCTGGGCCAGCATGCGCTCGCTGACGCCGCCGATGGCACGGCGAATTTCGCTAAAGCGCAGCGTTTTTTCCCGCAGCGCCAGTATAACCAGCATTGTCCAGCGGCTGGTCATGCGCTTTAGTAGCTCGCGTGATGGACAGTTAGGGTTAAGCAGCTCTCCGCGCGCTGACGGCAGATTGGCTACGGGTTGGTTATTTTTTTTCATCCTAACATTCCTGTAAGTACTTACTTTAAGTAAGTCTATCCTTTAGGCTGTTTCGACACCACCGTTATTGTTAAGGAGAAAGAAAATGATTGCAGTTACCGGCGCTACCGGCCAGCTTGGCCGTCTGGTTATCGAAAGTCTGTTAACGAAAGTGCCTGCTCAGGAGATTGTGGCGGTTGTGCGCAGCCCGGAGAAGGCACGCGATTTGGCAGAAAAGGGCATTGCTGTTCGTCAGGCTGATTACAATGACGCTTCTGCGCTGGAGCGGGCGCTGGCAGGCGTTGAGCGTCTGCTGCTGATCTCTTCCAGCGAGATAGGGAAAAGGGCGGCACAGCATCAGGCAGTGATTGATGCGGCAAAGAAAAATACGCTGCGTTTTATCGCCTATACCAGCCTGCTACATGCCGATCGTTCACCGCTGGGCCTGGCTGACGAACATCGCCAGACGGAAGCGGCACTGCGCGCCTCTGGTCTGCGCTTTGCGCTGTTGCGTAACGGCTGGTACACCGAGAACTATGCGGCCAGCATTCCTGCTGCATTACAGTTCCATGCGTTTACCGGCGCGGCGGGAGAGGGGCGTATCGCATCAGCCACGCGCCAGGACTATGCTGAAGCAGCCGCGGCGGTGATAACACAGATGACGCCGCAGGAAAAAGTCTATGAGCTGGCGGGCGACAGCAGCTATACGCTGGCGGAATTTGCAGCGGAGATCGCGCGCCAAAGCGGTACGGCGGTAGCGTGGAATAATCTGTCACAGCAGGCGTTTGCCACGCTGTTGATTGAGGCGGGATTGCCGCAGGGGTTGGCAGAGATGCTGGCGGATTCCGATGTTGGCGCGGCGCAGGGCGGGCTGTTTGATGACAGCAGCACGCTGAGCCAGCTGATTGGGCGTCCAACCACCCCGTGGCAGGAGACGATTGCCGCCACGCTGCGTGGCTGATAGCGCTGTCGATAAGAATGAAAGAAAGCAGGTGCCTCTTTCATTAGAGCGGCGTTCTCGCGGGTGACATGTTCCGTTCGCAAAGACGCAAAAGATAGCATCCCTGCCAGCTCGGCCCGCGCCTTCCATGGCGCGGGACGCTTTGCTCTTCGGTACATGTCACCCGCTTTTGAAGCTTTGTAGCCGTCTGCAAGAAAACAACCGCGGCCTGACCTGATAAAACGTTAACTGCCGGTCAGAAATCGTAGCCAACGGTGGCGACAACAGAACGTTCGGCGCCCCAGTAGCAATTACCGGTGCCGTAACAGGCGGCGACATACTCGCGATCGGTCAGGTTATTGGCGTTAACCTGCACCCATGCCCCTTTCAGCTGGTTATTCCATGCGCCGAGATCGGCGCGAACAGAGGCATCAAACAGCGTCGCCGAAGGCAAACGCGTACTGTTTTCATTATCCGCCCACTGCTTGCCGATATAGCGCACGCCCGCGCCCGCGCTGATGCCATAGTCAAACTTATAGTAACCCCACAGCGAAGCGATCTGATTAGGCGTGACATAAGGCGTATGCCCGTCATTACCATCGACGCTATCTTTAAAGCGCACGCGCGTCACCGAATAGTTGGCGATAGTGCTAAAGCGCGGCGTCAGCTGATTACGCGCCTCCAGCTCCAGCCCGCGTGAATGCACCTTTCCGGCAGGTTCATAGTAAGAGGTGTTAACTACGCGGTTGCCGACATCCTTCTGCGTCAGATCGTAAACTGCGAGAGAGTACATATCTGAAGTGCCGTTCGGCTGATATTTCACCCCAGCCTCATACTGCTCGGCGGTGGTTGGCTTCAACAGATCGCCGCTGGCGTCTGGCAGACTGGAAGGGGTAATCGCCTGGCTGTAGCTGACATAGGGAGAAATGCCATTATCGAACGCATACAGCAGCGAGGCGCGCCCGCTGATATGGTCATCGGAGCGGCGGCGGCTGGTGTCGGTTGTATCGTTGGTGCTTTTCGCCACCAGGCGATCGTAACGGCCAGAGAGCGTCATGTGCCAGTTATTCCACGCCATCTCATCCTGTAAATAGACGCCTGTCTGATGGTAGCGGCGCGTTTGATTATAGGCGTAGAGGCCGGGAGTACGGGCGGCGTCAGGATCGGCCGGATCGTAGGCGCTTTGCCAGAAATGTGTGCCGCCGACGCCGGTGCGGGCATTCAGCGGATCCACATAGGCGCTGGCATCCCACAGGCTGTCACGGTACTGATGATAATCAGCACCCAGCACCAGCGTATGTTCAACTTCGCCGGTGGTAAAATCGGCTTCCAGCTGATTATCGATAGCGAAGGCATCCAGCGAGGAACGCTCGCCGGAGTAGTAGCGATCCAGCAAATTGCTGTCGCCAATCCAGCCAATCTGGTAGACCTGATCCAGATCGACGTTGGAGTGGGTATAGCTGGCGTTAGAGCGGAAAGCCCAGGTCTCGTTAAAGCGATGTGAGAAGACGTAGCTGTAAATTTGCTCACGGCGTTTAAACTGATCGATTGCGCTTTCGCCATCATAGAATCCGTTGCTGAGCTTACGTCCGTTACGTTCGGTAATGCTGCCTTCGCCCGGCACCGAGCCATGATAGCCGCCAGACGGATCTTTTTGCAGGTAGGCTTTCAGCAACAGAGAGGTATCGCTGTCCGGCTGCCAGAGCAGAGAAGGCGAAATGGCATAGCGCTCTTCACGCGTGTGATCGTACTGCGTATCGCTGTTGCGGGTGATACCGGTCAGACGAAACGCCCACTGGTCGTTAATGGCATTGGTATAATCGAAGGCGGCACCGGTCGTGCTGTTATTGCCCGCCATCAACCGGAAGTGGCCTTCCTGCTGAAACTGCGGGCGTTTGGAGGTCATCATCACCAGCCCGCCGGGCACGGTCTGACCATACAGCGCGGAAGAAGGGCCTTTAATCACGTCGATGCGTTCCAGGAACCAGGGATCGACCTGTAATGCGTTATAGCTGCCGCCATCGGTCATCAGGCGCAGGCCGTCCAGGAAGGTGTTATCCACATCGCCACCGTGGAAGCCGCGCAGTGAAACCGTATCATAGCGGGTGGCGGCCCCGGCAAAGTTGGTAAACACCCCGGAGCTGTAGTTCAGCGCCTGGTTAACGTCCATCGCACCCTGGTCTTCAATTTGCTGCCGTGTAATCACCGAAACGGACTGACCGGTAGTAATCAGCGGGCGGTCGGTTTTCGTTGCGCCGCTACTGGTTTTGGCGCGATAGCCAGCGGTGGGTGAATCAGCGGTTTCCGCTGGCTGAGCGGTAACGACCAGCGTATCGGCAGCAATGGCAAAACCAGGTACGGCAAGCGCCAGCGAACAAAGCAGCGCGGAACGTTTCAGGCTGAAAGGCATTCCCATTTGATATCCCTTAAAACAGACAAAAAGGTCGCGCTGTCAGAGCGACGACCGACAGAAGAAATTGAACGGTTAATCATATTGTAACTGCAAAGACTAATGAGAATTATTATCTTTCTCTGTGTCTGATTCAAGTGGAGATTTATCTGAATATATCCAGATAAATAGTGCGGATTCATAGTGTTAAAACAGAGAGCATTGACCCGGCGGCAATGCCGGGTCAATATCAAATTACTGCGTTTTTTTCATATCATCGACGTTGTTACAGGTGATACCCTGCGGACAATACATATCCATCAGCTTAAGCGTCACGCCGTTGGTCCAGCCGAAGCCGTCCTGCAACGGATATTCACCGCCACCGCCGCCGCCGAGATTGCCTTCAACAACATATTTTTCCACCAGCTTATGCTCGCGATTATAGGTAGCCTGAACGTTTTCCAGAAAGCGCATACCGATCTCTTTCGCCAGCGTCTGCTCGTTGTAATGATTCAGGCCTTCAACCGCGATCCACTGCAACGGTGCCCACCCGTTAGGTGCATCCCATTGCTGACCGTTATGCACATTGGTGGTAACCAGACCGCCCGCTTTTACCAGCTGTTTCTCTACCGCATCCGCTGTTTTCGCCGCACGATCGCTGCTGGCAGCTTTGGCATAGAGCGGGAACAGCGCGGCGGCAGTTAGCTGAGTGCGTACGCTGTTACGTTTCCAGTCATAATCGGCGTACCAGCCCTCTTTATCGTTCCACAGATAGCGGTTAATGGCGGCCTGACGTTTTTCTGCCAGCTCCGCGTAGCGCTGGCTCTCATCTGATTTATTCGCCACCTTGCTGGCATGCGACAGCGTTTTTTCCAAATGGAACAGCAGGGCGTTCAGATCTACCGGTACGATCTCGGTGGTACGGATGGTAGAAAGATCGTTGGGATCGTCAAACCAGCGGGAGCTGAAATCCCAGCCTGATGCCGCGCCCGAACGCAGATCGCGGTAAAGTTCCGCTTTGTTACGCTGGGGCGATTTTTGTGCCGTGGTAATATCATCCATATAGGATTCGGTACGCGGCACGTCGCGCGCATCCCAGTAGCGGTTCAGCACCGTACCCTCTTTCAGTTTCACTACGCGTTTGCTGGCACTACCTGCGGTGACGGTTTGTGCATCCGCCATCCAGTAGTGATACTCTTTTTCCAGCTGCGGCAGATATTTTGCGTAGGTTTGCTCGCCGTCATGCTGCGCCAGCAAATCGACCATCAGGCTAAAGAAGGGCGGCTGGGAACGGCTGAGATAGTAGCTGCGGTTACCGTTAGGGATATGTCCGTAGGTATCCAGCTCGTAAGCAAAGTTATCGACCATATCCTGTACGCGATCCCAGTGGCCGCTTTCTGCCAGGCCCAGCATGGTGAAATAGCTGTCCCAGTAATACACTTCCCTGAAGCGCCCGCCCGGTACGACATAGGGTTTAGGCAGCGAAAGCAGCGAGTCGTACTGGTTTACTTTATCAGTCGTGCGCGTCAGCACCGGCCAGAGGCCATTGATGTGTTCACGCAGGCTCTGTCCGGCTGGGGGAACATAGGCTTCAGGCTTGCCCGGCACGGTAAAATTATTCTCCACAAAGCGGCGCAGGTCGAAATTACGCTGGTTTTTCTGCATCTGCCAGTCGGCGAGAATCGAAGCCGGATTATATTTCGGTACCGCATCGGCGAACGTTTTTTGATCCGGGAAAAATTTTGCTGACTGTATCGCGTGATACAGCGGCCCAAAACGGACATCCGGCGGTTGAGGTGCCTCAGCCTGCTGCTGATTTTCCGCAGCCTGTGCATAAAAAGATCCCGTAGCCAGCGCACCCGTTATCAACAAAGGCAACAGCAACGCGCCTTTCCATTGAGAATTTACGGCCTTTTTCGTCATCATTGTTCTCCTTGTCCAGACCAGACACAGCCTGTAAGTAATTGACCCTGCAAAAAACTTTAGACGAAATTTACTGGTTTGCCTGCCGGCGGTTGGGAAATGTGAGTTGGCTTGGGGAATTTGAGCAGCGACAGGCACCACGTAGTGAGCGCCTTGACTTTATGCCGATCCGTTATAAGCGAGCGCCTTTGCCTGGCGTTGTACAGACAAAGCGCTATTTACAAGGCAGGGCGTCGGGTAGAGAAACGCCTTGCCGACATGGCCGTGTAGAGCAGGCAGGCTGATATAAAAAGGAGAATCGGGTTACGCCTAAGCACCGGTTTCCTGCTGAATACGCCTGTTTATATAGTTGACCGCCTGAGCAACATCCATAATACCGTTAACGGCATTGGTGACGCCCTGACCAATAATAATTTCTGCCTGCCGCAGGTTAAAAGGTTCGCCCTGATTATTTCGCGTTTCTCTTATTCCAGTACTTCCCTGCGTAGTTAATAAATTAAACCACGGATAGAGAGCAGGGTAATTGTGTCTCATATTTCTCATACCGGTGCTCTGTTGCACGACGAACTGGTTACGGCATGCGCAAAGGAAAATATCCTTGTCGCCTGGGATGGCCTGACTCTGAATACCGCTCATTGAAGGATTGGTAACATGGACTTTAATAAAACACCGCGCCTGCTCATTATGATGTTCTTGCAATACTTTATGCAGGGTGCCTGGAACATGACCATGGGACTGGTGCTGAGTACCTATGGATTGGCGACAATTATCGGTTCTTCCTATGCATTATTGGGGCTGGCCACCATTATTTCACCGCTTTTTATCGGTATGATAGCCGATCGTTTTTTCTCTTCACAGAAGGTTATGGCGGCGCTGCATCTGTGTAATGCGGGTATTTTGCTGATAGCTCCACAATGCATTGAATCGCAAAATACCGCCATGACACTTGTTATAATATTCATGGTTGGTTTGTTATTTTATCCGACTACTGCGCTGGCCAATAGCATCACTTTTAGTCATATTAACGGGGTTAAGAATTTTCCCTTTATCCGGGTATTTGGCACTATTGGTTTTATTACCATCGGTTTTATTCTTGGCGAAATGGGATATTCCGGTAACACCATGACCTGGTATATTGCTTCGGCTACAGGTATATTCTTAGGGTTTTACTGTCTTACTCTGCCTGATACTCCCCCTAAGGCTAAAGGAAGCGCCTTTGCTCTGCGAGATCTGTTGTGTCTGGGTGCATTAGCGCTGTTTAAAGATCGCAGCTTTACCATATTGATGGTCAGCATCTTTGCTTTGATGATCCCGAAAACAGCCTACACTGCTTATATTCCGGTGTTTTTGCAGACTCTGGGATTTGATAATGCAGCTTCGATGCTACAGATTGGGACCATCTGCGAAATTCTGTTTATGTTCCTGCTGTCATATCTCTTGCTGAAGGCAGGTTTTAAAATCGTTTTGCTGACAGGAGCGGTGTGCTGGATCATTCGTACCTTATTTTTTGCCCATGCTTCACTGGACGCCAATATGATATTTGTAGTGGCGGGTCTGATGTTACAGGGATTCTGTTGGGACTTTTTCTTTACCGTCGATGATATTTATGTCGACCGTAAGGCAGCACCAGAAATCAAAGCACAGGCGCAAAGCCTGAGGTTCATCATATCAAATGGAGCTGGGCTACTGTTTGCTTCCACCGTATGTGGTCAACTGTTCAATAGCACGGTGACGGAAAAAGGCCCTCAATCTCTCCCTCAGTGGGAAACTTTCTGGCTGGTTTCCGCCGGCGTTGCCGCTGGAGTCTCTTTCTTTTTCCTGATTTTTTCCGCGATGATTTAACAAGTAAAAAAATAAAGCCTTTACAGGAAAATGTTAGCTCCTGATTTAGTAAATGGATGTATTATTTAAGGATATAGTATATGAATACGCTGGCTGCGATGTTTACTGAACAAGGCTTTTTTCCGCCAATTACCGTGATAAAAATCAGCTTGGCGTTTGTCCTTGGCGGCATTATAGGTCTGGAAAGAGAGTCCAAAAGAAAGCCTGTCGGATTTAAAACATGCGTCATTATTGCTGTTGCCAGTTGCGTGCTGACGATCGTCTCAATACAGTCAGCGGAGTACTATGCTGAAATATCGATAAATATTCGTAGCGATCCAATGCGCCTTGCGGCACAGATTATCAGCGGCGTAGGTTTTTTAGGCGCTGGTGTGATTCTGCATCGACATGATGACGCTATTTCTGGCTTGACTACTGCAGCGATGGTCTGGGCTTCTGCCGGTATAGGTATTGCCTGCGGATCTGGTTTTTACTTTCATGCTTTTTTCGCCACCGCCTTATTTTTACTGGCGATTAAACTGAGCTCACTTATCATTTTTTTGCAAACAAAAAGTCAGTTTTCTGGCAAGGTCAGAGTACGCGTTATCCTTGACGAACGAAGCGGACTGGAAAATTTGATAAACAGTATCCATCAACAAAAAAATATCATTGAAGCTGTTACTATCAGAGACATTAAAAAAGGGAAGGTTGAAGTGAATCTTAAAATGGGCATAAGGAAAAAAATAACGCTGCCAGAACTGTATAACGATCTGGCACAAGTTGAACACGTTTGTGCTATCGCGCTTGAACATTAACCTGCTTTCCAGGTCATGGCCTGTTGTGCTGTGACCTGGAGTGTCAACAGAATCAGACATGTCGTCAGTAAACAGCGTTTGTATCTCCGACATGTGCATTAACATCAAAAATAAAAAGGTCATAAGTAATGGCAGTTTTTTATTTAAATTTTGTTAAATTCATCTGTTAATGCATTATCGATTTTATGGCCCAGCACATCGCGAGAAATAATAAATTTAGGCGTGTTAACAATAAGTTCAGGCAGCGATACCTTACCGCGATGATGTAAGTAATTAAAAACACTTTGCATATTGTCTGACGACGTTTCCTGTAGCAATCTGCCAAGAGTGATATGTATAATATTTTTCCTGACATGTTGAGGGAGGTTATATTTATGATAAATTTTATCCCTGAATGATTCCAGGACTGGTGAGCCGCCAACAAGGATAACGGAGCCATTGCTGGTTAGCAATATTTCACTAAAGCAAATCGCTACTTCCGCTAATTTTTTAAAATCTTCTATGATATTTTCGCATAGCGAAAACCACTTTTCCTTGTTACTGAAAAAATTATCAGTGCTGTCATGATATATAGTCAACAACGTTGAGTGTAAAAAATTTTTATCGTACAGGTAAATAAAGGGAAAAAGAGAATTAAAATCAGCAATAAAATTATCCAGGTGAGAGATAAAAGCAGAAAATAAACGATCATCTTTCCCAGGGATAATTGTCTGCCCGGCATTTAAGCTAATATCTACTATGCCGGTATTGTTTTTCTGTTCATGCCAAAGAACTTCTCTTTTTAGTTTATCTTGCGTTGCTTTCTTAATAAGATAAAAATGAATTTTATATTTCCTTAAAAATTAATTTTTTAACTGGAAAGATAGGTTTTGTTCTGTCGTATGGGCAGTGATTCCATCATGAATCTGTATTTTTTAAGATGCATCAAGTTCATTATGCTAATTATACTTATTTTTGTCTGGCGGGAATAGTACGTGCGAGCTGGCAGGTGCAGAATTTTTAAGGTAACGTATTAATCGTAATTTATTGTAAGTGGGGGGAGTTAAACCGAGCTGGAAGTCGTTGCCTGTCTGTACTTTTACCGAAATTTAAGTACTATGAAACTGGTGACGGTGGAGAATTAGTTTTATATAAAGGGAATGTTGCATGCAAATAATTTATCCAGGCGATTATTTTAACGCAAACAGAGTTGATGAAACCTTTGAGGCTGAATGCGATGGCGCAAGAAAAGCGGGTTTAAAAACTGTCTTGTTATCTTCCCAATCTTTCTATGAAGGAAAGATTAAGTTTTCAGGGAGTTTTGAACCAGGGCAACCTGTCATCTGGCGAGGCTGGATGCTTAAGGAAAAAGAATATCGCACCCTGCATGACGCTGTCAGTAGCTGCGGCGCAGAGATGTGGGTTTCTCCTGAGTATTACGCTGCCTGCCACTATATCACCGGCTGGTATGAACTATGCCGTGACTATACGCCTGAAACTATTTTCCTGAAAGAGAGCGATGATTTTAGCAAGGTTACGTCAGTACTTCAGTGGCCTGCCTGGTTTGTAAAAGACTATGTTAAATCGCTTACGACATCGCGCGGATCTGTAGCCCGGAATGCTGAAGAGATTCAAGAAATATTAGCTGGCATTAAGCAGTTTCGTGGAGAAATAGAAGGCGGCGTAGCTCTGAGAAAATTTGAACAGTTAAAGCCAGATAGTGAGCGGCGCTATTTCTCATTTAACCATAAAGTTTTTGCGGCAGATGATGTTATTCCTGCTGTAGTTCAGAAGATCGCAAATAATATTAAATCACCGTTTTTCTCCATAGATATGGCTGAATCCACCACGGGCGATCTTCGCTTAATTGAAATTGGCGATGGTCAGGTTTCTGATATCAAGGAATGGGATATGCAAAGGTTTATAGATATGCTGCGTTCAGGTGAACTGTTCAGCTAAATCAGCACCTGGTTAGTATTGCATCAGCTAGCTGTAAAATTTTTCTGTATTTTTTTGGATTCTAATCAATAACACATCCATATTGTGGCAATTTACTTTGTCGGTGCGTTATGCAGACAAAAAAGCCTGAACGTTCGCTCAGGCTTTCTCGTTGAATAATGGCGGTGAGGGGGGGATTGACTCGCTGCGCTCGCCGTTACTCGGCCCATCCCTGGGCCTCGCCCCTTCGGGGTCAACGCAGGCGTTGTTCAAAAACGCTCCCGGCGTTTTTGTGCGGGCAGCCTGTGGCTGTCCAACCGCTGCGCGGTTGTCGAACCCGGCGGGGGTTCTCATCTCCCCCCTTGTCGGTGCGCTATACAAACAAAAAAGCCTGAACTTTCGCTCAGGCTTTTTCATTGAAAAATGGCGGTGAGGGGGGGATTCGAACCCCCGATACGTTGCCGTATACACACTTTCCAGGCGTGCTCCTTCAGCCACTCGGACACCTCACCATATTGTCATCAACAGGCACACTGTTGATGGGCGCTAATGTAGGGATTTTACCTGCTTGCGTCAATCAACTTTCTGCGCGAAATGATGTGTTTAGTCAGATTTAAACCATTTCGCTGTGAAAATAATCGAAAAGCAGTTAAGAAATAACTGATACAGTAAATCAGACTGCATCCTGATAAAAGACGATGCATACTAATGCGCTTTCAATGCTTAAAAACACTGAGGTCAGCTTGAACAGTTCAACCAAAGCGCAACCGCAGGTGGCCCCAGCCGGGTCAGGGGCGCTATTTTTTATTCAGATCTTCGCGACGCTCGGCTTTGCCGTGCTCTATTCCACGCTGGTGCTGTATGCCACTAAAAGACTGGGCTTCAGTGAAGCGCAGGCGAACGCCACTATGGGCGTTTTCGGTGCCTTTAACTATGGCCTGCACCTGTTTGGCGGCTATCTTGGTGGGCGTTTTCTCAGTAACCGTAATTTGTTTGTGCTGGGTATGGTGTTGCAGGTTATCGGCTGCTGGGTGCTGTCAGGGGAGAGTGCGCAGGGACTTTACTGGGGGCTGGCGATGTTCCTGACCGGCAGCGGTCTCAATGTTACCTGTATTAACATGATGCTGACGCAGCGGTTTGCGCCGGACGATCATCGTCGTGAAGGGGCCTTCCTGTGGAACTATGCCGGGATGAATCTCGGCTTCTTTATTGGTTTTACCGGTGCCGGTTATTTTCAACTGGGTGAACATTATCAGGCGCTGTTTCTCTTTGCCACGCTTGGTAATGCGATGGCAATTATCATCAGCCTGCTGCGCTGGAAAATTCTGGCGGATATCGATACGCCGCTGCTGCATGTCAATCCGCGCCAGTTCCGCCTGCGTATGCTGATCGGACTGGTGGTGCTGGTCGCGCTGGTGCCGGTTATCCGTGTGATGCTGACGCACGCTGATTTTACCGGCTCTTTCGTTATTGTGCTGGGCGGCCTGATTTTTCTGCTGATGTGCTTTATTACGCTGCGCCATCGTCCGCGTCACGAACAGCGGCGTATGACAGCCTATCTGCTGCTGGCAATGGGATCGCTGGTGTTCTGGATGCTCTACCAGCTGGCACCGATGGGGTTGATGCTGTTTGTCGAACACAATATCAATCTTAACGTCTGGGGCATTCGCGTGGCACCGCAATGGGTACAGAATATCAATACCCTGGTCATTGTGATTGGCGGGCCGCTGCTGGCGCTGGCCTTTAACCGTCTGCGTCAGCGCGGCTGGCGTATCGATATCCCGTTACAGTTCGCCTGTTCGCTGTTTTGCATCGGGTTGGGAATGCTGGTGCTGCCGCTGGGAATTATGCTGGCGGGTGGAGATGGCATGGTGGCATTTAAATGGATTTTCTACAGCTATGTGCTGCAAAGCATTGGTGAGCTGCTGATCTCACCTATCGGCTACGCGATGATCGGGAAACTGGCTCCGACGCGTTATCAGGGCGTGATGATGGGCTGCTGGATGATGGTGACCGGCGTCGCTTCGGTGCTGGCGGGCTACGTCTCGGCGCTGATGCCGGAAAACAGCGGCAGCAGCGCGTTGCTGACTAATCCCGGCTACAGTCATATCTTCAGTCTGTTGGGTTGGGGTGCGGCAGCTGTCGGTCTGGTAATGCTGTTCCTGATGCCGTTACTGCGCAGGCTGATCCAGTCAACTGCACCACAGGCCTGACCGCGCCCGTGGGCTAATTTTTACTTGCCAGCGCCGCCATTTTCCCTGAGCCTTGAGGGAAATAACAATATGGAGGCGCTATGGACATTATTTTTTATCATCCCTCTTTTAACGCGGAAAAATGGCGGCAGGGGCTACAGCAGCGCCTGCCGCAGGCGCGTTTACGCCTCTGGCAACCGGGCGATAATCAGCCAGCTGATTACGCGCTGGTACGTATGGCACCGCCAGAAATGCTGCGCGGGCGCGGCGATCTGAAGGCGATTTTCGCCATTGGTGCCGGAGTGGATGATATCCTCGGTCAGCTACAAAAATACCCCGATATGATCGATCCCGCCGTCCCACTGTTTCGGCTTGAAGATACCGGCATGGGCCTGCAAATGCAGGAATATGCAGTGCATACCGTGTTGGGCTGGTTTCGCCGTTTTGATGACTATCGTCGTCAGCAACAGCAGGCGTGCTGGAAACACCTGGCGAACTACCGGCGCGAAGATTTTACCATCGGTATTCTTGGCGCAGGCGTGCTGGGGCTTAGCGTTGCCGAGAGTCTGAAAGCCTGGGGATTTCCGCTGCGCTGCTGGAGCCGTTCACCGAAACAGCTGGATGGGATTGAGAGCTTTCACGGCGACGATCGGCTCACGGCGTTCCTTGCCGATACGCAGGTGCTAATTAATTTATTACCCAACACGCCGCAAACCGTCGGTATTATTAATCGCAGCCTGCTGAATCGCCTTAAAGATGGCGCTTTTGTCATGAACCTGGCGCGTGGCGCGCACGTGGTGGAAGACGATCTGCTGGCAGCGCTGAATGATAATAAAATCAAGGGCGCTGCGCTGGACGTGTTTGTTAATGAGCCGCTGTCGGCGGATCACCCCTTCTGGCATCATCCTGGCGTCACGATTACGCCGCATAATGCCGCCGTTACCCTGCCGGAAGAGGCGATGGATTATATCGCCGGGGCTATTCAGCAGCTGGAAGCGGGGCAGCAGCCGCAAGGGCGCGTGGATTTGACGCGCGGCTATTAAATAACATACGGCAAAGTGTCGCTTTGCCGAAAAAGGAGAGAGTCCGGATGTATCCTGTTGATTTACATATGCATACCGTAGCCAGTACCCATGCTTACAGCACGCTGCACGACTATATCGCTATGGCAAAACAAAAAGGCATTAAGCTGTTTGCCATTACCGATCATGGCCCCGATATGGCCGATGCGCCGCACTACTGGCATTTCGTCAATATGCATGTCTGGCCGCGCGTTGTCGATGGTATCGGCATTTTGCGCGGCATTGAGGCGAACATTAAAAACCGCGCCGGAGAGATCGACTGCACCGGACGGATGCTTGATACCATGGATCTGGTTATTGCCGGATTCCACGAGCCGGTGTTCGCTCCGCAGGATAAGGCAATCAATACCGAGGCAATGATCGCAGCAATGGCCAGCGGTAATGTTCATATTATCAGCCACCCCGGTAACCCTAATTTCCCGGTTGATATCAAGGCAATCGCTGAGGCGGCGGCGGAATACCAGGTGGCGCTGGAAATCAACAACTCTTCTTTTACCCACTCGCGTCGCGGCAGTGAGCCGAACTGTCGCGCTATCGCCGAGGCGGTACGGGATGCGGGCGGCCTGCTGGCCTTTGGCTCCGATTCTCATACCGCCTTCACGCTGGGCAACTTTGAACACTGCCTGCGTATTACGCGTGAGGTAGATTTTCCGCAGGAACGCGTGTTAAATGTCACGCCGCGCCGCCTGCTCGATTTCCTCGAAATGCGGGGCGGGAAGCCTCTTGACGCGTTTGCTGATTTTTAACGGCGGCGTTTAACCTCTGAACGGACTGAAAGTAATGAATGAGTTTTCCATCATCTGCCGCGTGATCGGCTCGCTGTTTAATCGCCAGCCGCAGGATCCGCTGCTGGCGCCGCTGTTTACCCTGATTCGCGAAGGCAAGCTTCAGCAGCACTGGCCGCTGGAGCAGGATGAACTGCTGGCGCGCCTGCGTCAGCACTGCGATCCACAGGCGCTGACGGCGGATTACAATGCGTTGTTTGTCGGCAGCGACTGCCGTGTACCGCTCTGCGGTTCGCAGTGGAAAGATGGCCCAACGGAGGCGGAGGTGCGCAACTTCTTGCAGCAGCGCGGTATGCCCCTGACAGAAGCGCCAGCTGACAGCTTCGGTGCGCTGCTGCTGGCGGCTTCATGGCTGGAAGATCAGGCGCAGGAAGATGAAATCGCAGCGCAAATCGCATTGTTTGATGAGTTTCTGCTACCGTGGTGCGGTGCTTTTCTCGGTAAGGTAGAAGCGCACGCAGCCAGCGGTTTTTACCGCACGCTGGCGGCGCTCAGCCGTGAAGCATTGCAGGCGATGCGCGAAGAGCTGGCGGAAGCAGAAGAAGAAGAAAACGAAGACGACGCCGACGCGTAACGCTCAGGGCGTTAGCCAGCGTGCCGACGCCATACCCAGCGGGCCGCCGGATCGTGACCAGAGCAGCGGCGTCCCCGGCAGCCACAGCGGTGACCTCAGGCGATAGCCGATGCCGAGTGGCGTGAACTCCAGCGTATCGCTGGCGTCATGGGGTTGCGCCGGGCCGAGGCCGCCTGGTGTCGCACCCGTTGGATAAGGATGCGCGGTCAGCAGGTGGGCGGTACGTGCCAGCGACAGACGCGCCGTGAAGCCGGTACCCTGGGCAAGACGCCGCCGCATACCTTCCAGCACTGCGGCGGCCATCAGATAACCGGTAGCGTGATCCAGCGCCTGTACCGGCAGTGGATGAGGCGTTGCGGTTCCGCGCCAGCGCTGTCCGGCCTCAGCGATGCCGCAGGCCATCTGCACCAGACTGTCAAAACCGCGCCGGTTGCGCCACGGGCCGCTCCATCCCCAGGCGTTCAGGCTGACATCGATCAAACCCGGCGACAGCTGCTGGCAACGTGCACTGTCATAGCCCAGCTTCTCCAGCGCATCGGCGCGATAGCCATGTACCAGCACATCCGCCTGCGAAAGCAGCTGTTCAAACTGCTGGCGCCCGGCGGTGCTTTTCAGATCGAGGCGTGCGCTGCGCTTGCCCAGCATCAGCTCTTCCTCCAGCGCAGGCTCTTCCCAATCCGGCGGATCGAGACGCAGCACGTCGGCTCCCAGGCCAGCAAGAAAGCGCGTTGCTACCGGCCCGGCAACGATCCGGGTTAAATCAAGTACACGAACGCCGTTTAGCGGGCGCGCGACAGGCAGGGGCCATGTAGGTGATGCGGCCTCTGTCTGTGAAGTCCATGCGATAAGCGGCTCCTGTGCCACGCTTTTTCCCTGCGGATGTTGTTGCCATGCGCTCAGGGTACGCATTTCCGCCGCGCAGCCGCCTGCGTCGACGATCGTCTGCTCCAGCTCCCGTTTTTTCCAGCTGGCAACGCTCTTGACCAGCCTGTCGCGATTGGCATGTTTACCCAACACGCGTTCCATTGCCCGGCGGTGATGTGGGGCGTTGGTGTGCAGGCGGATCCAGCCATCGGCGGTGGCATAGTCGCCAGAGAAAGTATCCCAGGCGGAAGGTAAAGGACGATTAACCGGGTAAAAACTGTGTTGAAACCAGCGTGAAGCGAGACGGACATTCAGCCGTAGCCTGGCAGAATTATTGACCAGGGCTGCCGCAGCCTGGGCAGCCAGCGCCACGGAGGTGACGGCAAATTCACTCACCGGCCAGGCGCAACAGAAGGCATGCTGTTCCTGTAGATCAATCTGAGGAAGAGGCAACGCTTTGCTACGTAATCCGTACCAGAACTGTTGCCAGAATTGTACCGCCAGCTGGTGATCCATGTTGCTCTCCCTCGGTATCGTTCTTTTTTACCTTAGCAACAGATGGCGCTTTTTTCCTGTTATGGCTAATGCTTACGTCGCAGCGGCAAACGGGGAAAACGAGCGTGCATCCGCAAATTGCGGATATTGATTACTGCAATAGCGGTGCCGAGTATCACCAGCAGCGAACCGGCAACTTTAAACTGATTCATGCTGTCGCCCAGCACCAGCACGCCCATAATGACGGCCAGCACCGGCGTTAGCAACGAATAGGGCATAATCAAATTAACGTTATATTTCTTCAGCAGCGCATACCACAGCGAGTAGGCCACTACCGAGGAGGCAATGGCGCTGAACAGGATGCCAAACCAGCCGCGCCAGGTAGCGTGTAGCAGCGCATCGATCTGGTTTTCTTCAGTAAGCCAGGAGGTGAGGCCCACTACCGGAATCGCCATAAAAGAGAGCCATCCGGTCATGGTTAGCGGTTTAATCGGCGGCGCTTTTTTCACAATCAGGTTGCTGACGGCCCAGCCAACGGCGCTGGTCAGAAGCAGTGTCAGTACCCACCAGCTGGGAATGGTTGGGCTGCCGCTCAGGACCGCTACGCCGCTAAGAGAAATCAGGATGCCGCACAGCTGAATAAAGGTAAGGCGTTCTTTTAATATGAGCCAGGCCAGCAGCATCGCAATGGGCGTACCGAGCTGCACCACTACCGCCGCCGTACCGGCATCCGTATAGCCGATACCAACAAACAGCAGCGAAAAATGCATAAAGCCAAACGTGAAGGCCAGCGCCGCCAGCCAGGGCAGCTGGACGCGTGTCACGCGGGTGAAGGGCACCAGTACCAGTGCTACCACCACGAAACGCATGCAGGTTAAAAACAGCGGCGGTAAATCGAGCAGACCCCATTTAATCGCTACGTTATTGAATGCCCAGATAGAAACAACCATTAACACCAGAAAAAAATGACGCAGCGCCACAACTCCATCCTTAAATGTCTGCAGTAAGTCACCTGTTATCATGACAGGTATTAGTCGCCAGACAAGCACGTTTCTGGCGTTGACAGGCCAGGGAGCACAAATGAGTGGATGGCTGACGGAATCCATTGTGCTCACGTTTTTCTCCCCTGACGGCTGTTAACCTGAGTCGCTCAATGACAGCTATCAGACGCGGTCAGGGAATTTATGGCTGCTTCTTGCTTAATCGCTTAAGTGCTTGGGAGGATAGATATGCGTTACGCGTGGCCATCAAGTCAGGGTTCGCTAATTGTCTTACAGCAGCGTTATGATAACTATATTAACGGCGAGTTTGTGCCGCCGATTGAAGGGAAATATTTCACGAATACTTCGCCGGTAGATGGTTCCGTTATCGGCGAGTTTCCGCGCTCCGGGCAGGAAGATATTGAACGGGCGCTGGATGCGGCACATGCCGCTGCCGAACGCTGGGGAAAAACGTCGGTACAGGCGCGCTCGCGCATTCTGTTGCAAATTGCCGATCGTCTGGAGCAGCATCTGGAGCGGATTGCGGTAAATGAAACCTGGGATAACGGCAAGCCGGTACGTGAAACGCTGGCCGCCGATGTGCCGCTGGCTATTGATCATTTCCGCTATTTTGCTGGCTGTATTCGCGCCCAGGAAGGTTCGGCGGCGGAGCTTGATGAATATACCGCCGCTTATCATATCCATGAACCGTTAGGCGTAGTGGGCCAGATAATCCCGTGGAATTTTCCGCTGCTGATGGCAGCGTGGAAGCTGGCACCCGCGCTGGCCGCCGGCAACTGCGTGGTAATGAAACCTGCCAGCCAGACGCCGTTGTCCATTACGCTGTTTGCTGAGCTGGCTGGCGATCTGCTGCCGCCGGGCGTCCTGAACATTGTGCATGGCTACGGACGCGAAATAGGGGAAACGCTGGCCGGTAATCCGCGTATCGCTAAAATTGCCTTTACCGGCTCTACCGCTACCGGCGTTCGTATTCTGCAACAGGCGGCAGAGCGTCTGATTCCCTCTACCGTTGAGTTGGGCGGTAAATCACCTAACATCTTCTTTGAAGATATTATGCAGGCCGAACCCTCCTTTATCGAAAAAGCGGCTGAAGGTCTGGTGATGGGCTTCCTGAATCAGGGCGAAATTTGCTCATGTCCGTCGCGGGCGCTGGTGCAGGAATCGATTTATGAGCCTTTTATCGATGCGGTGAAAAAACGTATTAAGGCTATCCGACGTGGCGATCCGCTGGATACCGAAACCATGGTAGGCGCGCAGGCGTCACAGCAGCAGTTCGATAAAATTCTGTCCTATCTGGATATTGCAAGACAGGAGGGCGCGCAGATCCTGACCGGTGGCGGCGTTGAGAAAACAGAGGGCCAGCTGAAAAACGGCTTCTATATTCAGCCGACGCTGCTGAAAGGCAGCAACGATATGCGCGTTTTCCAGGAGGAAATTTTTGGCCCGGTGATCGGCGTGACCACTTTTAAAGATGAGGCTGAAGCGATTGCCATTGCGAACGACACTATTTATGGCCTGGGGGCCGGCCTCTGGACTCGCGATATCAACCGTGCCTGGCGCGTTGGGCGGGCGATTAAGGCAGGCCGCGTCTGGACCAACTGTTACCATCTCTATCCGGCGCATGCGGCGTTCGGCGGTTATAAACAGTCGGGCATCGGGCGCGAAACCCATAAAATGATCCTGGAACACTATCAGCAAACCAAAAATCTGCTGGTCAGCTACAGCATTGAGCCTCAGGGCTTTTTCTGAAGCGGGGCGACAACGAAATGAAAGGGGGCGAATATCGTCCCTTTTTTTATCGGGTGAGATCGCACTTTGCGCTACTGAATTTGACGTTAATTATTGTAGGCGTTATGCCTGACGGATAATAACCGTAACGGGAACCTCGGTCATGAGCGTAGGGATCCTGCTGTTAGCGGCGGGCGAAAGTGTGCGCTACCGTGCCGCCTGTGGACGGCATAAACTGCTGGAACCGGTTGAAGGCGAAGCGATGCTGGCGCGCTGTTATCGTATTGCGATGCAAAGCGGCCTGCCGGTAGCGATAGTGTTGCGGCCTGAACCGCTGGCGCTGCGAAACTGTGTGGCTGGCGCGCAGCAGATTGTTCTGCCAAGCGCCGGTATCGGCAATTCTGTCGCCGCAGGCGTACAGGCTACCAGCCACTGGGACGGCTGGCTGATTATGCTGGCCGATATGCCCTGGCTGCAACCTGAAACGCTGTTGCAGGTGGCGCAGGCGCTGAAGCAGCATAAGCAGGTACGGACTTGCTGGCAGGGGATGCCTGGACATCCGGTAGGTTTCAGCCGTGACTGCTATCCGCAGCTGGCGGCGCTGTCGGGAGAAACGGCAGCGCGCGATCTGTTAAAGCAGAGCGGAGTATATCTTCTGACGACGCAGGATGCGGGTACCGTGCAGGATATCGATTTACCCGCCATGTGGTTAAACAAGGAGTCATAATGCATTCACTCGATCAGCAGGTGATCGCCTGCGCGTTGAAATGGCATCAGCAGGGTGCTGTGGTCTGGCTCTGTACCGTGCTGCGTAGCTGGGGATCGGCACCTCGTGGGCCCGGAGCGATGCTGGTGGCTAACCAGCAGGGCGAGTTTTGCGGTTCGCTTTCCGGTGGCTGTATCGAGGATGATTTCCTGGCCCGTGTGCAACAGGGTGAATTTATGCGCGACAGTCAACTGGTGCGCTACGGCGAAGGCGGGCTGACATCGCCGGTGCTGTTGCCATGTGGCGGCGTGCTGGAGGTACTGATCGAGCGGCTTCCGGTCGATGCCGCCAGCCTGACGCATCTGTCACGCCTGCAACAGACGCTGGCAGGCGATGAGCGCATTGTTAAGCAAGTGACGATCGGTCAGCGCGCCCGACTGGAAGACGATAAGGCTGACGCACCGCGTACGCTGCATTACGATAATCATTCAGTAACGTTACCCGTTGGCAGCGTGTTAACGCTGTTGCTGGCGGGCTATTCGATGGTATCGCGTGAATGCCTGCGAATGGCGCAGATGTTAAGGATGCAGGTTATTGTTTGCGAACACCGGGAAACCTTCTGGCGTCAGCTCTGTGAGCAACAGAACGATCCGCAGACCGAACAGGGCAGCCTGCGCTGTATTCATCAGCATCCGGCACGCTATCTTGAACAGTATGGTACCACGCGGCATACGGCCATTATTTGCACCACGCACGATGCGCGGGTGGACGATCTGACGTTGTTGGAGGCAATAAATACACCAGCGTTCTATCTGGGAGCAATGGGATCGACCAGCAGCAGTCAGCAACGAATAGCACGCCTGCGCGATATCGGTGAGTTGGATGAACATCAACTCCAGCGCATTCATGCACCGGTTGGTTTACCCATCGGCAGTAAAACGCCAACGGAGATTGCCCTGGCCATCATGGCGGATATTGTCAGAGTTAAAAATGGGCGTTAGCCGGAAATAATGTGGGCAAGGCGGCAGCGGAAATATCGGAAAAAAGCGGCTGCCGTGTTGCCCTGTGGCGCTGTCGCCTGATATAGCTATGGTGCATGAGAACGCACTTTCACTGGAGGAAACGATGTCATTTAGCCGTAGCCTGTTCGATGAACGCGATGAAACGCTCGATGCTCTGGAAGAAAGTCTGATTGCGGTAGGGTTGCCGGGGCGACAGGCGTTGCACCTGAGCGCGCATCCGCCGGTAAATGAGCATTACGCTACGCTGCACGATCCGTTGTATGAGGCTGATGAGCGCATAATCTGGCGTTAACGTTTTACGGCATCATGTTAGCTAACGGCTTTAAACGGCATACAGGCTTAACAGATAGTGGCTCAATAAAAAACGGCACCTGGACGGGTGCCGTTAGCGTATTTTTCACCTACACCGTTATCAGACAGTAGCGGTTTTAAAAATCGCTACGCTTTTGCTGAGGTGGGAAGCCTGATCTTCCAGCGATGCAGCGGCAGCGGCGGCCTGTTCTACCAGCGCAGCGTTCTGCTGCGTCACCTCATCCATTTGCGCGACCGCCAGGCCGACATGCTCGATGCCGTTTGCCTGCTCGTCGGAAGCGGTGGAGATTTCGCTCATGATTTCGGAAACGCGCTGAATTGAGGTAACAATATCTTTCATTGTGCTGCCCGCATCAGCCACCAGCGCGGTACCTTCCGTAACACGTTCGGTTGACTGATGGATCAAGCCCTTAATCTCTTTGGCAGCCGTGGCGCTGCGCTGTGCCAGAGCACGGACTTCACTGGCGACCACGGCAAAACCGCGTCCCTGTTCGCCAGCGCGTGCCGCTTCTACCGCCGCGTTCAGTGCCAGTATATTGGTCTGGAAAGCGATACCTTCAATCGTACTGATAATATCAACGATATGCTGTGAGCTTTCCGCAATGGCTGACATCGTGGTGACGACCTGATCAACGACATTGCCGCCGCGCAGGGCAACCTGTGAGGCATCGCTGGCCAGCGAGCTGGCATGCTGGGCGTTTGATGTATTCTGACGTACGGTTGCGGTCAGCTGTTCCATACTGGCAGATGTTTCTTCCAGTGAGGCGGCCTGCTGTTCTGTACGACTGGAAAGATCGATATTGCCGGTTGCTACCTCTTTTGCCGCATTATCAATAGACGACGCCGCATTTTGTATGTCGGAGACGACGCGGGTAAGCTGAGACTGCATTGAGGAGAGAGCATTAAGCAATACGCCGGTTTCGTCATGAGAACTGGCAACCAGACTGCTGGTTAAATCACCGGTTGCGATCGCCTGAGCCGCATCAACAGCCCGTTGTAGCGGAGCGGTGATGGCGCGCGTTAACAGGTAGCCAAGAGTGATAGCGATAGCTAGGCCCGCCAGTGAACCCACGATCAGCGTTAACGTGGTTTGTGCGATGGTCGCCGTGACGGCTTGCTGGCGCTGCTCCATTAACCCATGCTCTTCGTTCACCATATCACCAATAATGGCCCGCATCCCGTCCATTTGCGTTTTGCCGGTATTGGCCTCAAAAGCGCGAATGAAAACGTCATGCGGCAGCGTTCCGGCCGTGACCGCCCGGCGATTCTCCAGAAGTTGCCGGGCAAAGTCCTCATTCCATACCTGCTGCTGTTGCTGCAAACGTGTCAGGCGCTGCTGTTCCTCCGGGTTATCCGAAGTCAGTTGTTTTGCTGTTGCCAGATGCTGCAGGAAGCTTTTTTGCCCCAGCGTATAGGGTTCCAGCATCTCCTCTTTGCCATTAAGCGCATAGCCACGCAGACCGGTTTCCATATTAACCAGACTCTCTGCCAGGCTGCGGCTTTCATCAATGACCTGCCAGGTATGCACATTCCAGTCGTTCGCCGTGACGATACGTGAAAAATTTAAATAGAATGAGGTACAGATAATCAGCATTACCGTGACCACTGCACCGAAAGCGAGCATAAGCTTTCGCCTGATACTGAGATTTTTAAACATAATTAATCATCCGCGTGTTTTATGAGAATCCCGTTAACTTTCCAGGGGACGCATAAACATCGGCGCAGGCAGAGAAACCTTTAGAGCGGGTAGTCATTATTCTGTTGCGGCCAGGAAAAAGGCGGCAGGAAATGAGAGACATAACAAATTAATAAATACGGGGAAATTTCAGACTTGTGTAGATGCCAAAAATAACCGAATGACAGGGAATCATTATACTTTTTGAAAAGTGTGAAAGTAGAATAAGACTACCATTACGTGTCTGATTACTGCTCCGTCAGGCAGGCTTGTTGCAGGTGTGGTTGTAAAAAAGGAAATTAAGTTAAACTTGCTAATATTAATTAATCTTAACCATCTCGCATTAATGGTGTGCCGACGGGAAGCGTAAACTCAGAAAATTTATTAATGGTTTTTCATATACTTTATTTTGAAAGGAATTCAAAAATGAAAAAGTTGACCCTTGCACTACTTTTCGTTACCGGGATAACCAGCTGCGCAGCATCGGCCAATGATCATATACTGTTCAGGTAGGCTATGCGCAGGGCAAAGCCAGTGGTTTTAGCGAGATTCGTGGCGTTAACCTGCAATATCACTATAAAATGGACTCCCTGATTAGCCTGATGACTTCTTTAACCTGGATGAAGGGCGATGACGAACTTAGTAAGACGGTAAGAAATCATCATTTTACCCATCATGTTGATGTGAAATATTATTCAGCGTTGTTTGGTCCTTCTTTCCGTATTAATGATTATGCATCGTTCTATGTGGCCGGCGGCCCGGCGCGCATAAAAGTGCGTGGTAAAGTTCCTGAAGTTAATCGTAAATATGATGGGCGTAAATCCTCTTTTGCTTATGGCGCAGGATTTATTTTTAACGTTAATGAAAACTTTACCATCAATGCGGGTTATGAAGGAACAAGAATGAATTTTATTAACGATTATACTATAAATACTTTTAACGTTGGTATTGGTTATAATTTCTGATTAAAGATTTATTGTAAATATATTTATTTGCCAACGTGGAAATGACCTGTTTGCCTTATTAAGGCTTTCGTCTGACCAGGGCCGCTTGTTGGTTTTTCAGTAGCCAGTCTGTAAAAGGCAAAGTGAGGCTTTTCTCACTTTGCCTGCCGTCCGGTAATTCGCTTAGAGTGTTCAAATAAATAGCCCATACTCTTCAGATAAAGTCTTCCTGTGCTTACAATGGCCGCCTTGTTTCTCCCGCAAGCTCCGACAAACTGGTAACAAAGGCGTGAACAGTTAATCTCTGGAGCAGGTTCAGCGAATGGGGATAAAAAAGCCTGAACCAGCAGCACGTATGAACATGGATGGTTTAATTCATTATGCAGGGCGTGTCTGACCCTGCATTTACTTTGTTGAACTAAATTGCCAGTTCGTTCACCACTTCCGATACGCTTTTCACTCGCCGGATATTGCCGATACCGGTACCTAACGAGATGTAGCCTTCATCACTATTTCCCTCCAGCATGCCGAGGCGTAAACCGCGCAATCCGCCCATTACAGCGCCCAGCTCTTCATTGCTGCAGCCCGCTTTATCCATCGCCACCAGCTTTTCTGCCAGTTTGCCGGGCAGGGCGCGATAGTAAGCCGGCTGCGTACGGAAGAGCAGCAAATCCAGACCGTTGGCCGCGACAATTTTATCTTTTATCTGCTGTGGAACACGGTTTTCCTCTGTGCTAATAAATACGGAACCGGCGAATACGCCTTCTGCGCCTAATGCATGGGCGGCTCTGGCCGTACGGCAGTCAGTAATACCTCCTGCTGCTAAAACGGGAACCTGCTGTACGGCATCGACAATCAGCGGAACAATAGAAAAGGTGCCTAATACCGTGCCGGGCAGGGTGCCGCCCTCATCAAAACCGGTTGCGACGATAATGTCTGCTCCGGCCTCTTCGGCGATGCGGCTGTTTTCTGGCGTTGGATTAATATCACGGTAGATGATTTTAATATCCGCAGCTTTTAACTCATCAAACAGCGCAGGAATTACAGCGCCTTCACCATAGCCGGTATAAACCACAACCTTTACCGCTTCTTCTTTTAACACCTGAACAATTGGGGGCGTCCAGATATCGTTTTCAGGCGTAGGGATCAGGTTAACACCGAAAGGTTTATCGGTGAGGCGTTTTGTTTTACGAATTTCCTCGCGCATTTTTGCTGCGGTTTCTTCCGGAGTCGAGACTGCGGTTTCAGCGGTGAGTCCTGCATTAGGGCCAAGTACACCCAATCCGCCGGCGTTACTGACGGCAGCAACAAAGCGGGCATCAGTTAGCCAGGATAATGGCCCCTGAATGACGGGCTTTTCTATACCCAAAATCTGACAGATACGGTTATTTTGCATGATGATTTCCCTTAATATTTTCACCGCGCCCTGAAGCAGAGCGCGAAAGTTGAAAACACAATGTCCGGGAATTTTACGCAGCCTTATTGTTCTGAAAAATAGCTAATTCGTTTCAACACTATTATTGTGTGTGTAACAATCAGTCCGGGGCGCTGGCAAAAAGATTCCCCGTAATACAAATGGGCGCATCTCCTTCACATGATACGGCGTTATGCAAATTAATCTGTTTGAATCTATTAAAATCTTTATCGAAATTGTCGAGTCTGGCAGCTTTACCCGGGCGGCGGAAAATCTGCAAATTCATCGTCCTGCGGTAACCCGAGCGATACAACAGCTGGAGCAATACAGCAGCGTGCGGTTACTGCTGCGTACAACACGACGGATTCAGCTTACCTCTGAAGGGGAAGATTTTTATCGGCGCAGCAAACATTTGTTAAATCAGGCTGATGATTTGCTGGAATCTCTGGCTGGTAACCGTCCCTTACGGGGGCAGTTACGTGTGGATATGCCTACCGCAATTGCCACTCTGTTGGTCATTCCCAACCTGCCCGATTTTTATCGCGATCATCCTGATATTGAAATCGTGTTAAGTAGTTCCGATCGCCGCCGGGATATGTTGCGTGATGGACTGGACTGTGTGCTACGTATGGGAGAACTGGAAGATGGTGATTATATTGCCAGACCGCTGGGGCTGATTAAAATGACCACCTGTGCCAGCCCTTCCTGGCTGGCGCTGCATGGTATGCCGAAGACGCTTGATGATTTACAAGGGCGTCAGGCGGTAAACTGGATCAACAGCAGCAGTCGACGAATCATACCGTGGACATTTCAGACGCCTACAGGCACTGAAAAAATCCTTATGCCGGGAAAACTGGTACTGGATAACGCTGAAGCCTATGTTGCTGCGGGACTGGCGGGTTTGGGAATGCTACAGGGGATGAATATTTTTTTACAGCCCCACATTGATAACGGGCGCCTGGTGGAAATCTTACCCGATTATCCACCTCCGGCCCGTAAACTATCTATTCTTTACCCGCACCGACATCTTGCGCGTAAAGTGCGTGTTTTTGCCGACTGGCTGGATAATTTACTACAGCGGCCTGGCTCGATAAATTAATGCTGGCAGGCGGCGGAGCCCGCCAGCGTAACGTGATTAAAAGGTTATGCTCGTTTTTAATTCGCCAACCCAGGCGTCCTGCGTTTCGCTTAAGCCACCGGGACGATGCCAGTACTGGATTCCCGGCTGCAATTCAAGCCAGCTAACCGGACGGAATCGATAGTAGAGTTCCGCATTAACAGAATGGCCGGGAACCGGATTGTAAAGCGCATTGTTATAATCGTTGATGCTCATCGTTTCATTTTTTGCCTGTTGCTGGCGGCTGTAATGTTTACTCATATCTATGTAACTGACGCCAAGGCCAATCCAGTCTTGCGGCCTGGCATCGAACAGGCCGCGGTAGCGCATTGACGCAGCGGTAACAATATGCAGAAAGTTACTGCGCTGATCGCCTGCGCCGATATTCCAGCCTAAACTCATCCCTCTGTTTGCATCATCAGCGTGTCGCGTAACCTGCTGATTGGCACCCGCCCACATAAACCAGGTGCGATGGTATTCTTTATAACCTTGCGCATCGCTTAAGCCCTCAGGCTGTGATTTCCCACTATAGAGATCATATTGCCTGGCATTAGTAAACTGCGCGCCAATATTGTAAATACCGGGTAGGTCATTGATATGAGTTTTCCATTCCAGCTCTACCGGAAGTATAAAGCCTTTACTGCCTTTGGTTGACCAGCTCCAGGCCTGACTACGTGCCGTGGCGCGTGGATTTTGCTCCAGAATACCAGTTTTAACGGTAACTTCAGGGGTTATTTTATAAACAAAGGTTGTTCCCCAGGTATGGATATTCCAGTTATTCCAAAAAAAGGAATTCGCGGATTTGCCGCCACAGAGCATCAGCATTTGGAAATCACAGGGCGCGACCTGATCAAAGGTTTGCACCTTATTCATCATACCAATTCGCCACTGTAGTCGACGATCGTCAAAGGTACGGCTGAAGGTTAACCAGCCAAGACGCGTAATCGAACCGGTACCATGACTTTCCTGTCCGGAGTCATTCATATTGACCCGGGGATCCTGCAGGCGTTTTGTGGTTAAATTATCATCATGGTTACGATTGACGATATTTCCTTCAATTTTTGCATCCGGGATACCGGTAAAACGTTCAAGATCCTGGCTAAAGGTTAATGAAAACTGATCGATATAGGCGACGTGTTCGTCATGATTGTAGCCGCCGCCAGCGTTATAAGCGATTTCATTCAAATAGTTAAGATGATAGTTGAAGCCATGATCTTCAAGTATCGGCCTGATACCCAGCATGTCACCAAGCAACCCGGTGCCCGGTGCTTCAAATCCTAATACGGTTCCATTCCATTCATTTTTTTCCGCAGAGGCATACATTGCGGGTAATAAAAGCGCTGAAAGTAGAGTAAGTCGAGCAATGTTAGAATTTTTCATGGTTATCTCAAAGTTAATAAATATCAGGCGCAGGATTGCAACGACGATAATAAAATCGCCTTAAAGTTTGTTGTGGAAGTAGTGGCTGCTGAATTTGCAGCAAAAAAAAACCTAAACCGTTTTGTTTTCGATTTTCGAAACCAAAGCGGTTTAGGTTTTGCCTGTTGTACAGTAACAATCCTTGAGGGGAGAATGATTATAAAAATGAACCTGTCTGACAAGAGGCAAGAGGCAACTTAGTTTGGTTATGTGAGGGAGATCTTGTTTTTACTTAATCTAAGTTTGCTGCTGGTTAATTAACTTTTGGTGTATGTAATGTTAGCCAGTTTTAATGAATTTCCTCTGCATAAATTTTTATTATCTGGTCTGTTTTTTGATGAGGTGAAAATATCACTTTTAATCAGGTGTCAAAATTCACTATGCCACTACAATCACCGCCGCCGCCCTGCTCAATGACCGTGTAGTGCCATTTTATGAGTCTCATGGCCTGCCGATGCTGAGAATACTGACCGACAGAGGTACTGAGTTCTGCGGTAAAGTGGAGCAGCATGATATCAACTTTATCTGGCGATAAATGACATTGACCATAAGAAAACGAAAGCCGTGTCACCACAGACAAAGGGTATCTGCAAGCGGTTCCATAAAACGATATTGCACGAGTTTTATCATGTTACGTTCCGCAAAACGCTATATAGCGATCTCGATACATTACAATCGGATGTTGATGAATAGTTGGCTTAATACAATAATGAGCGAACCTATCAGGGAAAGATATGCTATGGCATGACGTCAATGGAAACGTTACTTGATAGAAAAAACATCTGGACAGAAAAGAATCTAAAACAGATGTAATCTGACAGATAGCTGTAGAAATAACCGGTAAATGTCAGAGCAGATCTGAGCTAATACACGTAATCAGATGTTAGTTCAATATAGGTCTAAGACTATATCTTATTTTAAGAGCGGCGAAGTGTCTGATGATCTATGCGGCCAGTCTAAATTGTACTCACTCCTTTGAAGCCGATCAAATTGTTAGACTCACTACCATACTCGCTTTTAAGTGAGCTTCATGAGATTAAATGAATGCTTCAGATATAAGAAATCCACGCAATTGCGTGGATTTATAGCGTATTTATTGTCCTTGGAGACGGTAGAAGCCCGCCCGGAACAAAAGATTATATTTAGACGTTAAACAGGAAGTTCATAATATCGCCATCCTTAACGATATAGTCTTTCCCTTCAGAACGCATTTTTCCCGCTTCTTTCGCGCCCTGTTCGCCTTTATAGGTAATGAAATCGTCAAAAGCGATAGTCTGGGCGCGGATAAAGCCTTTTTCAAAATCGGTATGAATTTTACCTGCCGCCTGCGGAGCGGTTGCGCCTACCGGGATAGTCCAGGCGCGTACTTCTTTAACGCCTGCGGTAAAGTAAGTTTGCAGATTCAGCAGCGCATAGCCAGCGCGAATAACACGGTTCAGGCCCGGCTCTTCCAGTCCCAGCTCCGCCATAAACTCATCGCGTTCTTCATCATCCAGCTCGGCAATATCAGATTCAACGGCGGCGCAAACCGGCACAACCACTGAGCCTTCTTTCTCGGCGATAGCGCGTACCTGATCGAGGTAAGGGTTATTCTCGAAGCCATCTTCATTGACGTTAGCGATATACATGGTCGGCTTCAGCGTCAGGAAACTCAGATAGCGAATTGCGGCTTTCTCTTCTGCATCCAGCGGCAGGGAACGCAGCATACCGGCATTTTCCAGATGCGGCAGGCATTTCTCCAGCACCGCCTGTTCCAGTTTGGCGTCTTTATCGCCGCCTTTGGCTTTTTTCTGCACGCGCTGTAGCGCACGTTCGCAGGTATCAAGGTCAGAAAGCGCCAGCTCGGTATTAATGATATCAATATCTTCCGCCGGGTTCACTTTGCCAGAAACGTGAATGATATTGTCGTTTTCAAAGCAGCGCACCACGTGGCCAATCGCCTCGGTTTCACGAATATTGGTCAGAAACTGGTTACCCAGACCTTCACCTTTGGATGCGCCTTTTACCAGGCCTGCAATATCAACAAATTCCATCGTGGTCGGTACGGTACGCTGCGGCTTAACAATCTCCGCCAGCTTATCGAGACGTGAATCAGGCATTGGCACCACGCCGGTATTAGGCTCAATGGTACAGAACGGGAAGTTAGCTGCTTCGATACCCGCTTTGGTTAACGCATTGAACAGAGTGGATTTACCCACGTTAGGCAGGCCCACGATACCGCATTTGAATCCCATGTTTGAATCACCTTAATTGCTGAGATAACCGGACAAGCTCGCTTGCCGATAATGACATGAAAAAATTGCCGCTAGTATACACGTAATTATGGCCTCAATGGGGTGGATTTCATTATCTGTGGACGGGAAAAAAGGTTTTAAACCTGCATTTCCGTCAATTGTTGCTGATAAAAAGTATGAGACGTAACGTGAATACAAGAGGGGGTAGCTGGTTTTATTATGATAACGCTGCCACAGCCGCTGGAAATGAAGCACAGCGAATCATGCTGGCGCAACAGAGGGGCTGGGTGCGGCAAAACGGCGATGCCGCTGCGCCAGATTACCAGCCTGCCGGATGAATACGGCAGGCTGAAGTAGTCAGCTGGCCTTGTAACTGTGCAGCCGATTCATCGCCTTCAACAGGTCATCCTTTAACCAAATCTCGGTGCAACGTGCGGCCTCGTCTACCGCATTATCGATCAATGTCTGTTCTGACGCAGGCGGTTTACCCAGCACAAAGCCTACCACCTTATTACGATCGCCCGGATGACCGATACCGATGCGTAGACGATGGAAGCCCTGATTATTGCCCAGTTTGCTGATGATGTCTTTCAGCCCGTTATGGCCGCCGTGACCACCGCCCAGCTTGAATTTCGCCACGCCCGGCGGTAAATCCAGCTCATCATGCGCTACCAGAATCTCTTCTGGCGCGATGCGGTAAAAGGTTGCCATCGCCGCTACCGCTTTGCCGCTCAGGTTCATAAAGGTTGTGGGCACCAGCAGACGCACATCTTTTCCGCCAACGTTCAGGCGTGCGGTATAGCCGAAAAATTTACTCTCTTCTTTCAGCGACTGATTATGGCGTTCTGCCAGCAGATCCACATACCAGGCACCGGCATTATGGCGCGTTGCGGCATATTCCGCGCCGGGGTTGGCAAGGCCAACGATCAGCTTGATATCACTCACGGTGGTCATTTCCTGCTTAAAACCGAAGGGCGATAGTGTAGCGACCAGAGGGGAAGAATACAAAACAATGAAAGCGGTTTGATTGCGTTGCGCAATAATAAGTTTTCTATATAAATACAGCCGTTTAGCGCCGGAAAATGTCAATTAACAGTTAAAATGTGTGATCGCATACGCAACGAGCAGGTTGTACATATTCTAAGCTTATGTTGGTTTAACACTTTGTGCTGTACTGTCAGCGAAAGGAGATGAGCGATGAAACGTAAAAGCGCAACGGTTGCGGGTAACGCGTTAATGGGATTGGGATTAATTACCATGATTTCAGGCGTAGGCTATGCGGTACTGAACCAGTTGCCGCAGCTACAGCTCTCATCCTGGCTGACCCAGGCGTCAATTTTTGGCATTTTTATCGGCGCGTTAATGTGGCTGGTAGGTGCACGTCTTAGCGGGCGGGAAAAGATTACCGATCGTTACTACTGGGTGCGTTATTGTGGTGATGATAAACGCTGTCGCCGTACCGGGCATTATCATAACCGCGCCCATTAATTTTTCTCTGTAGCCAGCGCTGTGGTTAGCGGTGCTGGCACGAGCGTTTCCGTTCGGTTGCGCCCACCGGCTTTAGCCTGATAAAGCGCCTCATCCGCCGCTGTCATCAGCGATGAAAAGGTATGGGGCGGATGGCCTGCGGCAATGCCGACGCTTACGGTATATTCAATGTTATCCGGGCGGGAGATCATCACCAGCAGACGAATCTCTTCACACAGCCTCTGTGCTTTCTCCACGTCGCCGCAAAAAAAGGCGGCAAACTCTTCTCCTCCCAGGCGGGAAAAGGTGCTTTCCATCGGTAGTACGCTGGTAACGATGCGGCAGAAATCGAGTAATACCCGATCGCCCTGGCCGTGACCAAAACGATCGTTAATGCTTTTAAAATGGTCGAGATCGAAAACCAGCGCGGCAAGCATCATCTGTTGTTGAACGCTTCTTTTTTCAGCCTTTCTTGCCTGAGCGAACAGTGCGCGCCGGTTCCAGACGCCGGTGAGTGGATCGCGCAGCGAAGCTTGCTTATAGCGGATTTGGGTGCGTTCATTCACCATCGCCAGAATAGTGAAAGTTAGCCCAATAACGAATAAGATCGATTCCAGAATGACGAGGCTGGAAAACGGGGTGTCGCCTGTGGCACCGTGGCTGTGGCTGGGCGTTCCGCTGTCGAAACACATGCGGGTAAGGTGAAAACCCAGGTGAAACCAGAGCAGTAGCTGTGCGGGCCAGAAAGTAATTTGCAGCGTGGCGCGTGTGCGGATCAGCGGCACGATGAGCGCGGCGGTATAACTGATGCATAGCAGACAGCTCACCATGATCCGCTTCGGCATCGAATGATAAAAAGAGGGGAAACAGCAGAGTAGCGCCCAGAGCAGGGCACCAAACAGCCAGCTAAATCCGGGCCGCTGTCCGGCAAAGACGCGAAATGCGCACAGCAGCATGCCATATCCCAGCATCACCAGCGTATTGCCAACCGCCACCGCTAAAAAGATCTGCCCCTGGTCGCGCAGGCTGCTGAGCCAGACGGCGGTCATGGTCGCCATAATCGCTACGGCGGTAAAGCCCAGAACCCGATCGTATTGCGCGCCGCTCCAGGCGAAAAGCATCATAATGCTCAGGAAGCCCAGCACATAGAGTTCACAAATAAAAAGTGTGTAGACATCAAGTGCCATAACGCGCTTCTCCGTAAAAAACCGCAGCAAAATAGCATGAGTCTTCAACAGTAAAAAGCAGTGGTTAACGTAACGGTAAAAAAAAGAGCAAGCCGTTAACATTATGCGCGTTGCTGGCTTACCATCGGGAAAAGATGGCGGTAAACGGCAGTTTTATCTGAGCGGCAGGAGCAGGATAAAAAAACCGGGCGGGTGCCCGGTTTTCAGCAGATCGGCGATTAATGTTCAAACATCGCAGAAATGGATTCTTCGTTACTGATGCGACGAATGGCTTCAGCCAGCATGCCAGAGAGCGTCAGGGTACGCACGTTCGGCAGGGCTTTGATCTCATCGGAAAGCGGGATGGTATCGCAAACAACCACTTCATCGATAACGGAGTGGCGCAGATTTTCTGCCGCGTTGCCGGAGAAGATCGGGTGAGTCGCGTAGGCAAATACGCGTTTAGCACCGCGCTCTTTCAGCGCTTCTGCTGCTTTGCACAGCGTGCCGCCGGTATCGATCATATCGTCTACCAGTACGCAATCGCGTCCGGCAACGTCACCGATGATGTGCATCACCTGAGAAACGTTAGCGCGTGGGCGACGCTTATCGATAATGGCCATATCGGTATCGTTAAGCAGCTTGGCAATAGCACGGGCACGTACCACGCCGCCGATATCAGGAGAAACCACGATCGGGTTCTCCAGACCAATCTGCAACATATCTTCCAGCAGAATCGGGCTACCAAACACGTTATCAACCGGGACGTCAAAGAAGCCCTGGATCTGTTCTGCGTGCAGGTCCACCGTTAATACGCGGTCAACGCCAACGCTGGAGAGGAAATCCGCAACCACTTTAGCGGTAATCGGTACACGCGCTGAGCGTACACGACGATCCTGACGGGCATAGCCAAAGTAGGGGATCACAGCGGTAATGCGACCAGCGGAAGCGCGACGCAGCGCGTCTACCATGACAACCAGCTCCATCAGGTTATCGTTAGTAGGGGCACAGGTGGACTGGATGATGAAAATATCACCACCGCGTACATTTTCGTTGATTTGTACGCTCACTTCACCATCGCTGAAACGACCGACGGCGGCGTCGCCCAGGCTGGTGTAAAGGCGGTTGGCAATACGTTGTGCTAGTTCCGGGGTGGCGTTACCAGCAAAAAGCTTCATATCAGGCACGAGAAGAACCTCAGGCTTTGCGTCCAGAGAATGCATACGGGCGAGCGGAAACGGGCGCGCTCCGGTCGCATGCGTGCATACGGGTGTATTAAAGCGCGATGTGCAGCGTCAGGAACAGGGTGACACTGTCACATTCACGCCAGGTGCCCTGAAAGGCTGCGGTGAAGCGGCGAAAGGTTTACGCCCTGCGCGACGAATCCCTGCATCCAGTTCGGGGCCAGCTCAAGCACCTGACGGGCAGCGGACTCGGTGTCGAATTCTGCAAACACACAAGCGCCGGTTCCTGTCAGGCGCGACGGCGCGTATTCTAGCAGCCAGGAAACAAGCGCATCAACCTCGCGAAAACGTTTTCTTACGACTGCCTCACAATCATTGCTGAAAGGTGCCTGCAACAGCGCAGCAAATGAACGTACCGGTGAATTACGCGTCAATGCCGGATCGTTGAATACCAGCGGAGTGGAAACGGCAACGCCTGGATGCACCACCAGATACCATTTTTCCGGTGGTGAAGCGGGTTGTAGCGCTTCACCGACGCCTTCAGCAAACGCCGCGTGACCACGTACAAAAACCGGGACATCGGCACCCAGCTGTAGCCCTAAGGCACAGAGCGCTGCGTTTTCCAGTCCGGTTTGCCACAGGTGATTAAGCGCCACCAACACCGTAGCGGCATTTGATGAGCCACCGCCAAGACCGCCGCCCATCGGCAAACGTTTATCAACGGCGATATCCGCCCCGGCCTGCGGCGGCAGGGTGCCACGTTCGCCAGCGGCACGCATCAGCAGACGCGCCGCGCGCACGATAAGATTATCCTCATCAGCCACGCCAGCGACCGGCGTCAGCAGGCGAATATCGCCGCATGCGTTTGGCGTAATATGCAGGCTGTCGCCATAGTCGAGAAACTGAAAAAGCGTTTGCAGATTGTGATAGCCGTCGGGACGACGGCCGGTGATATAAAGAAACAGATTCAGCTTCGCGGGCGCGGGCCAGGTGGTTGTCATTGCAGTGTCCAGCTATCCATACGTAATTTAATGCGTTTATCGCCCTGTTTTAATTCGATACTGGCGGGCAGTGCCGGTCTGACTTTGCTGTCGTAGCCCTGAATTGTCACATCCCATTGCTGACCGTTGCGGCTGTAACGCAGGGTGCGTAGCTGATAGTTTTCATCCAGCGTAAAATCGGTGGCGTCGCCCGGCAGACCCATCATCCACTGGCGCAGGTTGGCCAGCGGAATATCCATGCCGGTTAGCTGGGTAATCATCTTCTCCGCGTCATTGCTGACGTAGCGTTTACCCTTGTTATCTACCAGCTGCACCGTTGCGCCCTGCGCGTCAAGCTGTAGCTCGGTGCTGCCGAGCGGATTAGTTAACAGCAGGCGATAGCGGTCCGGCGCGCTCTGTTGCCAGTTAAAGCGGGCATAAACTTTTTGCTGGTCTGAGAGCCAGGCGAAGGCACCGCGCGTCTGGTAACGGGTTACCTGTTGCACTGCCTGCTGATGTTGTTGCCACTGGGGAGCGGTGGGGCTCTGTCCCGGACCCTGCGGTTTATTGATAGTACAGGCCGCCAGCAGCACGCTGACCAACGGAAGCAGCCGCAAAGAACGGCGGGTTAGCGAATCGAACACCAGGTCATCTCCTCAGACAGGTTTATTTGATTCAAACGGTTAACGCTAATCACTCAGCCATTAACCGTCAATGCGGAATTACCAAAATTCAGTCTTATCAGCTATATCTTATTACAGTCATAGTCTTTGTATGGCTTTTCTTGATCTCCCGCATCTTGTAGAATGCGCACCATAAAACCCCAACAACATTGGGATAACCCGATCTGATTCACCATGACGCTGCTGGCCCTCGGAATAAATCATAAAACGGCACCCGTTGCCTTACGCGAACGAGTTACCTTCTCGCCGGATACGCTGGACGAGGCTTTAAACAGCCTGCTGGCGCAGCCGATGGTGCAGGGGGGCGTGGTGCTGTCCACCTGTAACCGGACAGAACTCTATCTTAGCGTAGAAGAGCAGGAAAACCTGCATGAACGCCTGGTGCAGTGGCTGTGTGAATACCATAACCTGCGCGAAGATGAGGTGCGTAAGAGCCTTTACTGGCATCACGATAACGCCGCCGTCAGCCATCTGATGCGCGTTGCCAGCGGTCTGGATTCGCTGGTGTTGGGTGAGCCGCAGATTTTGGGGCAGGTGAAAAAAGCGTTTGCTGATTCTCAGCGCGGGCATTCGCTCTCCAGCGAGCTGGAGCGGATGTTTCAGAAAACGTTCTCCGTTGCCAAGCGTGTGCGTACCGAAACCGAAATCGGTGCCAGCGCCGTCTCGGTGGCGTTCGCCGCCTGTACCCTGGCGCGTCAAATTTTTGAGTCTCTCGCTACCGTTAATGTGTTACTGGTGGGCGCGGGCGAAACCATTGAGCTGGCGGCGCGCCATCTGCGTGAGCATAATGTTCAGAAACTGATGATTGCCAACCGCACCCGCGAGCGAGCGCAGCTGCTGGCGGATGAGGTGGGCGCAGAAGTGATTAGCCTGGCGGAGATCGACAGTCGCCTCGCGGAAGCCGATATCATTATTAGCTCAACAGCCAGCCCGCTGCCAATCATTGGGCGCGGTATGGTTGAGCGGGCGCTGAAGGCGCGCCGTAATCAGCCAATGCTGCTGGTGGATATTGCCGTGCCGCGCGACGTTGAGCCGGAGGTCGGCAAGCTTGCCAACGCCTATCTCTACAGCGTGGACGATTTGCAGGCGATCATTGAAAATAATATGGCCCAGCGCAAGGCGGCAGCGGTGCAGGCCGAAACTATCGTAGCGCAGGAAAGCAGCGAGTTTATGGCCTGGCTACGTGCGCAGAGCGCCGTTGAAACCATTCGTGACTATCGCGATCGGGCCGGGCAAATTCGCGCTGAACTGGAAGCGAAAGCGCTTGCCGCGCTGCAGCAGGGCGCTGATGCACAGGAGGTGCTGCACGATTTGGCCCATAAGCTGACTAATCGCCTGATTCATGCCCCCACCAAATCCCTGCAGCAGGCTGCCCGCGACGGCGACAGCGAACGCCTGCAGATCCTGCGTGACAGCCTCGGGCTGGACTAGATAATTCTTATACCAATACAGGGTAAACCATACCAGATGAAGACTTCTATTGTTGCCAAACTGGAAGCCTTGCAGGAGCGCCACGAAGAAGTGGAAGCGATGCTCGGCGATGCCAGCGTCATCGCTGAGCAGGAGCGTTTCCGCGCCTTGTCGCGTGAATATGCCCAGCTAACCGACGTCAGCCAGTGCTTCCGGCAGTGGCAGCAGGTGCAGGAAGATATCGCCACCGCCGAGCTGATGCTCAGCGATGCAGAAATGCGCGATATGGCGATGGACGAGCTGAAAACGGCGCGTGCGCAGAGCGAGCAGCTGGAACAGCAGCTACAGGTGTTGCTGCTGCCGAAAGATCCCGACGATGAGCGTGACTGTTTTGTGGAAGTTCGTGCGGGCGCGGGCGGTGATGAAGCCGCTATTTTTGCCGGCGATCTGTTCCGTATGTATAGCCGCTATGCGGAATCACGGCGCTGGCGCGTGGAAATTGTTAGCGCCAGCGACGGCGAGCATGGCGGCTATAAAGAGGTCATCGCCCGCGTTAACGGCGAGGGCGCTTACGGCAGGCTCAAATTTGAATCGGGCGGCCATCGCGTGCAGCGTGTGCCGGAAACCGAATCTCAGGGGCGCATCCATACCTCCGCCTGCACCATTGCGGTGATGCCGGAGCTGCCGGAAGCGGAGCTGCCTGAAATCAACCCGACCGATCTGAAAATTGATACCTTCCGCTCCTCCGGGGCGGGTGGACAGCACGTTAACACCACCGATTCCGCAATTCGTATTACCCACTTACCGACCGGTATTGTGGTGGAGTGTCAGGATGAACGCTCGCAGCATAAAAACAAAGCCAAGGCGCTTTCGGTGCTGGGGGCGCGTATTCACGCTGCGGAAATGGCGAAGCGTCATGCGGAAGAGGCATCCACGCGTCGTAACCTGCTGGGCAGCGGCGATCGCTCCGATCGCATTCGAACTTACAACTTCCCGCAGGGGCGTGTTACCGATCATCGTATCAACCTGACGCTTTACCGGCTGGATGAGGTGATGGAAGGGAAACTCGATATGCTGATTGAGCCTATCGTGCAGGAACACCAGGCCGATCAGCTGGCTGCGCTTGCCGGACAGGACTGATGGATATACGCAGCTGGTTAAAAGCGGCCTGCGTCACGCTGAGCGGCGGGGAAAGCCCCAAACGCGATGCAGAAGTGTTGCTGTCGTTTGTCACCGGTAAGCCGCGTAGCTGGCTTATCGCGTTTGATGATGCACCGCTGAGCGAGCCACAATTGGCGCAGCTGGATGCGTTGCTGGCGCGGCGCGCGCGCGGTGAGCCGGTAGCGCATCTGACCGGCGAGCGCGAGTTCTGGTCGTTGCCGCTGGCCGTTTCGCCAGTCACGCTGATTCCTCGTCCTGATACCGAAATCCTCGTTGAGCAGGCGCTGGCGCGTCTGCCGGCGGAGGCGGTCGATATTCTTGATTTGGGCACCGGCAGCGGCGCGATAGCGCTGGCACTGGCCAGCGAGCGCCCCGATTGTCGGTTGCTTGGCGTCGATCGCGTCGCAGAAGCGGTAGCGCTGGCGCAGCATAATGCCTGCCGGTTGGGGCTCGCTAACGTCGCTTTTCTGCAAAGTGACTGGTTCAGCGCCGTCGGCGAACGGCGGTTTGCGATGATCGTCAGTAATCCGCCCTATATCGACGCAGAGGATCGGCACTTGCAGCAGGGCGATGTGCGTTTTGAACCGCTCAGCGCGCTGGTGGCGGCGGAACAGGGGCTGGCGGATATTCGACATATCGCTCAGGCGGCGCGTCACTATCTGCTGGCTGGCGGCTGGCTGATGCTGGAGCATGGCTGGCAGCAGGGAGAAGCGGTGCGTGATATTCTCGCTGCTCATGATTATCAGGCAGTGACTACCTGCCAGGACTACGCGGGTCACGATCGCGTGACTTTCGCCTCATATTAACAGGGAGAGCATCATGGCTGGCTGCTACGGCGTGATTAAACATCTTCATCTGCTAACCGTTGTGGTGACGATAACGCTGTTTATTTTGCGCTTTGTCTGGCTGCAAAGTGGATCGGCGATGATGTCACATCGTTGGGTACGTATCGTACCGCATATTAATGATACCCTGCTGTTCGTTACCGGCGTTTGCCTGGTAATGATTACACATTTTTATCCGTTTACGCCGCAGGGTAACTGGCTGACGGAAAAGCTGTTTGGCGTTATTATCTATGTCGCCCTGGGCGTTGTGGCTTTTGGCCGCCGTCCGCGTGAGGCTAAAGTACGCTGGATTGCCTTTATCGTGGCGCTGGCGATGCTGGGCATCATTATTAAGCTGGCCGTCACCAAATTGCCGCTTTTGGGGATTGTATGATATCAGTAGCAAACATCAATTTTAGCGAAGCGCCGCTGTGCGAAGCGGTTATCGCTACGTCACGCGCTATTCGCCACGATTTCCCGGCGGATGCGGTCAATGCGCAGCTGCAGGCGCTGGTTGATGAAGCCCGCGCCTATGTTTCATCGGCGAACGGCCCGGATCTCCAGCTGGAGATGCTGCTGGATCTGTTTTATAAAAAATGGAAATTCGGCGGTGCCAGCGGCGTTTACAAACTTTCTGACGTCCTCTGGCTGGATAATGTACTGAATACCCGCCAGGGGACCGCCGTCTCGCTGGGAGTGGTATTGCTGCATATTGCGCATCAGCTCGACCTGCCGCTAATGCCGGTCATTTTCCCTACCCAGCTGATTTTGCGCGCTGACTGGATGGATGGGGAGATGTGGCTGATCAATCCCTTTAATGGCGATACGCTGAGCGAGCATACGCTGGAAGTCTGGCTGAAAGGCAATATCAGCCCGACGGCTGAGCTGTATGAAGAAGATCTTGATGAAGCGGAACCCTCAACCGTTATCCGCAAAATGCTGGATACGCTGAAAACGGCGTTAATGGAAGAGAAGCATATGGAGCTGGCGCTCAACGTCTGTAATCTGCTGCTGGAGATCGATCCTGACGATCCGTACGAAATTCGCGATCGGGGCCTGATTTATGCGCAGCTGGAGTGCGAGCATATCGCCCTGACAGACCTGATCTATTTTGTCGAGCAGTGCCCGGAAGATCCGGTAAGTGAAATGATTAAGGTTCAGATTCACTCTATTGAACAAAAACAGGTAACGCTGCACTAAGCGCGTTATCCCTTCAATAAAAAAAGGCGAAGGCATGAAAGAAAAAGTTGTCAATATCGGTGATATTCAGGTCGCTAACGATCTGCCGTTTGTACTCTTTGGTGGCATGAACGTACTGGAATCGCGCGATCTGGCGATGCGCATTTGCGAGCACTACGTTAATGTAACCAATAAACTGGGCATCCCTTACGTATTTAAAGCCTCTTTTGATAAAGCGAACCGCTCTTCCATTCGCTCTTACCGTGGTCCTGGCCTGGAAGAGGGCCTGAAAATTTTTCAGGAGCTGAAGCAGACGTTTGGCGTAAAAATCATCACCGACGTACATGAACCAGCGCAGGCGCAGCCGGTAGCCGATGTGGTGGATGTGATTCAGCTGCCCGCATTCCTTGCTCGTCAGACCGATCTGGTTGAGGCGATGGCGAAAACTGGCGCGGTGATTAACGTAAAGAAACCGCAGTTCGTCAGCCCAGGGCAGATGGGAAATATCGTTGAAAAATTCGCTGAAGGTGGCAACGACAAAGTCATCCTGTGCGATCGTGGCGCTAACTTCGGCTATGACAACCTGGTTGTGGATATGCTGGGCTTTAACGTGATGAAGAAAGTTACCAACAACAGCCCGGTGATTTTCGATGTGACGCATGCGCTACAGACACGCGATCCGTTCGGCGCAGCGTCCGGCGGACGCCGTGCTCAGGTTGCTGAGCTGGCTCGTGCCGGTATGGCGGTTGGCATTGCTGGTCTGTTTATCGAAGCACATCCGGATCCGGCTAACGCTAAATGTGACGGTCCTTCCGCGCTGCCGCTGGATAAGCTGGAGCCATTCCTGGTGCAGATGAAAGCGATTGATGATCTGGTGAAAAGCTTCCCGGCGCTGGATACCAGCAGCTAATCATCAAACGCCAGTCATAAAAAAGCAGCGGCCTGGACCGCTGCTTTTTTTTCATCGAAACGTGGCTTATAACATGATGGTCATCAAATAACCCACAAACAGCGCAAGGTGTGCGGCACCGTTCAGTACGTTAGTGCGTCCGGTGGAAAAAGAGATATTACACAAAATCAGCACCGCACCCATTATCACCATATGCGGCGGCTCAAGGCCGAAAATAAGCTGCTGATCCGTCAGTGCGGCAATCAGCGTAACCGTTGGCACCGTTAACGAAATAGTAGCCAGCACCGAACCGAAGAACAGGTTCATGGCACGCTGCACCTGATTAGCCAGCACCGCTTTAATTGCGCCCAGCCCCTCTGGGGAAAGGATCAGCAGCGCCACCAGAAAACCGGTAAACTGCTGTGGCGCGTTCAGCTCCGTCAACAGATGCTCCAGCGGATTAGCGTTCATCTTGGTGACGCTGATAACCGCCACCAGATGCACCAGCAGCCAGAGCGTGTGCCACAGGCTGCTGTGCGCGGAGGGCTTGCCGTGATGCGGATCGTCGCCGTCATCTTCATGTTCATAGACAAACAGACTCTGATGCGTTTTAGTCTGAATGAGCAGAAACACGCCATACATCACCGCCGAGATAACGGAAATGAGCAGTGCCTGCGTTGTGGTAAAATTACCGTTCGGCAGCGCGTTAGGAAAAACCAGCACCAGGATCGCCAGCGGAAAAATAGCGATCAGATACTGCTTAACGCCGGCCAGATTAACATACTGGGTGGCGAACTTTTGCCCGCCCAGCAGCAATGCAAAACCTACCAGTCCGGCGGTAACAATCATAATAATCGAGTAGAGCGTATCGCGCATCAGGGCCGGTGCCGCGCTGCCGGTCGCCATCAGCGCCGAAATCAGGCTGACTTCCAGTATGACTACCGACAGGCTCAGGATCAGCGAGCCGTAAGGTTCGCCCAGCCGGTGCGCCAGTACGTCAGCGTGCCGTACGACACTAAAGGCGCTGCTCAGAATACCCGTCAGCGCCAGCAGGTTGATGGCGATAACCAATGGCATTGAGGTCGCGTCGCCATACAGCCAGAGAACGGCCAGCGCAGCCAGCGGAAAGAAAAGCGAGTACTCGGTATGGCGGGTTTTCTTGCTGTCATGGACACCCATAGGCAAGGTTCTCCTGTCTGTTACTTCATCCTTTATTACACAAATCCGCTTGCGGATAGCTAAAGGTTAAATGTGGTTATGATTTTTCCTGGCGCGCACAGTGTAGTCAGACTGGAGAAATGCGCAGCTTTTTTTACTTTATTTTACTTACGAAATTAAATGGATGCATGAAGGGCGATTATGACGATTTTCCCGATAATATCCATTAAAAATAGTCATTTAGATTAGATGTTTTTTATGTGATTGCCGCGTCGGACGCTTTTTTAATCGGGGAAAACTGCTGTTAAAACAGCTGAGGCTAAGCGTCCGATTATTAAAACGCACGCTGAATGGCTGGCGAAGCAGTCGTGTTAAGCCACACTTAAGCTAAATAAAAAGGAGGAGCTATGCCGTATAAACACAGAGACGACCTGCCCGACAATGTAAAAAATGTGCTGCCAGCACATGCCCAGGATATTTACCAGGCGGCATTTAACAGCGCCTGGGATGAGTATAAGGATAAAAAAGAGCGCCGCGGTGATGAATCCAGGGAGGAAGTGGCGCACAAAGTGGCCTGGGCTGCGGTAAAAAGTCACTATGTCAAAGGGGATGATGGCAAGTGGCACCCTAAAAAATAGGCCGCCGATGCCGGATAAGCCCTTAGCGCTACGTCCGGCGTAAAGCGGCAGTCAGCGTGAGCCAGCGCATCTTCTGCAAAAAATTTCCCTTAAATCTCTCAAGTCTTACCTTGAATCGCCGATGCTTTTTATAGCACCATCTCTTTTGTGATCGGTTTCACATTGCAGCCGATCGCGTTGATAAACAGGTTTACCAGAACTGACGAAACGCGTGCGGGCCACCAGCTGGTGTCAGGGAGGCGCCCGATCGTCACCGGGACGTGCAGATGTGGTTGAGGAGGCAGGGTTGTTAACACGCGAGTTTTTATTAAAAGCAGACTGTAAAACCGCTTTTGGCGAAATTGAAGAGTCGCTGTTATGGACCTGTGAGCAGCGCGCCGCATCGCTGGCGGCAACGCTGGCCTGTCGGCCCGATAGCGGGCCGGTATGGATTTTCGGTTATGGTTCCCTGATGTGGAATCCGGTTTTTGAGGCAGAAGAAGTGGTTGCTGCTACGCTTCACGGCTGGCATCGCGCCTTTTGTTTGCGCCTGACCGTTGGCAGAGGTACGGCACAGCAGCCCGGACGTATGCTGGCGCTGAAGGAGGGGGGCAGCACCAGCGGTTTGGCTTTCCGTCTGCCGGAAGCGCATCTGCATGAAGAGCTGGAGCTGCTGTGGAAACGAGAAATGGTCACCGGCTGCTATCTCCCCAGCTGGCGTGAACTGAGGCTGGAGAACGGACAGCAGGTAACGGCGCTGGTGTTTATTATGGATCCACGTCACCCGCACTATGAAGCGGATACCTGTTCACATACTATCGCGCCGCTGATTGCCTGTGCCAGCGGGCCACTGGGGACAAATGCGCAGTATCTCTTTTCGCTGGAGCAGGAACTTAACCGGCGTGGAATGGAGGACAGGGCGTTGAGCGAGCTGGCGCAGCAGGTACGCGAGCTACAGGTTTGCCATCATCGCTTACAGGGATAGACGGCAATGCCGCCTTGCAGCGGCATTGCGTAACGGTTTAGTCAGCGCGTGACGGATTAATCAGCCAGGTTCCGGCACGATTAATATCCAGCTTTTGCCGGTGTACGCCATCATGCTGTTGTACCTCAATCAGATAGCTGCCCGCGCCAAGGTTAAGCGCCGCATAGCCGTTATTGCCGGGCCTTACCTCAAGCACTTCGCCATTAAGTTTCACCGTTTCGTTACTGCGCAGGCGCAGATAGACCGTTGCCAGCGTTGGCCCCGGCTTCACACGCGTTTTCGGAGTCTGCGTGATAGCGCCTGAGGTAACGGCGCTATCCTCAGGCTTATCGCTGCCGTTAAGCAGCACGGCAATGGCAATAACCGCTAACAGGGCACCGCAGCTTAATAAAACCAGCGGCAGCGAGAGGCGACGCGGGGTACGCGGCGTTACCGGTTCAGCGCTGGCGGCGCCATGGTTAACCGCCATAACGACAGGTTCTGCCGGCTCCGCCGGTTCCGGCTCTGGCGCTTTCTCCGGCTTTTCGTGGCTTGCGCTTACCGCATTGACCAGCGTCTGCACGTCGCTTACCGGCAAGGAAATTAATGATGCCAGCTCATCAATCGACTGAGGACGATCGGCTGGCTTCATCATCAGCGCACGATCTACCGCGTGCAGCAACGCAAGGGAATAACCTTCCGGCTGGCGCTGCGCCAGCGGCTGATAGTGATCCTCAATGCAGCGTACCACGCTGGCCGGGGGCGGGCTGCCGGTAATGAGCGTATGCAGCACCGCGCCCAGCGCATAAATATCAGTCCATGGCCCCTGATCGCTGTCGCTTTCTTCGCTGTACTGCTCAATCGGCGCATAGCCAGGCTTCAGCATAATTTCTGTTTCATCAGAAAGATTGCCGATCTCTTTGCGCGCTGAGCCGAAATCAAGCAGCACCGGCAGCTGATTCTCCTGAATCTGGATATTGTCGAGCGCGATATCGCGGTGCAGATAGCCCGCCTGATGAATAGTGCTGATGGCACCGAACAGCGGCGGAAGCAGCTGGCGAATCCATGCTTCATTAATGGTGTCGCCATGCTGTTGTTGCCACGCTTTAAGCGACATGCCGCTGTACCAGAGCGTGCCCATATACGCGGTGCCGTTCTCTTCCCAGAAGCGCAGCACGTGCAGCAGGCCCGGATGATTGAAGCGCGCCAGCAGGCGTGCCTCCTGAATAAAGCTGCCGAGTCCGGCGTTAAATAGCTTACTGAAACGCTCGCTGCGCAGGCCCAGCGACAGGTCGTCATTACGCACCGCCAGCGAGGCGGGCATATACTCCTTTATAGCGATGGTCCGTTCCAGCAAATGATCCCACGCGCGGTAGACAATGCCGAAGCCGCCTCCGCCAATAACATCCTGAATTTCAAACTCATTGAACCGATGGCCCGCCGGTAGGGCACCAACCACCATACTCTGTTCTTCATTTGCCGACATAGTTACCACTCTCTGAGCGTTTACGGCCTGTATTCTGCAGGCACGCGCCTGCGTTTAATTTAAGGTGCGGTATGCGCCAATCGCCGGATCGGCGAGATCGGGATGCAGTGCATCCACCAGCATCACGGTGAGCTTCTGCCCGGCGGGCAGCTGGCTGCCCCACGCTTTGCGCGCCTTATTAACGCGCTCTCTGACCGCGCTCAGATTCTGCGCCGCATCCTTATCCATTTTTACCAGCAGCGTTCCGCTAAAGCGCCAGAGGTGCAGCTGGTTGTCAAATGGCAGCAGCAGCCAGCTGTCCGGCGCGTCATCTTTAGCGAGCACCATACGCTGATTATTAACACTGGCCGCGTTCAGCGTTTTATCATCTGACCTGATACCGATTAAGGGATAGCCCTGCCAGAAATTCACCGCTACCGGCTGGGTTTTACCGGCGTTTACCAGCGTCAGTTCGCTGGCACCTTCCAGCCAGCCTTCGGTTGAGCAGCTCAGATTGCGATTATCGGGAATAAACAGCGACTGGCCGTTATCGTCCCACCAGGTGCGGAAATGACAGCCGCCCGGTAGCTCAAAATGCTGTAGCGGTTCGCTGTTGGCCGGGCGGGAGAGATCCAGCGGAGCCGCATTACCGGCATCTGCTGTTGCGGTGGCGTCAGCGGTAATCACCGGACGCCAGTTTTGTGCCTTCACCGCCATGCCGCTGGCTAATGCCGCACCTTTGCTATCGGTCATTTCCCACGGCAGCTCCTGCAATTTTCCACACTGATTGGCAAGCAGCGTACCGACGCGTGGTAAAAATGTTGTTAACACATCGGAGGTTTTACTCTCGCCGGAGACGATACGCAGGTGTAGCGTCTCTTTACACCAGTCCTGAGGGCTATTGCTGGCAACGTTGTCAATAAACACTTCCAGCGACATGCTGGGGGAATAGACCACGCGATAATCCTCTGCGCTGGCGGCAGAGGCCATCAAAAGGGTGATAACGCCGGGCAACCAGTATTTCATAACGCTCCTGGATATCAATCGCGAGGCGGCAGCAGGCGTGCCGAATCAGCCAGTGATTGTAATAGGGTGGTTTCCTGAGGCGAACCAACCCAAACGGCGACCGCGCTCAAATTATCGTTTTTTCGTGTTCTGTCGATGGCCTGCTGCATCAGGATGAGCCACTCCTGGCAGCTGTTTACCATACGCAGCGCCTGTTCCATTTCAGGCACCGCCAGGTGAAGCCAGAAACCATCGCTACACACTAAAAAGGCGTCGCCATCTTCCAGCGTTATCACCTCGCTGTAGCTGGCGTCGCGCATCGTTTCAGCGCCGAGCGCATTATAGAGTAAATTGCTGTTAATGCCGGAATTTTCATAGCCTGCATCACGCATTCGCTGCACCAGACTATGGTCGCGGGTAACCTGATTCAGATAGCCACGGCGGAAGTGGTAAATACGGCTGTCGCCAGCGTGCGCCCACCATGCCAGCTGTTGGGTACGGTCGATAAACAGTGCGGCCAGGGTGGTGCTCATGTGCTGCAGTTTCGGATTAATCTGCTGCGCTTCATAAATGGCCCGTGCGCTTTTTTCTATCGCCTCGCGACTCTGCTGAATGCTGAAGTTTTCGTCAGTTAATGTATCCAGCAGCGTATCGCAGGCGATATGCGCCGCCTGTTCGCCGCCGGGCAGCCCTGCCACGCCGTCGCAGACGACAAAACAGGCCTTTTGTTCATTGAGTAGATGGCCCACCCGATCCTGATTATTATGACGCTCGCCCTGCTGCGAGGTGACGGCAAAGGCGATATTCATTCGTTATCCGTTCTGGTTTGTGAGTCTTTATACTGGTTCACTTCCATATCGTAAGCGTGCAAGAACGCTTCGCCGAACAGCGAATGGAAATCGTCTTCCAGCTCACCCGCCGTATGCTGATAGCTGCGCATAAAGTAGTCCCACAGCGCCGCTTTGCGGCAAAGGGTCAAAGGAATTTTTGACTGCTGACCGTCCTGACGCGCGTTATCCTCCAGCCGCTGCGGATTAAAGGATTGCAGCATGGCGGCAATGATGGCGCGGATACCGGCAATCATGCCCAGCTGGTGCGCCTGCAAATCCACCAGCGCGTCGCGCACCGCCTGTTCCGGCTGCATAAAACCGGGCATCTGGCTCTGGTACATCTGCATCAGCACCGTTTTACCGGAAGGCAGAATTTTAAAGGGATTATTCGCCTCATTCAGGATCATGGTCATTTCTGCCTTGACTCCGCGTTTGAGGATCGAACGCGAGGAGAGTAGCGCGACCGTCCCCTGAGAAAACAGGCTGAGCATCCGGCCTGTCATGCGCATCTGCTCTTCCGTCAGAGCTTCATCAGCATGCTTTTCCAGCCCCATGCCCTCCAGTAGCGCCTGAATCAGCTTGTCGTCGCTACAGCGCGGCTGCGGTTCTGCCTGCTCGCTTTGTTCGCGCGGCAAAGGATCAATATCGAGCCGGGTGGCGCTGTGCGAACTGCTGCGCGAACTCGTGTTTTCAGATGGCGTTTCCAGCGTCGAGGTGGCCAACGGCGGCTCTTCCTCTGCCATACCCAGCGGATCCTGCGCGTCCTTCTGCTGTTGAAACAGCGACAGCGGATCGAGCGTGCTGGCGAGGTTTTCGCTTATCGTATCCCGTAGCGGGTCGGTGACGGCAATCTGATAATTGCCGATAGTCAGGAGATCGCCATGGTGGAGCGTAACCTGGCGATCGCGCTCCAGCGGCGTATCGTTCAACACCACGGTAGTGACGCTACCGTGGTTGGTCAGGCGGCATTCGCCCTGCGCGGAGACATGCACTACCGCCTGCAGACGTGAAATTGCCCGCGCCTCATCCGGCAGAACTAAATCGTTGCCCAGACTGCGGCCAATCGTGCCGCCGGGCGGCAGGAAATCGACCGTCTGGTGAGGCACGCATGTCTGTTGCACAATCGTAAATCGCATGATGATTCCTGCATCAAAAAAACGGCGCAAAAGGCGCTATTCAAACATTGGCGGATAAAGGCCGTTACGTCCCGGTGGCGCGCCTGCCGCCGGATTAAACAACAGGGAAAAAAGCTGCGCGTTTAAAATGCCGCTGTGTTTATGAGTGGCATGCGGAAAGCCATCGCTGCGGTTGCTCCACCAGTAGCTGATAAAATGCTGCGGGTTGAAGCGCTCGGCGACTTCGCGCCAGCTCAGCGTGCAGGGCAGATCCTGATAACCAATCACATCCATAATCGCCGAACGTTCCTTCTCTGGTGTGTGCAGTGGCGACAGCGCCAGCAGTTTTTGCTCCAGCGTCTCCACCGGCAGGGTTTCACGCACCGCCTGCAACAGGGCGTTACCCAACTGCCGGTACCAGTCGCCAGCGACGCTCAACTGTGCCGGATGCCACTCCTTCAGCGTAAAACTTTTGATCGCCACCAGCGGCCAGACGCGGCCAACACGATCGCGCGAGGGCAGCAGGCACCCCAGCTGAATACGCTGGAAGCCGGGCGTAACGGGAATCGCAAAGTTCCAGACCGGCGCGCGCAGAAAGGCGTCGGTGGAGACATTTTGCAGATGCCACTGCGTTACGCCCTGCTGAAACCAATTAGACCAGCTGGTGACCAGGCTATCGGCCAGCCGCCGCTGCAGAAAATCGCCGGTTGAGGGCAGTTTCCCATACCAGCCCGGCACTACGTTCTCTGCCATTACCGTTACCTCACTGATGCCGGTTGTTCGCCTTCTGACGGCAGCGCTCCATCGGGTGACGCAGCGGCGTCACGCGCGGAATCGGGCATGCTGGCGGCCAGTTTGCGCATCATCAACGCATTATCGCGCGCAAAAGGCGACGACTGGATCTGGCGGTCAAGCAGCTGACTGAGATGCCAGTCAAGCTGCTGTAAATCATGTGTCGTCACGCTGGTCGGCAGGGTACGCTGTAAATTTTGCATCAGCCAGCCGCGTAAAAATTCGCCGTCATAGCTGCGCGGCTGATAGAGCATCTGATAAGCGCGCAGCGCATTGCGACTGAACTCACTATCTTCGCCTTTATCACTGCCTAAGATACGCGTAATTTCCTGGGCAACGCGCGGCAACAGCAGCGATTTCAGGGCGTTCTGATAAAGCACCCAGGCAGCGTCGCTCACCTGATCGCCGCGATAAAGTCCGGCGCGCATAGTGGGCGGCGGGCTATCGAGCGAAAAGCTCTCTACCTGTGGCAGTTTTACCAGGCTGTTCAGATAGGGTAGCAGATCGAAAATCGTGCCGGTATTCTGCTGCGCAAGTTCTGTGCCCTGATGTGTTAACGATGGAACCCGTGCCGCAATTTGCTCCAGATAGCGCTGGTTTTGCAGATAGCTGGTCAGCCACAGCGCGCAGGCCAGCACCAGCGAGGCGGCCATCGCGCCATAGCCAATCCAGTGCCACAGCCGATTACGTTCTTCCCAACGGCGATCGCTGCCCGCAAGGCCGCTCTCTTTAAAAATCAGGTCGCTCAGCAGGTGGCGGATAAAATAACTTTGTCCCTTGTTGCCGGGAATCGGCGCGGCGCGATTAACGCTGTCCCATGCGGCGATGGAGTGTTCGCCGGTGCGCGGTAACTGCAGTTTACGCGTCAGCTGGCCCATAATGCGATCGAATGGCAGTCCTTCCTGGGTGCCGCTGGTAAAGAACAGACCGCGTGGCGCCCAGGCAACCGCACCGCCTACCGGAGCGAAAACAATCTCCAGATATTCTGCCAGCAGCGGGCGCAGCGAGGCGAATTCCTGGGGGAAAAGAAAACAGTCGGCGCGTTGCATCAGATCATTTTGCTGCGCCATACGGGACGCGACTTCATGATGAAGCTGGCGTTGCAGTAGCGTAAACTGTTGCTCAAAGCGGGCGCTTAACGCAGAGCTGCGGTCGCGGTTTGGCTCCCAGGGAAAAGTGAAGCCCCAGATACGATCGCGCTGCTGCTTATCGAGCGTGGCGAAGTAGCCCATAAAACCTTTCAGCAGATCGGTCTTGGTCACCATGATATAAACCGGGAAATGAATGCCGGTGTACTGGTGTAGCTCCTGCATACGCTGGCGCAGCGCGTTGGCCTGTGCGTAACGTGCTTCAGGCGCATCGCTGAGCAGATCGGCAACGCTGATCGTCATGATGACGCCGTTAACCGGCTGACGTGCCCGATAGCGTTTTAGCAGGGTGATAAACGTTTGCCATTCGTTGGCGTCGCGGGCGCGCTGGCTCTCCTGCAAAGTATAGCGCCCGGCGGTATCAAGCAGCACGGCGCTGTCGGTAAACCACCAGTCGCAGTGGCGCGTGCCGCCGATGCCACGAATCGCCCCTTTCCCCAGACTGTCGGTAAGCGGAAATTCCAGTCCCGAATTAAGCAGGGCGGTGGTCTTTCCGGCACCCGGCGCGCCGACGATAACATACCAGGGGAGCTGATAGAGCCAGGGCGCGCTGTAACGCTGCCAGAGGTTGCCGCGGCGACGTCCGAACTGCGTTTTCTTCAGCTGCGTAATGGCCTGATTAAAGCGGTCGGTTAGCATCGTTTCTGTTGCCTGCTGCTCCGCCGGATCGATCGCCGCCTGCTGTTGCAGATTATTCAGCAGGCGGGTATTGAACCAGGCCTTATACAGGCGCGGAATCAGCTGCATCAGTATCCAGAGAAAATAGCCGAGCCCAATGACCAGCTGGCGATTAAACGCTGACTCCAGCGGGCGACTGTTGTTAAAATTCAGCAACGGGCCGGCGATCCAGACCAGGCAGGCAAAGGCGCTGATACTGATAAATCCCCAGACGAGGCGGCTGGTAAACAGCGGCGGCCAGACCTTTTTCATTGCGACGTCTCCTTCTGCGCAGCGTTAATCGGCGTCGGCACGGCAAACAGCGTAATTTCAATGCGGCGGTTACGGGCGCGATTTTCGGCGCTGTCGTTGGGCAGCAGCGGTTCGCTGTCGCCACGGCCTTCCGCTTTTATCGATCTTCCGGCAGGCAGCTGCCGGTTGAGCAGAGTGCCAATCGCCCTGGCGCGCGCCAGGGAGAATTCATAGCTGGAAGGGAAGCGGCTGGTGTGTATAGCACGATTATCGGTATAGGCGGAGACCAGCACCGAACCCTGAAGATCTTTCATCGCGGCGGCAACGCGCGTCAGCAGGGCGCGTCCTGTTCCGTTCAGCGCCGTAGCGCCCGGATCGAACAGCCGATCGGCAGGCAGAATAATCTTACTGCCGAAGGGGCCATCGCTCACTTCCAGCTGACCGGCGGCCAGCACGTCGCTGAGCCGCTCGCGCAGGTTAAGCAGTGCCTGCGGTGGCGTGCCTGAACGTGACAGTGTCACTACAGGCAGCGGTGCCTGATAAATGGCGCGCAGCAAGGGTTCCGCCTGTCTGCCCAGCCGCCAGTTGAGGCCACTGTAAACCAGGCTGGCAATCAGCGCCGTCACGGCCAGACAGGCCCAAAGCGGAACCGGTGGCCGCCAGAACTGGCTGGTTAACGGCCTGGCTTCTACGGTGACGCTATCAAACTGTTCATCGTTTTGGCGCGTTTCGGCAATCAGTTCGCCAAGGCGGGAGCAGATGATATCGCGTTGCTGGCGTCCGTTTTCCATGCCGCGGTAGCGGCCCTCATAGCCGAGCAGCAGGCAGTAGTGGATCAATTCCAGTAGCGCCAGATGTTGTGCTGGCGTTTGCGACAGGCGGGAGAGCAGCTGGAAAACTTTTTCGCCGCCCCAGCTCTCGTTGTGAAAGGTTACCAGCAGGCCATTGCCGGACCAGACGCCGCGCGTACCCCACGGCGTTTGCGCCGCCGCCTCATCGAGCACGCTACACAAACAGTAGCGGGCGGCGAGTAGCGTCTCAAACGGCAGACCGGCCTGTTTACAGCGGTTTTCGAACTGACGCACCTCTTCCACCAGCTGCGTTCGCAGCCCGGACGGATCGTCATGCGTTGCGGCCATACGAATATGCACAATCGTATTTAGCAGTGGTAAGGCCGCTGCCAGTAACATATTTTCAGAGCTCGTGCTGTGTGCGTCACGGGCAACATCTACAGGCGTCATTGAATTACGTTGTTCCAGACTGAAAAACCCCAACTTCAGCGCCGTTGGGAAAGCCCGCCGATGGTTATGCGGCAGGCGTTGTTTAATCGAGGATCCAGGTAGCGGTGTTTCCGTTGCGGCAGGCTTTGCTGGTTCCACCGACATCAACACAAACCTGCTTACTGGCGCGACGCGGACGTGGGCGATCGCTGCGTAGCGTCTCCTCATAGCGTTCTGCGATCACACCAGCCTTCAACGGTACGTAACCGATAAGCTGCTCTTCATTTATATCGGCAATCGCCAGCCAGCTGTGCTCAACCTTGCCCAGCACCTGAAAAGGCTTACCGTTCTCCAGATGACGCACCACTTTTCCGCCGTAGTCGGGCGAGGTCATCACCGAGGCGTCATACAGCGCGCGCCAGGTTTCATTCATCGGCGTAAATTCAGCGGGCGCATTTACCGCGTAGCGATGCACCAGCGTCACGCCGTTGACGGTGCTGCTGACCAGTGTATCGTCAGTAAGGGGCGGCGCAGGTGGCTTACAGCCAGCGACAGTCAACACAGCGAGCAATGTCAGCGCGAAACGAATTTTCACTTTGATCCTCACGATCTCATCAGGTTATCTGGACAAATGCCAGACCGGGTAGCGCAGAAACGCGGCGGGCAAGGCTGATGCTTGCCGTTCTGTGACGCGGCTGGCTGGAAAAATTGCTCAGATTTACAAAAAGATAAAACCCGGCTCAGTCTACCTGACACTTTTGAGATTTCAAACTATTGCGCGGGTCTGTTTCTCATGTTATTTGCGCTTCCGACAGCCAGCGTAGCGGCGGCAGGAGCGCCGGTTAGTCTTTGCGAAGTATAGCCAGGGCGCAGCGGACAAGGCGGGCTTAATCAGGGGCGCAAAAAAAGGGGGCGATAAAGTGCGAAACGTGAGGCAGCGTAGCGGTGCTGGCGTAGAAAAACTTTCAGAATTTACAGACAGGAAGATAACACCCGGAGAATTAGCCACACCGGACCGCTCTTTTCAGTGACGTTGTCACTTTTGCTAAGCTTAAGGCATCATGCAGTGAGGGTGCAGCTCTCTGTATCAGAGGAGGGAATCATTATAGGGAAAATCATGATCCTGCTCACGATTATGCTAAGCTAGGGGCTTACCTGTAATTTATCGCTCTCGCTCATGACAGGCTAAGCTATTTCAAACGCAGCTATGTTATTAACGCATCGATTTTCACCGCTTGTTGTTCCCCTGTTATTAAGCAGCCTTTTTTGTCTGCCTGATGCTTACGCCTTCCAGAGCGACCGCCAGGTTCCGGACGCACCGTTTCACGATCCGGCCCGCTTTAGCACCATGCAGCAGCAGCTTCCCAGCCTCGATGTGGTTCCCGATCGCAGCGATGCCTTTTCCACGCGCCTGGCGCAGATAGCGAAAAGCATCGGCGAGGCGAGTAAGAACGCCAGCGATGTTTCCTTCGGTCAGCAGGCGGGAGAGTGGGCGTTTAATCATCTGCGTGATGAGCTGGCCGATCGGCTGGTAAATGAAGGGCAGTCGCTGCTCTCGCCCTATGGCACGGCGCAGCTGGCGCTACAGGTCGATATGGAGGGCAACTTTAACGGTAGCGGCGGGCAGCTACTGACGCCCTGGCAGGATAATTATCAGTACCTGACTTTTTCCCAACTTGGCGTCACGCAGACCCATGACGGGCTGGTGGGCAATGCCGGACTGGGGCAGCGTTGGGTCGCGGGCAACTGGCTGCTGGGCTATAACGCGCTGGTGGATCGTCAGTTCGACTCCGGCTCACAGCGCGCTTCACTGGGGACCGAGGCCTGGGGCGATTTTCTGCACCTTTCGGCAAACTACTATGCGCCGCTCGGCGGCTGGCGCAACAGCAGTGATACGCAACAGTATCGCATGGCGCGCGGCTACGATATCACTACCCAGGGCTACCTGCCTTTTTACCGCCAGCTGGGCGTTTCAGTCACCTGGGAGCGATATCTTGGCGATCGGGTCGATCTGTTTAACAATGGCAGCCCGGAGAAAAATCCGGTGGCGGTGAAGGTGGGGGTCAACTATACGCCGGTGCCGCTGCTGACCTTTACCGCTTCGCATAAGGAAGGTGAAAGCGGGCAGTCGCAGGATCAGCTGGGGATGCGTATCAACTATCGCCCCGGCGTGGCGCTGCGTAAGCAGCTTTCAGCCGATAATGTTGCGCAGGCGCGATCGTTGCGCGGCAGCCGCTACGATCTGGTTGAACGTAATACCACGCCGGTGCTGGAATTTCGTCAGCGCAAAACGCTGTCGGTGTTCCTGGCGACACCGCCCTGGCAGTTAAGTCCGGGAGAGACGCTGCCGCTGAAGCTACAGATTCGCGCCGCCCATCCGATTACCGCCGTTAGCTGGCAGGGCGATACCCAGGCGCTGAGCCTGACGCCGCCGCCGGATAACCGCAGCCCCCATGGCTGGTCGGTGATTATGCCCGCCTGGGATAGCACGCCAGGGGCCAGCAACCAGTATCGCCTGTCGGTAACGGTGGAGGATGATAAGCAACAGCGGGTGACCTCCAACTGGATTACGTTACAGCTACAGCCGCCGATGCTGTTGGAGGCGGAGCACGATCGTTTTGAGCTGATAACGCCAGCCGCACCGTGATTGTAAATCGTTCAGCAATGCGATGGGAAAAGGTGTTTTCACTGGAAAGGCAGACAAAAAAGCGGGGCCACGATGATGGCGGCCCCGGCAGGATTAATGCACTTTCAGCCCCGCTGCGGTCATCAGCATACGGAACAGGCTGGCTACCACAAACAGCGCCAGCACGCTGCCGCCCCAGATAATCGCCATCCACAACAGCCGTCGCCAGAGCGGCTGCTTTACGCTTTTTTCCGTCATACGCTGCATTAACATAGCCGCCTCCGATTAATGGTAACCCTGTTCAGGATCGATTTTGCCGCGGAACACGTAGTAGCTCCAGAAGGTGTAGACCAGGATCAGCGGAATAATAAACAGCGCCCCTACCAGCATGAAGCCCTGACTCTCCGGCGGTGAAGAGGCGGCGCGGAAGCTGATATCCGGCGGTATCAGATTCGGCCAGATACTGATGCCGAGTCCGCTGAAACCGAGAAATACCAGCACCAGCGTCAGGATAAAAGGCGCATAGTGCGCGTCAGGTAGCCAGGCGTTACGCCACAGCGCCCAGGAAACCAGCAGCACCAGAATTGGTACCGGCAGGAAGAAGAACAGGTTCGGCGTGGTAAACCAGCGCTCGGCAATCGCCTGATGCGTCAGCGGTGTCCAGACGCTGACAATCGCCATCACGACCAGCAGTGCCAGCAGCAACGGACGCGCCAGTTTACGCATGGTTTGCAGCAGATGACCTTCGGTTTTAATAATCAGCCAGCTGGCACCCAGCAACGCATAGGCCACCACCAACCCCAGTCCACAGAACAGGCTGAACGGGCTGATCCAGTCAAACACGCTGCCTGCCCATTCGCGTCCCTCTACCGGGAAACCGTTCAGGAAAGCACCCAGCACCACGCCCTGGGCGAAGGTGGCGATAAAGGAACCGGCGATAAAGGATTTATCCCAGAAGGCGCGGTGTGATTCGGTGGCCTTAAAGCGGAACTCAAAGGCGACGCCGCGAAAAATCAGCCCGATCAGCATAATGGTTAGCGGAATAGCCAGCGCATCCAGAATTACCGAGTAGGCAAGCGGGAAGGCACCAAACAGCCCGGCACCTCCCATTACCAGCCAGGTTTCGTTGCCGTCCCAGACCGGTGCCACGGTGTTCATCATCACGTCGCGATCGCGACTTTCACGCACCAGCGGATAGAGCAGGCCGATGCCCAGGTCAAAGCCGTCCATCACCACATACATCAGTATGCTGAACACAATGATGACGAACCAGATCAGCGGAAGATCGATACCCATCACTTAATTCCTCCCAGTTCATCTTTCTTATGCTCATCAAGCGACTCATCGGCAGCGGAGAGCGGGCGTGCAGGGGTGCGCGCCATACCGGGGCCACCTTTAGGCGGATGATCGACAAATGGCTGCGGGCCACGGCCAATCAGCTTCAGCAGATAGACCACGCCGACGCCAAATACCGAGGCATAGACCAGAATAAAAGCCAGCAGGCTGATCGACATATGCAGCGTCCCGTGATGGGATACTGCGTCACGGGTACGCAGCAGGCCATAAACCACCCACGGCTGACGCCCCACCTCGGTGGTAAACCAGCCAGCGAGAATAGCAATCAGGCCTGATGGTCCCATAACCAGAGCAAAGCGGTGGAACAGACGCTGATCGTACAGACGCTTGCGCAGGCGCAGTACCAGGCTCCATACCCCCGCCAGCACCATCAGCAGCCCCATCGCCACCATAATACGGAAGGACCAGAAAACGATGGTGGAGTCAGGACGATCCTCCGGCGGGAAGCTTTTCAGCGCCGGGATCTGTTTGGTCAGGCTGTGCGTCAGAATCACGCTACCCAGTACCGGAATTTCCAGCGCATATTTGGTCTCTTCCGCCTGCATATCGGGCCAGCCGAACAGGATAAGCGGCGTCGCTTCGCCCGGCACGTTTTCCCAGTGCCCTTCGATAGCGGCGATTTTTGCCGGCTGATGCTCCAGCGTATTCAGGCCGTGGGCATCGCCAATGCCGGCCTGAATCGGCGCGACGATCAGCGCCATCCACATCGCCATTGAGAACATTCTTTTGATCGCCGGGCTTTTATTGCCGCGCAGCAGATGCCAGGCACCGGACGCGCCGACAAAAAAGGCGGTGGTCAGGAACGAAGCGGTGGCCATATGCAGCAGGCGATAGGGGAAGGAAGGGTTAAACACCACTTTCAACCACTCCGCCGGGATCAGCTGGCCGTTAACCACCTCATAGCCCTGCGGCGTATGCATAAAGCTGTTGGAAGCGAGTATCCAGAAAGTCGACATCAAAGTGCCCAGTGCCACCATACAGGTAGAGAAGAAATGCAGACCGGGACCGACACGGTTCCAGCCGAACATCATCACCCCAAGGAATCCCGCTTCCAGGAAGAAGGCGGTCAGCACTTCATAGGTCAGCAGCGGGCCGGTAATACTGCCCGCAAAGGCGGAAAAGCCGCTCCAGTTAGTACCGAACTGATAAGCCATCACCAGCCCCGATACCACGCCCATACCAAAGTTCACAGCGAAAATTTTCAACCAGAAATGATACAGATCGCGCCAGGTCTCATTACGGGTTTTCAGCCACAACGCTTCCAGCACCATCAGAAAACTGGCCAGACCGATGGTAATGGCCGGAAAGATAATGTGAAAAGATACCGTGAACGCGAATTGGATCCTTGCCAGTTCGAACGCGTCTAAACCGAACATAGCTACCTCGAAATATTCATTAATAAGCTTCCAGTGGAAGGAGAAGTCCTTGCCGTAACAGAACAAGTGTAGAAGAGGGATCAGTGAACCACAGAAATGTTAGGTATAACAGAAACAGAAAGTGAGATAATACCTATAACAGTGACGGGTTGCATTGCACCTTTTTGATGCATAACGCCTTTTTACTGTGCTTGTTTTGCCCTTTTTTAACAGCAAATGTTATTCATGATCACAAAAGCGATATTTTATTTTACTTCTGCATAATTCCGCTAATTTTTTTGCCGGAAATGGCGGCGGCTCGGATAGTTATTCACTATTTATGCAATTAATTTGCATATCGTCAGGTTGTAACCTGTTGATATTTGTAATATACGGGCATTCTATGCATCTTTAACGCTGGCTGGCATAAAGCGTGCACTCTAGAGTAGAGCTGCAATGAATCATTTCATTAACATAAATTAAACTTTTGATTCACCCACCGGGTGACGCTACGAGGCCGCTATGCAACAGTCAGTTTCTCGTCAGGATTTTGATCGCTGGATGGTTCCCGCTTATTCGCCAGCCAGCTTTGTGCCGGATCGGGCGGAAGGCTCCCGCGTATGGGATGAAAACGGCAAGGAATATATTGATTTTGCCGGTGGCATTGCTGTGAACGCGCTGGGACATGCGCATCCTGAGCTGCAACAGGCGTTACAGCAGCAGGCGGCTAAGCTGTGGCATACCGGCAACGGCTATACCAACGCGCCCATTTTGCGCCTGGCGAAACAGCTGATTGACGCCACCTTTGCCGATCGGGTCTTTTTCTGTAACTCCGGTGCCGAGGCGAATGAAGCGGCGCTGAAGCTGGCACGTAAATATGCACATGAGCAGAGCGGGCCGGAAAAAAGCGGCATCGTCGCGTTTAAAAACGCGTTTCACGGACGTACGCTGTTTACCGTTACCGCTGGCGGTCAGCCCGCCTATTCAAAAGATTTCGCGCCGCTGCCGCCTGCGATTGACCACGCCGTGTTTAACGATCTTGCGTCGGCGGCGCAGCTTATTGGCCCGCAAACCGCGGCGGTTATCGTTGAGCCGATTCAGGGCGAAGGCGGCGTTGTGCCTGCCGATCCCGCTTTCCTGCGCGGCCTGCGTGAACTGTGCGACCGCCACAACGCGCTGCTGATTTTTGATGAGGTACAGAGCGGTGTAGGCCGTACCGGTGCGCTCTATGCCTATATGCATTACGGCGTTACGCCAGATATTCTCAGCACCGCGAAAGCGCTGGGCGGTGGTTTCCCCATCGGCGCGATGCTCACCACTGAAAAACTGGCCGCGACGCTGAATGTCGGCAGTCATGGCACCACCTACGGCGGCAACCCGCTGGCGGGCGCGGTAGGCGGTAAGGTGATGGAGCTGATTAACCGCCCGGAAGTGCTGGAGGGCGTGCAGCTGCGTCATCGCTGGTTTACCGATGGCCTGAACGCTATCAACCAGCGCCTGCATCTGTTTAAAGAGGTACGCGGCCTGGGCCTGCTGATTGGCGCGGTGCTGAATGAAGATTTCAGCGGCAAGGCGAAACAGATTAGCCTTGCGGCGGCAGAAGAGGGCGTGATGGTGCTGATTGCCGGTGCCAACGTGGTGCGTTTTGCGCCGTCGCTGATTATCAGTGAGCAAGAGGTGAAGGAAGGCCTGGCTCGTTTTGAACGCGCCTGTGAAGCGCTGCTAAAAGGAGCGCCGTGATGATGTATATCCGTCCTGTCGAACGTGACGATCTGCCGCAGCTGATGGAGCTGGCAGGAAAAACCGGCGGCGGCCTGACCTCGCTGCCTGCCGACAGTAAAACCCTGGCGGCGCGCATTGAGCGCTCGCTGCAAACCTGGCAGGATAAGCTGCCGCGCGCCCAGCAGGGCTATGTTTTCGTGCTGGCTGACAGCACTACCCATCGCGCCTGCGGCATTTGCGCGATTGAAGTGGCGGTGGGGCTGGAAGATCCCTGGTATAACTTTCGCGTCGGCACCCAGGTGCACGCTTCGAAAGAGCTGAACGTTTATAACAATCTTGCCACGCTCTCGCTGAGCAATGACCACACCGGCAGCAGCGAGCTTTGTACGCTGTTTCTCGACCCGGAGAAGCGCGACGGTAAAAACGGTTATTTATTGTCGAAATCACGTTTTCTGTTTATGGCGGCTTTTCGCGACCGCTTTATGACGCGCGTGGTGGCAGAAATGCGCGGCGTCAGCGATGAGCAGGGGCGTTCTCCCTTCTGGGAGAGCGTCGGCAGCCGCTTTTTCTCAATGGATTTCGCTCATGCCGATTTTCTGAGCGGTACCGGGCAGAAGGCGTTTATCGCCGAGCTGATGCCCAAGCATCCGCTCTATGTGCATTATCTGTCGTCTGATGCCCAGGCGGTAATCGGCAAAGTGCATCCACAAACCGCGCCAGCGCGCGCGGTGCTGGAATCTGAAGGGTTCCGTTATCAGAACTACGTCGATATTTTTGACGGCGGCCCGACGCTGGAGTGCGATATCGATCGCATTCGGGCGGTGCGTGAAAGCCGTTTGCTTACCGCAGAGGTGGGCGACGCTCCGCAGGACGATCTGCCGCTCTGTCTGGTAAGCAACGATAACTATCACCATTTTCGCGTGCTGCTGCTGCGCGCCGATGTGCAGCAGGAAACGCTGCGCATTCCGGCGCAGGCCGCAGAAATTTTACGCTGCCAGCCCGGCGACGCGCTGCGGGTGGTGCCACTTTGTAGCGAGGAGAAAACAGCATGACGCACTGCATTAATGGTCAATGGATCGCCGGCAGCGGAGAATCTTTCAGTAAAAACGATCCGGTAGACGGTACACCGCTATGGCGCGGCAACGCTGCTGATGCGCAACAGGTCGCCGCCGCCTGTGAAGCGGCACGCGCTGCCTTCCCCGCCTGGGCGCGTCAGCCTTTTGCGGCGCGTCAGGCTATCGTAGAAAAATTCGCCGCGCAGCTGGAACAGCATAAAACTGCGCTGAGCGAAACTATCGCCAGTGAAACCGGCAAGCCGCGCTGGGAGGCGCAAACCGAAGTGCAGGCGATGATCAACAAAATCGCCATTTCGGTTAAGGCGTATCACGCACGCACCGGCAGTCATCAGGAGGCGGAAAGCGCGCTGCGCCATCGTCCGCATGGCGTGCTGGCGGTGTTTGGTCCCTACAACTTTCCGGGGCATCTGCCTAACGGCCATATTGTTCCGGCGCTGCTGGCGGGCAACTGCGTGGTGTTTAAACCCAGTGAGCTGACGCCGCTGACCGCAGAAAAAACGCTGCGTCTCTGGCTGGAAGCGGGCGTGCCGCCGGGCGTGATTAATCTGGTGCAGGGCGGGCGCAATACCGGGCAGGCGCTGGCGCAGCAGCCGCAGATTGACGGCCTGCTGTTTACCGGCAGCGCCAGTACCGGCTATCAGCTGCATCGGCAGTTTGCCGGGCAGCCAGAGAAGATGCTGGCGCTGGAGATGGGCGGCAACAATGCGCTGATCGTGGAAGATGTGCCTGATATCGATGCGGCGGTGCATATCGCCGTGCAGTCTGCTTTTATTACCGCTGGTCAGCGCTGCACCTGCGCCCGTCGCCTGCTGGTGAAACGCGGTGCTGAGGGAGATGCCTTCCTGCAAAGGCTGGTGGCGGTGACGCAGCGGCTACGCATCGGGCGCTGGAACGATGAGCCGCAGCCTTTTATGGGCAGCGTAATTTCACCGCAGGCCGCCGGACATATCTGGCAGGAGTGGCAGAAGCGCGTCACTCTGGGCGGCAAGGTGCTGTTAAAAATGCGCTGGCCAGCTAACGACAGCGCGCTGCTGACGCCGGGCATCATTGATGTTACCGATATAAAAACGTTGCCGGATGAGGAAGTTTTTGGTCCGCTGCTGGCGGTGGTGCGCTACGACAGCTTTGACCAGGCGATTGCGCTGGCTAACAGCACGCGCTACGGGCTGGCGTGTGGACTGATTTCGCCGCAGCGGGAGAAATTTGACCAGCTGCTGCTGGAAGCGCGGGCGGGTATCGTCAACTGGAACAAACCCCTGACCGGGGCCGCCAGCAGCGCGCCGTTCGGCGGTATCGGTGCTTCCGGCAACCACCGCGCCAGCGCCTGGTATGCGGCGGACTACTGCGCCTGGCCGATGGCCTCGCTGGAAACGCCTGACCTGACGCTGCCTGAGACGCTGGCACCGGGACTCGATTTCAGTCAACAGGAGATGCGTTAATGACGGCCAGAGAGGTTAACTTTGACGGTCTGGTAGGGCTGACGCACCACTACGCCGGGCTCTCATTCGGTAATGAAGCCTCGACGCGACATCAGCATCAGCTTTCGAATCCCCGGCTGGCGGCAAAGCAGGGGCTACTGAAAATGAAGGCGCTGGCGGATGCTGGTTTTGCCCAGGGCGTGATCCCGCCGCACGAGCGCCCTAATTTACCGGTGCTGCGCCAGCTTGGCTTCAGCGGCAGCGATGCGCAGGTGCTGGCGAAGGCGGCAAAACGGGCACCACAGCTGCTTTCCGCCGTCAGTTCCGCGTCGGCAATGTGGGTGGCGAATGCGGCTACGGTATCGCCTTCCGCCGACAGCGCGGATGGCAAAACGCACTTTACCGTGGCTAACCTGAACAACAAATTTCACCGTGCTATGGAAGCGCCGACTACTGGCGCGCTGCTGCGTGCGATTTTCCGCGATGCGCGCCACTTCGCTCATCATCATGCGTTGCCGCAGGTGGCGATGTTTGGCGACGAGGGCGCGGCGAACCATAACCGCTTCGGCGGCGACTATGGCGAACCGGGCGTACAGCTGTTTGTCTATGGGCGCGAGGAGGGGCACGGCGGGCTGGTTCCGGCACGCTATCCGGCGCGGCAAACCCGTGAGGCGAGCGAGGCGGTGGCCCGGCTGCATCAGCTCGATGCGGCCCGCACGCTGTTTGCGCAGCAGAACCCGGCGGTTATCGATCGGGGCGTTTTCCATAATGATGTTATCGCCGTCAGCAATCGTCAGGTGCTGTTTGCGCACCAGCTGGCCTTTCTGCATCAGGATCGGCTACTGATGGAACTGGGTGAAAAGGTGCCAGGCTTTACCCCGGTGATTGTGCCTGACGATCGTGTGTCCGTTGGCGATGCGGTGGCGACCTATCTGTTCAACAGCCAGCTGCTGAGCCGCGATAACGGCGATATGCTGCTGGTGCTGCCGCAGGAGGCGCGTCAGCATACCGGTGTCTGGCGCTATCTCTCTGAGCTAGTGGAGAGCGGCGGGCCAATTCGTGAACTCATGGTGTTCGATCTGCGTGAAAGCATGAACAACGGCGGTGGGCCAGCCTGTCTGCGTCTGCGCGTGGCGCTGAACGCGGCCGAACAGCAGGCGGTAAACCCGGCGGTAATGATGAACGACCGTCTGTTTACGCTGCTGAACCAGTGGGTGGATCGCCACTACCGCGATCGACTGACCCAGGCTGATCTCGCCGATCCCCAACTGTTGACGGAAGGCCGTGAGGCGCTGGATGAACTGACGCGCCTGCTGGATTTAGGAAGCGTTTACCCGTTCCAGCAGGAATAACCCCGATACGGCAGCCTGTTATCGCACGCTGCCGCCTTTGTGCGCTACAGGAGATTGCATGCAGGATCTGTTACAACAAACGCTGTCCGGCAGTGCGCCGACGAAGACCAGCGGCAGGCTGCCGCATCTGCACTGGCAGTGGCTGGATGAAGGGATTCTGGAACTGACGCCGCTGGAGCCAACGCAACATGCGGTGGCGATTTCCGCCGGCATCCACGGCAATGAAACCGCGCCGGTTGAAATCCTTAACGCGCTACTCGGTAAATTACTGCGCGGCGAGGAGCGGCTGGCGGTGCGGTTGCTGGTGCTGTTGGGGAATCCGCCCGCGCTGCGTGCCGGAAAGCGTTACCTGCGTTGCGATCTGAACCGGCTGTTTGGCGGGCGCTGGCAGCAGTTTGATGAATGTCCTGAGGCGCAGCGCGCCTGGCGGCTGGAGCAGGCGCTGGAAACCTTCTGGCAGGCAGGGATACATCAGGAGGTGCGCTGGCATCTCGATCTGCATACCGCGATTCGCGGCTCTTACCATACGCGCTTTGGCGTGATGCCGTTCAGCCCGCGCCCCTGGCCGCAGGATTTTATGCAGTGGCTGGCGGCGGCGGGCATGGAGGCGCTGGTGTTTCATCGTGCGCCGGGCGGCACCTTCAGCCATTACAGCTGTGAACACTTTCAGGCGGCCAGCTGTACGCTGGAATTGGGTAAGGCGTTACCGTTCGGGCAGAACGATCTGACACAGTTTGCCGCCACGCGTCAGGCGCTGGCGGCGCTGCTGTTTGGTGAGCCACTGCCGGAGGTGCAAACGCCACCGCGCCGCTATCGCGTTGCACAGCAAATCACACGTAACAGTGAGCGCTTTACGCTGCATATGAGTCCGGAGACGCTGAACTTTACCGCTTTTCCGCAGGGTACGCTGCTGGCTGAGGATGACGATCGGCGTTATTTCGTGCAGCAGGCGCGCGAATATGTGCTGTTTCCCAATCCCAACGTGGCAACCGGACTGCGCGCCGGGCTGATGCTGGTGGAAGATAACCTCCATACGGTCAGCCATCAGGCCGCCACAGAATAGCCAGAGGCGCGACCTCTGGCGTCATTACAGGCGTGGCAATCCTGTTTCAGGTGTCGATGAGGGTTACGCCTGATTCTTTTCGTGGCGCAAACTTTTTCTTTTCTCAACCCTGTCGTGAAGGTTACACTTCTCCACAATTCCCGCCATTTTCCGTCTATCGTCATATTTATTTGCAATTCCTTGCGCTAATCTTCTTATTCTCTCCAGGATTGCTGCATTTTTATCTTCTATGCTTTCAGGGCTTTACTCATGACCTGAGTACTTGACGTTCCGTGTCGTAGACTGAATCCCGTAGCAGCGACACAGGCTGTCGTCATAAAACTGATAAGTAAGGACAATATTATGCGTAAACTGACATCTCTTTTTGTAGCGGCTTCACTGGCTTTTGGCGCAGCAGGCATCGCCCATGCGGCAGATACCATCACACCGCCAGCCGGTAATGAAAAGCCGATGCATCACAGGGGGCCAATGGAGCACGGTCCGATGGGCATGTACAAAAACCTCAACCTGACCGATGCGCAAAAACAGCAGATGCGCGACATCATGAAAGATGCCCGTAAAGATATGAAGCGTCCGTCGCTGGAAGAGCGCCGCGCTAACCACGCAATCATCGCGGCTGACAGCTTTGACCGCAGCAAAGCGGAAGCCCAGGCGGAAAAAATGACCGCTAACGCCAAAGAGAACGCGCTGGCGATGATGGAAACGCAGAACAAGCTGTATAACGTGCTGACGCCGGAACAGAAAAAGCAGTACAACGCTAACTTTGAGAAACGTCTGACTGAAAAGCCGCATCACGACGGTAAAATGACGCCTCCGCCTGCTGCTGAATAATCGCCGCGCGGAAACATAGTGAGACCGCCGACGTTGCCCACATTGCCTTAAGGCCGTGGGCAGCGTCGGCGGTTTTGTTTTAGAAGGTGCCGGTGCCGCCGTCTGAACACCACACCTGGCCGGAAGTAAAGCTGCTTTCCGCCGAGGCGAGCGTTACATAGAGCGGAGCGATCTCTGCCGGCTGGCCCGGACGGCCAAACGGCGCTTCCTCACCAAACTTCATCACTTTATCCATTGGCTGCCCGCCGCTGGACTGCAACGGTGTCCAGTAAGGCCCCGGCGCTACCGCATTGACCCGAATACCTTTCTCCGCCAGCTGCTTAGCCAGCCCTTTGGTAAAGGCCACGATCGCCGCCTTGGTCTGGGCATAATCAAGCAGGATTGCGCTGGGCTTGCCCGCCTGTACCGAAGAGGTATTAACGATCGATGCGCCCGGCTTCAGATGTGCCATCGCCGCTTTGGTAATCCAGAACATGGCGTAGACGTTGGTTTTAAAGGTTTTATCGAAGGATTCGGTAGTGAGATCGGTAATCGATTCGACATATTGCTGGCGTCCGGCGTTATTGACCAGAATATCCAGCCCGCCCAGCTGCTTTGCTGCCTCGCTAACCAGCTTCTGGCAGAACGCTTCATCAGTAATATCGCCCGGAATCGCTACTGCCTTCCGTCCAGCCTGCTGAATCAGCGCGATCACTTCCTGCGCGTCAGATTCTTCCTCCGGCAGATAGTTAATCGCCACGTCAGCACCTTCACGCGCATAGGCAATAGCGACGGCACGCCCGATGCCGGAATCGCCCCCGGTAATTAGCGCTTTGCGCCCGGCAAGACGCCCGCTGCCGCGATAGCTCTCTTCACCGTGATCGGGGCGCGGCACCATTTTGCTGGCCAGGCCTGGCGGATCCTGCGGCTGACGTTCGAAAGGGGGTTTTGGGTAAGCTTCGCGCGGGTCTTTACCGGTAAGCGGCGGCGCGGGGTTCTGACCTTGCGTACCGTTGCCGCCTTGTGCAGCGCTGGCGCTGCCTGCCATCGCCATACCGGTAACCGCCATGCTGCCCATTAAGCCGCCAACTACCTGGCGGCGCGAAAATCCACTGTGATCATGTTGAGACATGCTTGCTCCTTTCATCAGTAAAGTGCCCAACAAACGGCGACACAACTGAGTAAAAGGTAGACGCGGATCGCGGATGGCGCGAAGCGAAGCGGCAACGGGATCAGAGTGGAATAATGGGATACTTTCCGCTCAGCAGCGGACGGCAGAGATATTTATAACCGTCGTTATCAAAGCCTTTCGGCGGGCTGTATAACTCTTTCGCCTCGTCGAGATGGCTGACGGAACCGAGATAGAACCAGTTATGGATAATATGCATCTGCGTCTCCTGCGGGCCTTCTTCCACCAGCGCGACCGCGCCCGACCATGGCCAGCAGATGACGCGCACTTTCTCCAGCGCCTCCAGCAGGCGGCTGTGATGCTCGCTGACCGGCTCTTTGCCGCAGCAGGCTCCGGCACAGCGCCCCAGGCTGGCGCGGAAACAGGCGCGGTTGCGGCTGTGGCTCTCCAGCCCCAGCAGGCCATAACAGAGCTGACGCTCATCGGCGATTTTCCTTAGCGTCTCTAAAGCCGCGCGTCGGCTGGCATACAGCCCGAACAGATCCGGCGAGGCGGAGAAATCGAGATCGCGGGCGTAAACCACTTCCGGGCGGTTAATGCCATCCCACTGTAGTGAGCAGAGCTGGCGGTTGCGCCGCAGACGCTTATTAAACAGCGGCTGCTGGTTTTTGATCATCTGCGCCTCCAGCAACAGCGCGCCCAGCTCGCCAGCGGTGGTGATCCAGCTGATGCGACGCGTCAGGCGCAGCATTTTCGCCTCTTCCGGCGTGCGAAAGTGGGACATAACGCGTGTGCGCAGGTTAATACTCTTTCCAATATAGAGCGGCATAACATCGCTGTCGCCGTGAAAGATATAAACGCCGGGCAGTTTAGGGATATCGGCTAAAAAAGCGCGCAGATGTTCAGGATATTCATAAATCGCCGCTGGCTCAAATTCCAGGCGATGACTGGCAGCACGTCTTACCACAGGAAACTCCGGTTACTGGTTGCATATCCAGTTTATCAGCGAGCATGGAAATTGAACAGTGCAAAAAAGCGGCGCGGTAAGAGGACGTTTTCGGTACACATGGCAGCGTTATTGCCGAATGAATGCAGCAATAGTGAGGAAAGGCCGAGCGAAGTAAAAAGAGCTGATTGATAAGAAAAGGATTATTTATTAACGAAGAAGCTGAATATGAACGTCCAGATATAGCGCCGGGGTATAAATAAAAAGCGGGCCAGCAGCCCGCTCATCGAAAGATTATTTCTTCCAGTAATCGTCAAAAACGGTAACCGGCAGGCGGCGCTTGTGCTCGGTCTTTTGATACCAGCTTTCAATCGTTTTCGCTGCGGATTCCTCGATCTGCTGGCCTTCCAGATACGCATCAATTTGACCATAGGTCACGCCCAGCGCCACTTCATCCTGTAGACCGGGACGATCGTCTTCCAGATCGGCGGTAGGGTGTTTCAGGTAGAGGTGCTGTGGACAGCCGAGCGCTTTCAGCAACATTTTGCCCTGGCCTTTGTTCAGGCGGTGGATCGGGTTAATGTCGGTGCCGCCGTCGCCATATTTGGTATAGAAGCCGGTCACCGCTTCCGCCGCGTGGTCGGTGCCTACCACCAGGCCTTTGGTCATTCCGGCGATGCTGTACTGCGCCTTCATGCGCTCGCGCGCTTTTTCGTTGCCGCGCACAAAGTCGGAAAGCTCAATGCCCGCCGCCTTCAGCGCCCGCTCGCTGGCCTGCACCGCCTCTTTGATATTGACTACCAGCACGCGGTCGGGCTGAATAAAATCGAGCGCGTCCTGGCAATCTTTCTCATCCGCCTGCACGCCGTAGGGCAGACGCACGGCGATAAACTGATATTCACTATCGCCGGTTTCTTCGCGCAGCTCGCTCATCGCAATCTGACACAGCTTCCCGCACAGGGTCGAGTCCTGGCCGCCGCTGATGCCGAGCACCAGGGTTTTTATAAAGGGATAGGTTTTCAGATAGGATTTCAGAAACTCAACGCTGGTGCGGATCTCTTCCTGAGCATCAATCGTGGGTTTTACCCCCAGCGCCGCAATTATTTCCTGCTGCAATGACATAAACCTCTCCTCAAATCAGTGGCCTGATAGCGCGTTACGCATGTCTGTTTAGTTAAAACTAACGTGCATCCGACAAAACAACAAGCCGGTATGCGCCCGATCTTATGTCAGGCGCTGCGAAATCAGACGGTTTGCGGTTTTTTTGTCAGCAGGACAAACATCACTATCGCCAGCAGGTAGCAGCCGAAAATCGTCAATGTCATGGTCAGCACAGATGTACCGCCCAGGCCGGAGATGGGTACGCTGATGGCACCGAGGGTGAACATGGTGACGCCCAGCACTGCCGAGGCGCTGCCCGCGCGCTTGCCCTGGCTCTGCATCGCCAGCGACCCGGCGGTGACGGCGATCACGCCATTACTGGCAACGGTAAAGAAGAGGGCGATCAGCATCAGCGACAGCGCCGCGCCGGAGAAGCCAGCCAGCAGCAGCGTGCCAGCGGAGATAAACGCCAGCGCCAGCCCGCCTTTCAGCACGCGATATTCTCCCCACAGCGGACAAAGGCGTGCGCTGGCCTGCGAAGCGATAATCAGTCCCAGCCCGTTAACCGCAAAACAGAAGCTAAACGCCTGCGGCGACAGGCCATAAATTTCCTGTAGCACGAAAGGTGAGGCGCCAATGTAGGCGAACATACCCGCCATCATAAAAGCCTGCGTCAGGCAGAAGCCCATAAAGGGGCGATGAGTGACTACCTGGCCCAGCGCCGTCCAGGCAGAGAGGACAGAGCCCTGACTGCGCCGCTCCATCGGCAGCGTTTCCGGGAGTTTAAAGCGCGTCATAACCAGCAGCAGCAGGGCGATCAGCGCCAGCACCATAAACAGCCCGCGCCAGTCGAGGAAAGACAGCAGCGCGCCGCCCATCACCGGGGCAACGATCGGAGCCAGGCCGTTGACCAGCATCAGCATGGCGAAAAAGCGGGTTAGATCGTGACCGTTGTACATATCACGCGCAATGGCGCGCGACAGTACCGCGCCGCCCGCGCCGGCCAGCCCTTCAAACAGGCGTGCCATCAACAGCTGGTTGATATTCTGCGCCAGCGCGCAGCCGACAGAGGCGATAAACAGTAATATCAGCGACAGTGCCAGCGGACGCATGCGGCCCATTTTGTCGCTGAGCGGGCCAAAAATAAGCTGTCCGGCACCCAGTCCGAGCAGGCCCGCGGTCAGGCTCAGCTGTGCGGTAGCCGTTGGCGTCTGTAAATCCGCCGCCAGCTCAGGTAAGGCTGGCAGGTAAAAATCGATGCACAGCGGCCCCAGTGCTGCCAGTAAACCCAGGCTAATGGCATAACCGATACGGTTATGGTGAGTTGAGTTCATTTTCCTTGTCTCTCCCTGTCAGGAATCATTATCGATAGTGAATAACGCCGCGAATTTTTTCAAATTTGTGTTAATACCTGCGGGCGCAGGGGCGGATTATAAGAGGATGTGCAGTCTCACCCTACGCTTTTTGGTCACCCTTTACCTGAAAAACGTGCGCTCTGCTGGCGAAGCCGCAGCGCAACGGCGAAAAAAGCAGAAAAGCCAGCCATAAATTTGATAAATCAGCATTTATGTTCCACGCTTAGCTGACATGGACAATAAATGAGGAACAACAAAATGAAGAAATTCACAGGATTCATTGGTGCTGCTGTGGCTCTGGCCGTGTTATCCGGCTGTAGCGCTTACGATCGTGCTGAAAGCTACGTGACTCAGCCGGTTGTTAAGGATGTGAAGAAAGGAATGACCCGCGAACAGGTTCGTCAGATTGCGGGTCCGGCCTCAACGGAAATCACCATGGTTCACGCACGCGGCACCTGCCAGACCTATGTGCTGGGCGAGCGTGATGGTAAACCGCAAACCTATTTTGTCAGCTACAGCGATACCGGTCGCGTAATGAACTACGGCTTCCAGAGCTGTAAAGAGTACGATACCGATCCGCAGGCTAACCAGTAATCGCTACAGCGATAATGGTGTAGGGGCAGCCTGAAAGCAGGCTGCCCTCTGTTATCGCCGCTGTATAACCGCCCGCCGCTGCTTTTCCTTACCATCACGCCGCTCTGTGTCTGATAATTAGCTACGTTTTCTGAAAATCATTGCCTGAAGGCCAGGCGCCTTTGCTTAACGGCAAAAAAAAGCCCCACACCTGGCGATGCGGGGCGTCATTTACGCCATAGGCAAGATGCGCGATCAGGCCGGTACGCTAAGCGCTTTCTGGCTGCGTGACCAGATACGATGTGCGCCGAGGAAAGAGATAAACTCGCTCATCAGCACGCCTTCTGCTTTCACATCTTCCACCAGACCTTCTTCCGGCTCATCATCGCCAAGCCCGAACTGCGCTTTAAAACGACGCGCCTCGCCGCTCAGGGCAATCACCTTAAGGTGCTTATAGGCCTCCAGCAGATAGTAGCGGGCGTCGCCGCTCAGCAGCAGGGCATCAATGTTGCCGTCCGGGACGATAACCGCATCCACCGTCACTGACGGCAGACCGCTAAAGGTGCCATCAATCGGCAGCGTCGAGCCGTCGTCAGCGCGCACCTGGCCCATATGCGCCGCCAGCAGTTTGGCATGCACGCCGTGCGTTTTCAGCTCCTGTAAAATTGCCAGCACGTCGGCAGCCTTTACGCCATCGCTTAACAGCAGCGCCACCTGACGGCCTTTAATATTGCCGCTGGAGACCGCGTAGAGACTGAGGCTGGTATCTTTACGCAGGCCGTTAACATCTTTCGGCGGCGCGGTGTGTAGCTTCTCATCCGACAGTGCGATACCCAGATTCTGCGCCACGCCGTGCGCCAGTGAGACGTCGATATGCAGCAGATGATCGATCACGCGTTCGCGAATATAGGCGCGTGCCACTTTGCTCAGTTCAAAAGAGAAGGCCTCAATAATATGCTGCTGCTCTACCGGCGTCTGGCTTAGCCAGAAGAGGCGCGGCTGCGAATAGTATTCGCCGAACGAAGGGCTGCGCTCGCGCACCTTGTGGCCTTCGATACGCTCCTGATAGCTTTCGAAACCGCCGCGACGCGGCTGCGGCGGCGTTTCACGCGGCCAGTTATCGTTAATGGAGTTCGGCTCATAGTTGGCCGGATTGGTATCGATATCCATACGGTGCATGCCCTGACGCTGATAGTTGTGGTAAGGGCAGACGGGGCGGTTAATGGGAATCTCGTGGAAATTAGGGCCGCCGAGACGGCTGATTTGCGTATCGGTGTAGGAGAAGAGGCGTCCCTGCAACAGCGGATCGTTGGTAAAATCGAGTCCCGGCACGATATGACCCGGATGGAAGGCGACCTGCTCGGTTTCAGCGAAGAAGTTATCCGGGTTGCGGTTGAGCACCATTTTGCCGATCAGCTCCACCGGTACCAGCTCTTCCGGAATTAGCTTGGTGGCATCCAGCAGATCGAAATCGAATTTAAACTCATCCTCTTCCGGGATTAGCTGTACGCCAAGCTCATACTCCGGGAAATCACCGGCTTCAATTGCTTCCCAGAGATCGCGACGATGGAAATCAGGATCGCGCCCGGTCAACTTTTGCGCCTCATCCCACAGCAGTGAGGCTTTGCCCGCCACCGGTTTCCAGTGGAAGCGCACAAAGGTTGCCTTGCCTTCGGCGTTAATCATCCGGAAGGTATGAATACCAAAGCCTTCCATGGTGCGATAGCTGCGCGGAATGCCGCGATCGGACATCGCCCACATGACGTTATGCAGCGTTTCCGGCTGGAGCGAGACGTAATCCCAGAAGGTGTCGTGGGCGCTCTGGCCTTGTGGAATTTCGTTATGCGGTTCCGGTTTTACCGCATGAACGAAATCGGGAAATTTATGGGCGTCCTGAATAAAGAACACCGGGGTATTATTACCGACCAGGTCGAAAACGCCTTCCTCGGTATAAAATTTAGTGGCGAAGCCGCGAATATCACGCACGGTATCCGCCGACCCTGCGCCGCCCTGTACCGTGGAAAAGCGTACAAATACCGGCGTCACCCGATTGGGATCGCTTAGAAAATCGGCTTTGGTCACCTCGCTCATGGCGCGGTAGGGCTGGAAATAGCCGTGCGCCGCCGAACCGCGGGCATGAACGATACGTTCCGGGATGCGCTCATGGTCAAAATGCGTGATCTTTTCACGCATAATAAAGTCTTCCAGCAGCGTTGGGCCACGCGTGCCCGCTTTCAGGGAGTTCTGATCGTTGGCGATGCGAGTTCCCTGATTGGTGGTGAGCGGGAAATTTTCGCCGCCTTTACGGTGGGCGTCCAGCTGATCGAGCTTGGCGTTACGCGTAGCGGGTGATTTCAGGCTGCCGGGGGCGGTTGGCTGTTTGCCGGGCGGAGTAGGTTCGGCTGAAGGCTTATGTGAACCATCCTCTGGCGCCAGTGAATCAAGGCCGGGCTTAGCGGATTCAGGACCAGTAGCCGGTGCGCTGTGGCTCAGTTCCTTATTATCGGTTTCTTTCGACATTGGCATCGCTCCTGTTGATGTCGTGCAAGACTCCATTAACTATAGAACAGCACCATAGGTACGCCTGGATTTTCCGGGGATTTGTGTTATAGCGCACGGGCGGGGCGGTGCGCGTCTGAAAAGATAGCGGCAATAAAAAAGGGCCGGATATCCGGCCCTTAGTCTGTCAGCGGTGCGCCAGTTCTTGGTGCTCATCGCTGTTGAACAACCGCTTATCGGTCTGCCTCATCCAGTGGCTGGTGAGCGTACCGGCGGTCATGGAGCCGTTGACGTTCAGCGCGGTACGGCCCATATCGATCAGCGGTTCGATGGAGATCAGCAGCGCTACCAGCGTCACCGGCAGCCCCATCGCTGGCAGTACGATCAGCGCCGCGAAGGTGGCACCGCCGCCAACGCCTGCAACCCCGGCGGAGCTGAGGGTAACGATACCCACCAGCGTGGCGATCCAGACCGGATCGAGCGGGTTGATGCCCATCGTCGGTGCCACCATCACTGCCAGCATGGTCGGATAAAGTCCGGCACAGCCGTTCTGACCGATAGTCGCACCAAATGAGGCGGAGAAACTGGCGATCGATTCCGGTACGCCCAGACGCTGGGTTTGCGCCTCCACATTAAGCGGAATGCTGGCCGCGCTGGAGCGGCTGGTGAAGGCGAAGGTAATTACCGGCCAGACCTTGCGGAAAAAGCGCATCGGGTTGATGCCGTTTACCGACAGCAGCAGCGCATGCACCGCAAACATAATCGCCAGGCCAAGATAGGAGGCAACCACAAAGCTGCCGAGTTTGATGATATCCTGCAAATTAGAACCGGCCACGACTTTGGTCATCAGCGCCAGTACGCCGTACGGCGTCAGCTTCATGATCAGGCGCACCAGCTTCATTACCCACAGCTGTAAAACCTCAATCGCTTTCAGCGCACGCTCGCCTTTTTCCCGATCGTCTTTCAGCAGTTGCAGCGCCGCCACACCGAGGAAGGCAGCAAAAATTACCACGCTAATGATCGAAGTAGGGTTAGCGCCGGCCAGATCGGCAAACGGGTTTTTCGGAATAAACGACAGCAGCATTTGCGGCGCGCTGAGATCGGCAACTTTACCCGCGTAGTTGGACTGAATGGCGGAGAGACGAGCGGTTTCCTGCGCGCCCTGTACCAGACCTTCTGCGCTAAGACCAAACAGCGAGGTAACGAAAACGCCCACCAGTGCAGAAATAGCGGTAGTAAACAGCAGGACGCCGATAGTTAATACGCTGATTTTTCCCAGTGAGGAGGCGTTATGCAAACGCGCCACGGCGCTGAGGATTGAGGCGAAAACCAGCGGCATAACGATCATTTGCAGCAGCTGCACATAGCCGTTGCCGACCACGTTAAACCAGGCGATAGACGCTTTCAGCACCGGCGCGCTGTCGCCATAGATCAGCTGTAAGGCCAGGCCGAACAGTACGCCCATCACCAGGCCTGCCAGCACCTTTTTCGACAGACTCCAGCCGTTGCGTCCCAGACGGGATAGCACGATCAGCAGTACGATAAACACCAGGATATTGAGAATAAGCGGGACAGTCATCCTGTTTCTCCATGAGTTTGCCTCACCGCCGGGATTGCCGAGGCGGTGAAGCAGGGCGAAATTAATTTCTGACGCCGATATGGCGCGGTTGGCCGCATGGTAACAGCTTGGCCAAAAGGGGGATTAGATCCGAATGGAATTGTTTATAACTTTTTTGATTAATTAGTATAAAAATCAGTCATATCGCAGGTTAATTAAGCGGTTTATGCCAAACTGAACGTTATTCATAAGTTTGGTGGGCCAGCCGTCTGCGCCAAAATGCGGCATACCCGGTGGGAACCAGAGTGCGCCGATCACCAGCGCCAGGCAAAAGATGCGCTCCAGCTGGTTGCCGGAGCGGGTATTCAGCAGCGGTAAGCGGAAACGCCAGCGGCAGGGCCAAAGCAGCGGCACGCCAGCGGGCGTCAGCATATCCGCCGCGATATGGCTGAGATAGCCCAGTACCATGCCGTGCAGGGCATCAGCAGGCACTGGCCAGGTTTGGGGCAGATTAAACTGTAACAGCGCCACACCGCCCAGCACTGCCAGCAGGCTGTGGGTAAAACCGCGATGGCCAAATGCCCGCGCTACAGGCTGCGATATCCAGCGAAAGCGCTGACCGAGCGTGGAACGAGGATGATCGATATCGGGCAGGAGGCAGGTGAGCAGCACCGCCGGAATAATATGCCACCAGTCACCGTTAGCCAGCTCAGGCGTTAGCTCGGCGCGCTTGGCAAAAATAGCGCTGGCAATGGCGAAAATAACGTGGCCTTCGGCCGTCATGGAAATAACCTGGAAACTAACTGTCAATGTATCCAGTATAGGGGATTTATCCAGTAGAAGGGAAGTTGTGACGTTGTAACCAGAAGTGAATGCCGGACGAGGTGAAACCCCGCCCGGTAAGGGTTAACGAGCGAGCCAGCCGCCGTCAACCGCCAGCGTATAGCCGTTTACGTAATCAGAAGCGGATGAGGCGAGGAAGACCACCGGACCCATCAGATCCTGCGGTACGCCCCAGCGTCCGGCAGGAATACGGCTCAGAATTTCCTGACTGCGATCTTCATCATTACGCAGCTGTTCAGTGTTGTTCGTTGCCATATAACCCGGCGCGATGGCGTTCACATTGATATTGTGCGCCGCCCATTCGTTCGCCATCAGACGCGTCAGGCCCATTACCGCGCTTTTTGACGCGGTATAGGACGGGACGCGAATTCCGCCCTGGAAGGAAAGCATGGAGGCGATATTAATGATCTTACCGCCGCTGCCCTGGCTGATAAACTGACGCGCTACCGCCTGCGACATAAAGAATACCGTCTTGCTGTTGACATTCATTACGTCGTCCCAGTTTTGTTCGCTGAATTCAATCGCGTCCTGGCGGCGGATAATCCCGGCGTTGTTGATCAGAATATCGATGCGACCAAAGGCGGCTACCGCTTTTTCCACCACCTGCGGAATCGCGCTGCTGTCCATTAAATCAGCATCAATATTGACGAAGCGACGGCCTGCGGCTTCAACCAGCGCAGGGGTATCACGTGCGCCGGAGCGGTTGACGCCAACCACATCGCAGCCCGCCTGCGCCAGACCGACAGCCATGCCCTGGCCCAGACCCGTGTTGCAACCGGTGATCAGCGCGACCTTGCCCTGCAGATTAAATGCATTAAGGATCATTCATTCGCTTCCTTCTTTCGACTTTCGACGTTAACGCAGCTCGCTGACTTTTACGTGGTCCATATCATCGAACACCTGGTTTTCACCCATCATGCCCCAGATGAAGGTATAGCGTTTGGTGCCAACGCCTGCATGGATTGACCAGCTCGGTGAAAGAATAGCCTGTTCGTTATGAACCAGCAGGTGACGTGTTTCCTGCGGCTGACCCATCATATGGAATACGGCGGTTTCTTCATCCATATCGAAGTAGAAGTAAACTTCCATACGGCGTTCATGCGTGTGGCAAGGCATGGTGTTCCACAGGCTGCCTTCTTCCAGCTTGGTCAGGCCCATGGTCAGCTGACAGGTAGGCAGCACGTCCGGCACGATATATTTATTGATGGTGCGGCGGTTGCTGGTGGATGCATCGCCGAGCGTGGTCGGAGAGGCGTCAGCCGGGGTGATTTTTTTGTCAGGGTAGCGCGTATGGGCCGGTGCGCTGTTGTAGTAGAACTTGGCCGGTTTGCTGGCGTCAACGCTTTTGAACACCACGGACTGCGCGCCCATACCGACATACAGCGCTTCTTCGTTGCCGATTTCCCAGGCTTTACCGTCAACCTCGATGATACCTGGGCCGCCGATATTGATTACGCCCAGCTCACGACGCTCCAGGAAGTAGCTTACGCCCAGCTGTTTACCTACTTCGCTACCGATGGTCACACTGTTGTGGACCGGCATAACGCCACCCACGATAACGCGGTCAATGTGGCTGTAGGTCATGGTGTAATTATCAGCATCAAAAATTTTTTCGATGAGGAATTCGCGTCGTAAACCCGCTGTGTCCAGCTGACGGGCATGGTCGCTGTGGATGCTCTGACGAACTTGCATGTCGATGCCTCTCTGTCGTTAAAAATATAGGGTGATAGCTCACCTGTATCGTGAGAAACATGATAGGCCTGACGGAAGATGAATTCAATAAAAATGAAATGGTGTTTTATTTATTCTGCACGCCAGATCAAGTTTGTCAGAAAATTACCTGGCTTGTCGCGGTATTAAAACAGCCCGACGCGCGAGTTAAACCGCGCCGGGCATAATCATCGCAGGCAGCAAACCCGCTGCATCAGCGAAGCGGGCCGCGCTTAATAACCTTTCAGATGCTGAGGCGTCAGCGCCAGCAGCGAGTCCAGCTTAACGTCAGCCAGCGCCCAGCGGGGATCGTCACGATACTCCGGTGCGGGCACGACCACCGAACGCATCCGGGCCGCTTTGGTGGCGATCATGCCGTTAAAAGAGTCCTCCAGCGTGACGCAGTTGAGCGGATCGACGCCGAGTCGCGCGGCGGCATCCAGATAAACCTGCGGATGAGGCTTGCTCCACGGCAGCGATTCAGCGGAAACCAGGACTTCAAAATAGTCGCGCAGGTTAAACATCGCCATTACCTTTTCCAGCATATGCAGCGGCGAGGCGGAGGCGAGGCCGACCTTCAACCCCTGCGCATGGCAAAGCTGTAGCGCCTGCTCCACGCCCGGCAGCAGCGGTTTTTTCTCCTCCACCAGGTTAATGGCGCGGGCGATAATGCGCTCGGTGACTTCCTGCTGGCTGGGGCCGTTCCACGGCAGCGTTTCATACCACATGCGTACCACCTGATCGATACGCATACCCAACGTATCGGGCAGTTCGCTGCGCCGCGAAAGATCCACGCCCAGCGTGGCAAAAACATCCAGCTCGGCCTGATCCCATAACGGTTCAGAATCGATCAGCAATCCATCCATATCAAATATTGCGGCCAGTACAGGGCGGGTATAGGTCATACGAAACTCCGGTTTGACAGTTTGTTTCACCATAGCATGAAGCAGCCAAACAGGTATGTATGTCTCGCCAGGATAATAGCCATTGCCAACGCTTTTTTTCAGGCAGATTTCCCTGACAGCAGGTAGACTTACAGCCAGACAACAGGTACAAGGAGAACCCATGACTTATCAACAGGCTGGCCGTGTTGCCATCATCAAACGCGTGGCTGGCTGGATTATTTTTATTCCGGCGCTGATTTCAACGCTGATCTCACTACTGGGATTTATGTTTCAGCACAGCGGAAAACGGCCCGGTATTGATGCCGTCCTGCTCGATTTTATGCATGTGATGATCGATATGATCCGCTTTAACACGCCGTTTCTCGGTTTTTTCTGGCGAAATTCGCCGGTGCCGAATTTCCATAGCGGCAGCAATATAGGTTTCTGGGTGATTTACATTCTGATTTTTGTCGGCCTGGCGCTACAGGCATCCGGGGCGCGGATGTGGCGGCAGTCACGTCATCTGAAAGAGGGCGTGGAGGATATGCTGATTCTGGAGCAGGCGAAAGGCGACGAAGGACGCAGCCGCCAGCAGCTCGAAGAGAAGATCGTCGTGCCGCGCCATACTCTCTTTCTGCAAATTTTTCCGCTGTATGTACTGCCGGTAATTATTGCCATTGCTGGCTATTTCGTCCTGTCGCTGCTGGGCCTGATCTGATACGAACAACGGGCCTGAAACTCAGGCCCGATGCTGCCGTAAATCATCCAGCTCCAGCAGGCGTTCCACCGCCAGCTGCGCCTCTTTCAGCCAGCCGCCGCCAAAAACGTTAGCGCGGTTCAACAGATAATAAAGCTGATAAACCGGCTGACGCTGGGCAAATCCGGCAGGCAGCGGCCATACCGACTGATAGCCCTCCAGAATTTTATCCGGCAGCGTGGGGAAATGTGACAGCATGGCTAAATCGCACTCGCGATCGCCCCAGTAGCAGGCAGGATCGTAGATCCAGGGTCCGCTGTCGCTGCCCGCACAGTTGCCCGGCCAGAGATCGCCGTGCAGTAGCGAAGGCTGCGGCTGATGGCTGGCCAGCACGCGCTGTACGCAATCGATAATCAGATCGCTGTTGCCGTAGCGAATGCCTTTCTCCTCAGCCAGCTGTAATTGCCAACCGATGCGCTGCTCGGAAAAGAAACGCGACCAGCGGCGACGCCAGCTGTTGGGCTGCGGCATGGTGGTAATGTTGTTATCAAAATCGAGGCCGAACTGCGGCTGTTCGCTCCACTGATGCAGGCGCGCCAGCTGCTCTCCTAACCGGCGGGCGTTTTGCGCATCCAGCGGCTGTGCGGGAATATATTCCAGCAGCAGAAAGCTATAATCACGATCGCTGCCGATGCCATAGACATGCGGCACCCGTACCGTCTGGCTGCGTGCCAGCAACGCCAGCTGATCCGCCTCTGCGGTAAAGGCGGGTAGCATCTCCGGGCCGTTGCTTTTTACAAATATCCATTGCCCGCCATAGCGCAGACGCCAGGCGGCGTGGATTTCGCCACCCGGTAGCTCTGTGCGCAGGCTGATTTCTGCGTTGCCTAACTGCTCACTCAACAGACGACTTATGGCTGACCACATGGGGTTATCCTCATCTTCGCTGTGTAATGATCATTGTAACGCGCAAATTTCATACAAAATCAGCGCGAGCGCACAGGCTGGAAGCGTCGTCAGGAATAATGTGGCTGCAACTGCCTGATAATCTTCACAGCGCCATTCAGGGTTAAGTCGGTAAAAAAGTAACCGTGTGGCAGGCCACAGTCGTCATGTGCAAATCCAGCCTGTTGTTCCCGAACGCATTTTTAGCTTAGTCCATGCAGGCGCAAGGGGCGAATCAGCCCTAAAACGGGTTTGCTAATGCAATTAATTATCATTACTATCTGTCTGCCAACGATATAACTTATTAATAACAGGCCCACCTGTAACAAGGAGACGATGTGCATCGCGCGATAAAATTTTCTGTTCCGGTTCTGATGCTGATGGCTTCCGCCCCGGCGGTCGCTACCCGCTATCCCGTTACGCTAACCGATTTCGACGGGCAGAGCATCACCCTGAATAAGGAGCCTGAACGCATTGTGGTACAGGATGGACGGGATATTCTCGCGCTGGCGCTGCTGGATCGCGCCAATCCTTTCCAGCGTATCGTGGCATGGAATAACCTGCTGAAAAAAAGCGACGGGCAAACCTGGCAGCTGATGCTGAGCAAATGGCCACAGGCCAGCCATATCACCGATATGGGCTTTAGCGACAAAGGGGAGGTTAACCTGGAAAGCGTTATCGCCCAGCGTCCCGATCTGATGATTGCCCAGCTGCGATCTAAGCCTTCGCTTACCGAAACCGGCGTGCTGCAAAAGCTGCGTCAGTTAAATATTCCGGTCATGTTTATCGATACCTTTGAAAACCCGGTCAGGGATGCGCCGCAAAGTATTACTCTGATGGGCAAGGCGCTAAACCGTGAGCAGGAAGCACAGCAGTACACCGACTTTTATCAGCAGCACTATCAGGCCATTCAGGAGAAGGTGCGTGACGTATCGCCAAAGCCACGCGTCTTTATTGAGGCCAAAGCGGGTCTGGCCGGACTGGAGTCCTGCTGTTTTACCCATGCGCACGTTGGCTGGGGATCGATGGTGGAAGCGGTAGGCGCTATCAACCTCGGCTCTGAACTACTGCCGGGCGCAACCGGTGATGTGGCGTTGGAAAAGGTGATCGCCATGAAGCCGGACGCGTATATTGTTTCTGGTTCACAGTGGGCGAGTAAAAATAACGCGGCGATTCCCTTTGGCTATGGCGTGACGCAGCAGCAGGTCGATAACGCGTTTAACCATATGAAACAGCGCCCCGGCTTTGCTGAGCTACAGCCCATTAAAGCCGGACGTTTTTACGGCATTTATCACAACTTTTATAATCATCCATGGAATATTGTCGGCCTCGAATATCTGGCGAAATTTATTTATCCGCAGACATTCACCCAGCTCGATCCGGCAAACAGCTGGCATCAAATTGTCACGCGTTTTACCACTATTCCGGAAGGAAAGGGCGTACTGGCAGCGCAGGCCCCGCAAAACTGATCGCGTAAGGCACGCCAACGGCGTGCTTTATATTTGCTTATTCATCAGAAAAATATTTATTTTCGTCTGCTTTTAAGTCTTTCAGTACGCCTTTATAATGCGCGCCGTTAATCAGAAGAATCCCATTCAGAGCGATTTTTATCAGTTTGTTTATCAGCGTATGGGCTTTTTAACGCCTGTTTACAATATTTATGCTAAATGGCGTTGATCGGCGCGTAAAACGCTTCAGACTCTTCTTTTTTTAAAACTGTCGTACGGATCACACAATAATGAAAGTGCTTAATAAGCTGTCTGCTGCGCTGCTGCTTTCCGCCAGCGCGTTTTGTCACCAGGCTTTAGCGGATAATAACGTTTTTACCGTCATGGACGATCCCTCTACGGCAAAAAAGCCGTTTGAAGGTAACGCGGCGGCGGGCTACCTGGCGCAAACCGGGAACACCACCAGCTCCTCGTTAACTGCCCAGACCAATATGACATGGTATCAGCCAAATACTGCCTACAGTTTATGGGGCAATGCGGCTAACACGTCATCCAACGATGAGCGCTCTTCCGAAACCTATCAGATCGGTGGACGCACCCGCTATAACATGAACGCTAATGACTATCTGTTTGGTCAGGCGAGCTGGCTCAGCGATCGCTTTAACGGCTATGATTCCCGTGATGTACTGGCGATAGGTTATGGACGCCAGGTTTTGAATGGTCCGGTGCACTTGCTGCGCGTGGAACTGGGTCCAGGCGTGCGCTATGACGATTTCCATGACGGCGGTTCTGAAACTCAGGGGCTGGGCTACGGCGCACTGAGCTACCAATGGCAGTTGACCGATACTACCAAATTTATTCAGGGCGTATCGGTGCTGAGCAGCTTTAACGATAACACTACCGTTAACTCTGAAACCGGCCTGCAGGTCGCGATCAATGCGCACTTCGCGCTGAAGCTGGCGTACAACGTCACCTGGAATAATAATCCGCCGGAGTCGGCCTCGGAACATACCGATACCAAAACGCAGATTCTGCTTTCTTACGCAATGTGAGCAGAACGGGCCGCCAGTCGCGGCCCGTTTTCTTTAGCAGGTTAACTGACCAGCGTGGCCCACAGGTAAGAGCAGGGCATCACCAGGAACAGGCCAGGCAGCATATTTACCACCGGAAACAGCCTGATGTTGCAGATGCGCAGGCCAGCCGCAATCATAATCAGGCCGCCCGCACAGGAAAAATCGCCCATCATCGCCGGCGAGATCAGCGGTAAGATGACCACCGCCAGCATCGCCAGCCCTACCTGTATCAGCACCTGTGGAACGGCGATAGCGATCACCGCATAGCCCAGCATGGTGGCAAAAACCGCAGCGGTAAACAGATCGAGCACCGTTTTAATATACAGAATGGAGGGATCGCCGGTCATTCCTTCATGCATCGCCCCAAAGATGCCGGTTCCACTGGCGCAAAACAGTACCAGAATCGCGACGAAATTTTCAGTAAAGCTCTCGGCACCGATACCTTTTACCGGCGGTAGAAAGCGGTTAACCAGGCCACGTGTCAACCCCGCAGCTTTACCGACGCCTTGTTCCAGCCAAAACAGCTCACCAATGACCGCGCCGAGTACCATGGCGATGACCACGGCGGGCATATAGTTTACTTTGACCACCAGATTGATACCGAGACCGATTGAACAGAGTCCAAAGGTCAGCGGCAGAGCCGTTTTAATGCGTTCCGGAATATGGCGACCTGCTACCGCACCGAGCAAACCGCCAATAATTATCGCAGCACCATTAACGTATGGGCCAGTGAGCATATCTTTTCCTTAGTGTTCTCAGCGGGAGAAAGATTATGCCTCTCATAGCGTTAACATGCAGCATATTAGTACAGCTACGGCGAAACTAGCGCACTTTGGCACGAAATACCCAGAAGGCCCAGCTGTTATAGGCGAGGGTGACCGGCAGGATTAGCGCGTAGCCGCTCAGCAGAAATAGCTGCGTTGCTGGCGCAGCGGCGGCCTGTTGAATCGTCAGTTTGCCCGGCAGTATCCAGGGATAGAGGCCGATAATCAGCAATCCCCAACATAAGGTTATCAGGCTTAACGCCAGCATCAGCGACAGCATGGGGCGTCTGCGTACCATGGCGATAAGCAAAGCTGCCAGCGTCAGCAGCGTCAGCAGCAGCACTATCCGGCCCGGCAGACGCTGCCAGGCCTGGAGCAGGGCACGATTATCCAGCATATTAATCGCCACCAGCAGCGCCAGGCTGAGTACCAGAAACAGCCAGGCCAAATGGTGCGCCAGCACGACCTCCGGTCCTCTGATACGCCACTGAATCCAGCAGCAGCCGCAGAGCAGATAAGCCGCAATCAGCCCCAGGCCGCACAGCGCCGGATAGAGCGACAGCCAGGCAAAAGGCCCGGATTCAGTTTGTCCGCTCACCACCAAACCGACCAGCGCGCCCTGAATAAAAGCGGCAATCAGCGAGCTAAGCTGGTGAAGTTTATCCAGCGCACGGTGCCAGCGCTGATTAACATGACCGCGATACTCCAGCGCCACGGCGCGCATCACCAGCGCCAGCAGCATAATAAACAGCGGTAAATAGATGGCGCTAAACAGCGTGCTGTAGGCCACAGGAAACAGCGCCAGCATGCCGCCCGCCAGCAGCACCAGCCAGGTTTCATTGGCGTCCCAGATCGGCAGGATAGTGGCGGTGAGGCGGCGACGTGATTCGGCGTTGCGAAAACAGAACAGCAGCATACCGACACCAAGATCGGTGCCGTCCAGCAGCAGGTACAGCAGCAGCGAGACCGCCAGCGTGGCGGCAGAAATATCAGCCAGCGACAGGGCAATCACGATTTATCTCCTGAAGGATCCATTTCCGGTGCCGGACCAGCCTCACCGACCTCAATGGTGCGATTGGCATAGCGCAGCAGATAACGCAGGCCGATAAAAAAGACCAGGCCGTAGATGAACAAAATAGCGCAGCCGGAGGCGATGACCAGCCTGCTATCAAGCGGTGAGACGCTGTCGGCGGTACGCAGCAGACCGTAAACGGTCCAGGGCTGCCGCCCCATCTCGGTAACGACCCAACCGGCGAGCATGGCGATAAAGCCTGCCGGCCCCATTAACACCACCGTTTTTAACAGCCAGCGCGTTTGCCACAAACGCCCGCGTAGCCGCTGCACCAGCGCCGCCAGACTAACGGCGATCGTTAACATGCCCAGCCCAACCATCAGACGAAAGGCAAAAAATAGCGGGGCAACCGGCGGGATATCCTGCGGCGGAAACTCGCTGAGACTTTTTATCTGACCGCTTAAGTTATGGCGCAGATAGAGCGAGCCGATATCAGGAATCGCCAGTTCCCAGCGGTTGCGCTGTTGCTGCTGGTCGGGCAGGGCGAACAGACGCAACGGCTCGCCCTGGCCCGGCGGCGGTCGCTGCCAGTCGCCTTCGACGGCGGCAATTTTTGCTGGCTGATAGCGCAGCGTATTTTCACCATGCAGATCGCCGATCAGCGCCTGAAGCGGCGTCAGGAACAATAGCCCCCACAGGCTCATTGAAGCCATCAGCTTTCCTCGCCCGTTATCCTCGTTGCGCAACAATTGCCATGCGCCCACCGCCGCTACCATTAAAGCGGTGCCGATCAGCATCGCCAGCGTCATATGTGCCAGCCGCCAGGGAAAAGAAGGGGTAAAAATAATCGCCAGCCAGCTCTGTGGCTGGAAACGCTGCTGCTCATCCAGCACAAACCCGGCGGGCGTTTGCATCCAGGCGTTGGCGGCTATGATCCAGAACACGCTGATCAGCGCGCCCACTGCCACCAGCGCCGTCACCATAAAATGCAGGCGCGGGCCGATGCGATCCATACCGAACATCATTACGCCCACCATGCCTGCTTCCAGAAAGAAGGCGACCAGCACTTCGTAGAACATCAGCGGGCCGATTAGCCCGCCGACGCGCTCAATAAAAGGGGCCCAGTTGGTGCCAAACTGAAACTCCATCACCACGCCGGAAACCACGCCGACCGCCACGTTCAGCGCAAAGATCTTCAACCAGAAGTTATAGACGTCGAGATAACGCTGCTGTTTACGCCACAGCCAAAGCCCTTCAAGTATCGTCAGCCACAGCGACAGGCCGAAGCTAAAACCTGCCAGGATAATGTGCAGGCCGATAGTTATCGCAAACTGGGCGCGGGAGAGCAGCAGCGTCAGCTCGGTATCAGGCATGGCTGTCTTTGCCGCTGAAGGCGCTGATCGGTTTCTCCGGCGCTGGCTGTTCCATCGCGCTGGCAAAGGCTTTCAGTCCGGCAACTAGCGGCATTACCGCGTGCCAGAGATCTTCATCATGCAGCAGTTTCCAGGTGCCGCTGACGCCCGGTGCCACGTCATGTTGCTGCTGGGTTTGCGTATGGTGATTGACCGCACTCAGCGCTGACTTAACGGCAGAAATCGTCTTATAAAACTCACCCGGCGGAATATCCGCCAGCGCCATCAGCAGTGCCGACAGGTTTTGCATCGCATTCTGCGAACCCGGCTTATTCAGGCCGTCCACCAGCACCTTAGCGATCTGGGTATTGGCGGAGACCACATCGTTGGCCAGACGTAAAAAGCCGTGGTGGTGCAGGCTTTGCAGCAACTCGTGCAGCGCGTCATGCGCGTCGGGGGCGGTTTTGGTTGGCGGCACCTCGTAGCTCATTCGTTCAGCCATTAAAATTTCTCCGGGTGTTGGGTGTGTTCAGGCGGCAGGGTATAGCCTTCCTGCCGCCACTTTTCTTCGATGGGCAGGTGCGGCAGCGGGGTACGGCTGCCGTGGCGGAAGTTTTGCCGCGGCAGCACCTCCGCCTGCGGCGGGTGCGGCAGCTTTTGCATCCTCACGGCGATCTCTTTATAGGCTGGCGTGTTGACATCCGGATCGTGGTGATCGCCGGTCAGGCTGTTAATGCCGGGTTTGCCGTGGTGGATTGGGATAAACAGCACGTTTCCCGCCACGCGTGAAGTGATGGTAACCGGCACCTGTAGCGCGCCGCGCCGTGAAGCGATGTTGACCCAGTCGCCCTCGCTGAGCTGCCGTTCACGGGCGAGCTGCGGGCTGATTTCAACAAACCAGTTTGGCGAGAGGTTGAACATTCGACCTCCGCGTCCGGTCTGGTTAGTGGACTGGAAATGTTCCAGCATACGTCCGTTGTTCAGTAGCAGATCGTACTGTTCGTCCGGTTCTTCCTGCGGCGGCTGCCAGTCAACAGGCCACAGCACCGCTTTGCCGTCAGGGAATTTAAAACCGTCGGTATAGAGCAGCGGCGTGCTGCTGCCGTCTGCTTTTACCGGCCAGAGCTGTGATTGCCAGCCGCTGAGACGCGCATAGCTGACCCCGGCGAAAAGCGTGGCGATGTTTGCCGCTTCAGCCATAATGTCGCCCGGATGACGGTAATCCCAGGGATGTCCGAGGCGCGCTGCCAGATCGGTCAGAATGCGCCAGTCCGGGCGGCTGTCGCCCAGCGGCGGCATCACCTCATAAAAGCGCTGAATGCGGCGCTCGGTATTAACGTAGCTGCCCTCTTTCTCCACGCTGGGGCAGCCGGGCAGCACCACGTCGGCAAATTCGGCGGTACGGCTCATAAAAATATCCTGCACCACCATAAAATCGAGTTTGCTGAAGGCCTCATGCACTTTGCTGGCGTCGGCATCGGAGAACGCGGTTTCCTCGCCGATAATCATCATCGCCTTCAGCGAACCTTCATGAGCATGTTGCACCATCATAAAGTTATCGGAGCCGACCTTATCGGAGAGTGCCGTCGCCGTAACGCCCCAGGCGCGCGCCCATTTTTCCCGTACCGCCGCGTCGGTGACGCTTTCATAGCCGGGATAGACGTTGCTCAGACAGCCAAAATCGCTGGCACCTTGTACATTGTTATGGCCGCGCATCGGATAGCCACCGGTACCGGGACGGCCATAGTTGCCGGTAACCAGCAGCAGATTAGAGAGTGCGGTGCTGGTATCGGCACCGTGGCTGTGCTGGGTAATGCCCATCGCCCAGAGCAGGCAAACGCGCTGCGCCTGACCAATCATTTCTGCCGCCTCAATCAGCTGCCCGACGGCAAGATCGGTATGCTCGCTGGCGTAGTGCAGGCTGTAGGGAGCCAGCGAGGCGCGATACGCCTCTACCTGATTGACCTTGTCATTAAGAAACGCGGTGTCGGCATAGCCGTGATCGAACATATAGCGCGACATGGCGCTGGCCCAAAGGCTGTCGCTGCCGGGGCGAATACGCAGCCAGAGATCGGCACGCTCCGCCATTTCGTTCATGCGTGGATCGACCACCAGCAGTTTCTGCCCCTTGTGCTTCTGCGCCGCCTTGATGCGCGAGGCGATTACCGGATGGTTTTCCGCCAGGTTGCTGCCAACGATGACGATCAGATCGGCCTGCTGTAAATCTTCCAGCGTGCCCGCATCGCCGCCGTAGCCTACGGTGCGAAACAGCCCCTGAGTGGCCGGGTTCTGGCAGTAGCGCGACGAGTTATCCACATTATTGGTGCCGAAAATCAGTCGGGCGATTTTTTGCGTCAGGTAGGCTTCTTCATTGCTGCCCTTGCTGGAGCCGATAAAACCGATGCTGTCGCCGCCGTGTTGCGCGGCGATCTCTTTCAGCCGCCGCGCTACCAGGTCCAGTGCTTCATCCCAGCTGGCGGGGCGGAAGCGGCCCTGTTCGCGGATCAGCGGCGTGGTCAGGCGCTGCGGGCTGTTGACGAAATCCCAGCCGAATTTGCCTTTCAGACAGGTGGAAATGCCGTTGACTGGCGCATCGACCACCGGCTGTACCTTGAGGATATGACGATCGCGCGTCCACATTTCAAAGCTACAGCCGACGCCGCAGTAGGTGCAGACCGTTTTGGTTTTTTTTATCTCTTTCTGGCGCATCGCCATATCCATCAGCGATACGCCGGTAATCGGCGGCGCGCCGATGGTGTTTTCCAGCGCTTTCACCAGATCGATCATCGGCCGCTTCAGATCTTCCGGCATGGCGGTAAAAGGTCCGGCGTTGGGCTGCATGGTTTTTTCCAGCAGCGCATTGCAGGGGCAGACGGTAACGCAGTGACCGCAGCTGACGCAGCTGGAACCGGCAATCTGCGTGCCGCCGTCCCACAGCACACGCGGGTGATCGGCGCTGTAGTCGATAGAGAGCGTTTCGTTGACCTCAACGTTTTGACACGCTTCGACGCAGCGCCCGCACAGAATGCACTGATCGGGATCGTAGGTATAGAAGGGGTTGCTTTCATCTTTCTGATAAGGCTTGCGCTGGTAGGGATAGTACTGAATCGGAATATGCATATCGGCGACGGTGTTGTGCAGCGTACAGTCGCCGGTATTGTGTTCACACAGCGTGCAGTAAAGCTCATGGCGCGCCAGCAGGCGATCCATGCCTTCTTCCTGCGCTGCCAGCGCCTCTGGCTGACGGCTGGAGATGGTCAGGCCCTCCTTGCTGCGCAGCGTACAGCCGCGTACCAGTTCGCCCTGATGCTCTACCCAGCATACGTCGCAGGATTGCAGCGGCGGCAGCGCCGGGTGATAGCAGACGTGCGGCAATATTTTGCCCTGCGCCTGGAGAAAATCGATCAGCGGAATATCGGCATCGCCGTGCAGCGGCTCACCGTTATAGATAATGGTGCAGGTGTGTTGGCTCATTGGGTGTTCTCATCACGACATGCGCGTTAACCACTTCCTGTGGGTTATCCCTGTTTTCGTAAAGTTATGTCATTGAAGGTAGACCGTAACCGCGGGACCGGCAAAGCGAAGCGGCTAAATGTTTGTCAAATAAAATATTTTCATAGGCCTTGCATGGCGACGGTTGCCGCCTACGCTTTAAAGAAAAAGCGGGAGCGGAGGGCCTGATCATGAGCGAAGTCATGTCGTTGTTGTCCGGGGGCTGGAGCTGGGTACTGGGAGGGCTGGCGGTAATCGTCGGTCTCGCAGGCTCTTACTTTGGTGGAAAAAAGATCGGTAAAACGCAGGAGAGAGCTAAGGCAGAGGTGGCGGCGGCCCAGCTACAAACGCGTCAGGCAGAGGTCGTTGCGCATAAACAGGCGGAAAATATTAAGGTGGCAAAAAATGTGGAAACGTCTAACGCTAATCTCAGCGATGCTGCTGCTCGTGACAAGCTGCGCCAGTCGAAATACAACGTCAATGATTGACCGCGCCAGCGTGGACTCTTCCTGCACGCTGTTTCAGCCGATTTATACGCACGGCAACGATGCGGAAGTGATGGATGCGCGCACGGTGAGGGCGATCAATACCCATAACGAATTGTGGGATCGGTTGTGCAGCAATAAGAAATCGTAACCGTTAAGCGAAGCGCGGGCGCCGCCGATGCAGCGCCCGCGTGTTATATTAAGGGCGTCGGAAAAGGGCGATACTGCGTCCTTCCAGTTCGAAATCCATCTCTTTATTGATCACCAGCCCGCGTTTTGCGCTGTCAGAGGTGGTGAGTTCCAGCACCCAGCCGCCTTCGCCAAACTGCGGAATGCGGAACGGCACATTGCCTTCAAACGGGTTAAACAGCATCAACACATCATGCCAAATCCCTTCCTCCGGCTGCAAATCCGGACGGCCGAGATAAACGCCGAGCGTGGAGCCTTCATCCCACTGTTCCGGCTGCTGGAAACCGCCTCCGGCGTTAAACCACTTGATATCCATGCCGTCACGCCAGTTTTCCCGACGCAGCAGCGGCTGTTCGGCGCGTAGTTTGATGACCTGACGCGTAAACTCGCGCAGCGCCTCGCAGCTTTCCGGCAGATCGTCCCAGTGTACCCAGGAGATCTCGCTGTCCTGACAGTAACCGTTGTTGTTACCCATCTGGCTGCGCCCGAACTCGTCGCCTGCCAGCAGCATTGGCGTGCCGTGGGAGAAGAGAATAGTGGCGAGAAAATTACGCTTCTGCCGCTCACGTACCGCGTTGATACCTTCATCGTCGGTTGGCCCTTCGACACCGTAGTTACAGGAGCGGTTATCGTTATGACCGTCGTTATTATCTTCGCCGTTAGCCTCGTTATGCTTTTCGTTGTACGACACCAGGTCGTTGAGCGTAAAGCCGTCATGGGCGGTGATAAAGTTAACGCTGGCCCAGGGGCGGCGCCCGCGCTGATCGTAGAGATCGCCGGAACCGAGCAGGCGTGCGGCGAAATCGGTAGAAACGTTATCGCCTTTCCAGTATTCGCGCACCGTATCGCGATATTTATCGTTCCATTCGGCCCAGCCCGGCGGGAAGCCACCCACCTGATAGCCGCCGGGGCCAATATCCCAGGGCTCACCGATCAGTTTCACCTTCGACAGTACCGGGTCCTGCATCACCGCATCGAAGAAGCCGCCGCGCTGGTCAAAGCCTTCCGGCTCGCGACCGAGAATAGTGCCGAGATCGAAGCGGAAACCATCGACATGCATCGATTCCGCCCAGTAGCGCAGCGAGTCCATCACCATTTGCAGCACGCGCGGGTGCGAGGTGTTAACCGTGTTGCCGGTACCGGTATCGTTAATGTAGTAGCGGTGCTGATCGGGCATGGTGCGATAGTAGGAGAAGTTATCGATCCCCTTGAACGACAGCGTCGGGCCAAGCTCGTTGCCTTCTGCCGTATGGTTATAAACCACGTCGAGGATGACCTCGATACCGGCATCATGGAATGAGCGCACCATATCGCGGAAGCCCTGAATGCCATTCGGCCCGTAATAGCGCGAGGCCGGGGCGAAGAAGCCGAGTGAGTTATAGCCCCAGAAATTTTTCAGCCCTTTATCCAGCAGATGCTGATCGTCCGGGAACCAGTGAACCGGCAACAGCTCCACCGAGGTGATGCCGAGGCTTTTAATATAATCCACCGATGCCTTATGGCCCATGCCTTCGAAAGTGCCCTGCAGTTCCGGCGGCAGCGCCGGGTTGAGCTGGGTAAAGCCTTTCACATGGGTTTCATAGATCACTGAGCGCGGCCAGGCGATAGCGGGGCGATGATTATCCTGCCAGTCAACGGCGTTGGGATCGATGACCCGGCATTTCGGGGTAAAAGGGGCGCTGTCACGCGTGTCGAAAGTCAGGTCTTTATCTTCATGCAGCAGATCGTAAGCAAAATGCGCCTCGTTCCATTCGATATCACCTGCCAGCTCGCGCGCGTAGGGATCGATAAGCAGCTTGTTGGCGTTGAAGCGGTGGCCGTTTTCAGGATCGTAAGGGCCATGAACGCGGTAGCCGTAGAGCGCGCCCGGTTTCAGGCCCGGCACGTAGCCGTGCCAGATTTCATGGGTATATTCCGGCAGATCGAAGCGGGCGATCTCATTTTTCCCGCTCGGATCGTAGAGGCAAAGTTCCACGCGCTCCGCATGGGCGGAGAAAATGGCGAAATTGACGCCTTCGCCATCAAAGTTGGCGCCAAGCAGGTGACTGTACCCCGCCGTAATTTCAAAAGGCTTACCGTTTGACATGCATTCTTCTCCATTGAATGTTCAGGTTTTCGCAGAGAGCAGCGATAGCTAACTAACGTTAAAGCAATAAAATCAAATGCTTAAAAAAGAAACCGGCAGGCAGCGATCGAACGTTTCCAGCGCAATACGATCGGTAACGTCGCGCTCTTCACCGCTCAGCATGTCGCGGTAGCGGCGGTTGGCGAGTCGCTCGGGCAGCACCAGCTCCGTTCCCGCCCAGTGTTCACGATGTGGCTGCGCCAGGTTATCTGGCAGAACGTTAAACACCAGACGGGGAGCAATAACGATCAGCGCCGCATCGTCATCTACCCTGGCGAAAGCGATAACGTTTTCTTCGTGCTCGCCGACTGCGTTGAGCGGCAGATAGTCACCGCGCTGGAACAGTGCGGGCTGCTGCTGGCGCAGGTGCAGCAATCGGGCGACGATACGCTGTTTTAACGCGCCGCTGCGCCAGCCTTCTTCACCGGTGATGGCCGACATATTGTCATCGTCCAGCATCTGTTCCAGCGCGGGAAAATCGGGATCGCGTCGGTTATCAGGATCGACCAGGCTGAAATTAAGTGCCTCGCTGCCCTGATAGATATCAGGTACGCCCGGTGCCGTTAGCTTCAGGATAGTCTGCGTCAGGCTGTTCACCAGGCCTGCACGAATAAATGGCTGGAGCGCGGCGGTAAAATCTTGCAGAAAACGCGTATTGTCGGGAGAAAGCAGGTGGCTGGCGTAGTTAAGCACCGCCTTCTCATAGCTGTCGTTGCTGTCGCCCCAGTTGGTGCGCTGTTTCGCTTCACGCAACGCTTTTTCGGTAAATTCCAGGAAGCGTTCTTCCAGCGCTTTCAGGCCCGCCCGATCCTGCGGCTGTAGCGTGGTTGGCCAGATGCCCGCCAGCGCCTGATAGAGCATCCAGGCGACCGCCGGTTTTGGTGCCGTACCATCTTCCAGCGTCACCACTTTTTCCTGGTTTATTTGACGCCAGCGGGTTACGCATTCCGCCCAGCGCTGTGGCGCTTCGGTCAGCGTATAAAGTCGGGCGCGGGCATCTTCACCGCGTTTGGTATCATGGGTTGAGGTGCCGGAGAGCGCATCCGGCTGGCGTTCCAGCCGTGTTTGCATTTCCCGATGAAAGCGGCTGATAGAGAAAGTGCGCGGCAGCGGCTCGGCACCCACCTCATTCAGCGCCAGATCCATGTTCTGGCGGAAGAACAGCGTATCTTCAACCGATTTTGCCATTAGCGGGCCGGTTAACTGCTGGAAGCGGATGCGGAAGTTTGCGGCTTCGGCGGCTGCGTCTTCAGCAATATCGCCCGCCAGAAGCCGGGTGAGAAAATCGAGCGTTGCACTATCGGGCGCATTGGCACCGGCTTTTACCCTGTCAACCACGCTTTGTAACATCTCCCGATCCGCCGTACGCATACCCGCTGTGGTGCCATAGGTGCGGTAAACCGGGAAGGCGATCAGTAGCTCGCGCAGCGCAGTGGCGACAGCCTCCCGATCCAGGTCCACGTTTTCTGATTCAGCGACCGTTAGCGCGATATGCAGCAAACGGGTAAACTCGCCTTCAAAGTTTTTATTCGCCATCAGCAGCTTGGCGGCGCGCAGCTCGGCCTTCATATCGACTTGCCTGCCGTTTACCTCATTCCAGGCTTTGCGCATGGCACCGAGCTGATCGTTATCCACCAGCACATCGGAAAGGGATTCGATAAATTCATAGCCGGTGGTGCCGGAGATCGGCCACTCTTCGGGGATTTGTTCGCCTTTGCCGAGAATTTTCTCTACCGTGATATAGCACTCCGGCCCGGCCTGCTGGCGCAGCTGCGCCAGATAAGCCTGCGGATCGGCCAGGCCGTCAACGTGATCGACGCGCAGTCCATCGACTACGCCGGAATGCACCAGTTCAAGAATCAGGCGATGGGTATCATCGAATACTGCCTTATCCTCAACCCGTACCCCTACCAGACCGGTAATCTCAAAGAAGCGGCGATAGGAGAGATCGCGCGGCGCGTCACGCCACGACATTAAACGCCAGGGCTGTTGATCGTGCAGCTCAGACAGCGCCCTGGCATCTGTTAACGCTAAGACTTCCTCTTCGCGCCCCTGCCAGCTTTCCGGCGTCAGCGGGTAGAAGCTTTCGTAACAGGCGAAAGCGGGGCGACCGGTTTGCGGATCGCGCTGTACGCTGATATCGCCGTTTTCCAGTACCTTTTCAAAGGTATCGCCGAGAAAGGGCAGCGTCAGGCGGCGCGTCCAGTCAATATCAAAATAGTGGGCGTAGCGGCTCTGCGATCCATGCTCTATCACGTCACGCCACCACGCATTTTCCAGCGAGGCGGCCATATGATTCGGCACGATATCCAGAATCAACCCCAGCCCGGCCTGCTGGAGCGCCTTTACCATGCGGTCAAAGCCCGCGCGTCCGCCGATGGAAGGATCGATCTCATTGGCATCGGTAACGTCATAGCCGTGCGTTGAACCTGTGGTAGCGGTAAAGATCGGTGAGGCATAAAGATGGCTGATGCCGAGCCGCTTAAGGTAGGGCACCAGCGCGGCGGCGCGATCGAACGTCATGCCGTTGCGAAACTGAATACGGTAGGTTGCGGTTGGAATATTCACGATGCATCTCCTGAGGCAAGGCGGACGATAATGGCGTTTTGCGGCAGTTCAGCGCTCGCCTGCGGCCAGGCAAAAATCGTTTCGCCCGGTAGTTCCGGCAGCGGCTGGGCGTTTTCGCCAATATTGATCGCCATAGAAAGCGTTCCTTGCGGGAAGCGCCAGCTTACGGCGACAAATCCCGTTGCGGTTTTCAACACGCTGCCCGCGTTACCGCCTGCGGTAGCCAGCAGCGGAACGACATGTTGCTGACGCAGCGCCAGCAGTTCTCGTGTGAACGCCAGCCAGGCTTTGCCTTCTTCGCTTTCAGGCTTGTTCCAGTCGAGTTTTGAACGGTTAAACGTCTCCGGCGCGTTAGGATCGGGTACGCTTTCGCCTTCATGCCCGGCGTGACCGGCAAACTCTTTAGCCCGACCTTCGCGCACCGCTTTAGCCAGATCGCCATGAAAATCGGTGAAGAACAGGAAGGGGTTGGTTTCGCCATACTCTTCGCCCATAAACAGCAAGGGAATATGTGGCGAGAAAAGCAGCATGGCGAGCAGAACTTTGGTGCGAGCGGATCCGGCCAGGGTAATCAGCCTGTCGCCCTGGGCGCGATTGCCTATTTGATCGTGGTTCTGAATAAAATCGACAAAGGCGACCGGCGGCTGACCACTGCTTTTGACGCCCTGCGGTTTGCCGGTTTGCGGTGACACCTCTCCCTGCCAGGCGAAGCCTTCCGTCAGGGTGCGGGCCAGCAGTTTTTCCGGCGCGCTGGCAAAATCCTGGTAGTAGGCGTGCGTTTCGCCGGTGGCGAAAACGTGCACGGCATTGTGGAAATCGTCGTTCCATTCGCCGGTAAACAGTGGCGCGTTGCCGTTTTCATCGCGCGGGTGCAGGAAGATAACGTTACGGTTATCTTCGGTGGTGAGGTGAATCGGACGATCGGTAATCTCAGCGCGGATGCGTTCGGCAATCTCGATCAGTATGTGGCGATCGGAACTGTCTTCTATCTGATCGATGGCATCGAAGCGCAGGCCGTCAAGGTTAAACTCCTGTAACCAGTAAAGCGGCGCTTCAGCAATGTAGCTGCGGGTTGCCTCTACATCATAGGCGATGCCTGCGCCCCACGGCGTCATACGTTCTTTATGGAAGAAATCAGGCGACAGCAGCGGCAGGTAATTGCCTTCCGGGCCGAAATGGTTAAGCACGATATCAAGCACTACCGAGAGGCCGTGATCGTGGGCGGCATCCACAAAAGCTTTAAAATCATCCGGCGTGCCGTAGGCGGCGTGCGGCGCATACAGCAATACGCCATCATAGCCCCAGCCGCGTTGACCGCCAAATTGCGAAACCGGCAGCACCTCAAGCATGGTGACACCCAGTTCGGCCAGATATGGCAGCTTTTTAATCGCCGCCTGAAAGGTGCCTTCCGGGGTAAAGGTGCCGATGTGCATCTCATAAACGACGGTATCGCTCCAGGGACGGCCTTGCCATTTAGTGTTACGCCATTGATAGCGGGTGGGATCGATAACCAGAGAAGGCCCGTTGACATCCGCCTTTTGGGCGCGTGACGCCGGATCCGGTACGGTCATACCGTCAGCCAGTACAAAATGATACTCCGCGCCGGGCGCAACGCCGGAGACCTGTCGCTCAAACCATCCGTCACCGATCGGGTTCATCGCTTTTTCTTCGCCGGATAACCTGAGCGTTACCGTTTTCTGCCCGGTCGCCCAAAGGCGAAAACGAACGCTACCGTCGGCCTGATATTCGGCACCCCAACTTTTCACAAATGATTTGGACTCCATTCAATTGCCTCTTTATATCCGGAAGTGAGCAATGGACGACATCGCGCGGGATTTATTCCGCTGATGCGATTTAATAGCGTATAGATGTAAGCGCGATCTGGATGCCATCGGGGGCAGCGCTTTTGCGGCAGCTATCTGAGATGGCTGCCCACTCAGCGTGGCGAAATTGAAACGGTGTCCGATTGTCCCGGCTCCAGGCAGCGTACAGAGAACAATCATAGACCATTATGCAAGAGTTGAAGGGCGGGCAGGCTAAGGCTGACAGGGTTAGCATCTGCCAACCGATAGTTGGCGAATTGCAGCAAGAAAAACGGCTTACTATTCACCTGTTTTATATCCCTCTTTAAGCGTGTAAGATATTCACGCTTTAGTAATCAACCGGTTCGGTCACGTTGAACGTCCGTGCCTGACCGCGCGCCAAACTGACAATTGTGGGTTGGTATTGGTCGGTGAATTGCTGAAAATTAACTCAAAATCAATTTTGCATGTAATCTTTCGTGTGGGTTACCACTGCATTTAAGGATATGAAATGCCTGTAATTACTCTTCCTGACGGCAGTCAGCGCAGCTACGATCGTGCCATTAGCGTAATGGAAATCGCGCAGGATATCGGACCGGGCCTGGCGAAAGCCTGCATCGCCGGTCGGGTTAACGGCGAGCTGGTGGATGCGGTCGATCCTATCTCTGAAGACGCCTCCGTGGCGATTATCACCGCTAAAGATGAAGCGGGGCTGGAAATTATTCGCCACTCCTGCGCGCATCTGCTGGGCCATGCGATGAAACAGCTGTGGCCAAACGCTAAAATGGCTATCGGCCCGGTAATCGATAACGGCTTCTATTATGATGTGGATCTCGATCATACCCTGACGCAGGAAGATCTCGAGCGGCTCGAAAAGCGCATGCACGAGCTGGCTGAAACCAACTATGACGTGGTGAAGAAAAAAGTCAGCTGGCAGGAAGCGCGCGACGTCTTCGCCGAACGTGGCGAAAGCTATAAAACGACAATTCTCGATGAGAACGTCAGCCACGACGACCGCCCTGGCCTTTATCACCACGAAGAATATATCGATATGTGCCGAGGGCCGCACGTACCGAATATGCGCTTCTGCCACCACTTTAAGCTGCAAAAAATTGCGGGCGCTTACTGGCGCGGCAACAGCGATAACAAAATGCTGCAACGTATTTACGGCACCGCCTGGGCAGATAAGAAACAGCTGAACGCCTATTTACAGCGTCTGGAAGAGGCAGCGAAGCGCGACCATCGTAAGATCGGTAAGCAGCTTGACCTCTACCATATGCAGGAAGAAGCGCCCGGTATGGTGTTCTGGCACAACGACGGCTGGACGATTTTCCGCGAGCTGGAAACCTTCGTGCGCAGCAAGCTGAAAGAGTACCAGTATCAGGAAGTTAAAGGTCCGTTTATGATGGACCGCGTGCTGTGGGAAAAAACCGGTCACTGGGAAAACTACAAAGAGGCGATGTTCACCACCGCGTCTGAGAACCGTGAATACTGCATTAAGCCGATGAACTGCCCTGGCCACGTGCAGATTTTCAATCAGGGTCTAAAATCATACCGCGACCTGCCGCTGCGCATGGCGGAGTTCGGCAGCTGCCACCGCAATGAGCCTTCTGGTTCGCTGCACGGTCTGATGCGCGTTCGCGGCTTTACTCAGGATGACGCCCATATCTTCTGTACGGAAGAACAGGTACGCGCTGAGGTAAACAGCTGCATCAGAATGGTGTACGACATGTACAGCACCTTCGGTTTTGAAAAAATCGTGGTGAAACTTTCTACCCGTCCTGAAAAACGCATCGGTAGCGATGCGCTATGGGATCGCGCAGAAGCGGATCTGGCCGCAGCGCTGGAAGAAAACGCGATTCCGTTCGACTACCAGCCGGGCGAGGGAGCATTCTACGGTCCGAAAATCGAATTTACCCTGCATGACTGCCTCGATCGTGCCTGGCAGTGTGGTACCGTTCAGCTCGACTTTTCTTTGCCGGGCCGTCTGAGTGCATCGTATGTAGGTGAAAATAATGAACGACAGGTGCCGGTAATGATTCACCGTGCTATTCTGGGTTCAATGGAACGCTTTATCGGTATTCTGACTGAAGAATACGCCGGTTTTTATCCAACCTGGCTGGCACCGGTACAAGCAGTGGTGATGAATATCACCGACGGGCAGTCTGATTACGTCAACGAATTAACGCGAAAACTACAGAATGCGGGCATTCGTGTAAAAGCAGACTTGAGAAACGAGAAGATTGGCTTTAAAATCCGCGAGCACACATTGCGTCGCGTCCCTTACATGCTGGTCTGCGGTGATAAAGAGGTAGAAGCTGGTAAAGTGGCTGTACGTACCCGCCGCGGTAAAGACCTTGGGTCGATGGACGTAGATGTGCTGATCGAGAAGCTGCAGCAAGAAATACGCAGCCGCAATCTTCATCAATTGGAGGAATAAGGTATTAAAGGCGGAAAACGAGTTCAACCGACGCGTCCCAATCGTATTAACGGTGAAATCCGTGCTACCGAGGTGCGTCTGACTGGCGTCGAAGGCGAGCAGCTTGGTATTGTTAGTTTACGCGAAGCTATTGAAAAAGCTGAAGAAGCAGGTGTTGATTTAGTTGAAATCAGCCCTAACGCCGAACCGCCGGTTTGTCGTATAATGGATTACGGCAAGTTCCTCTATGAAAAGAGCAAATCTTCTAAGGAACAGAAGAAGAAGCAGAAAGTTATCCAGGTTAAGGAAATTAAATTCCGTCCTGGTACCGATGAAGGCGACTATCAGGTCAAACTACGCAACCTGGTTCGTTTTCTGGAAGAAGGCGATAAAGCCAAAATCACCCTGCGTTTCCGTGGGCGTGAAATGGCGCATCAACAGATCGGTATGGAAGTGCTTAACCGCGTGAAAGAAGATCTGAGTGAACTGGCAGTGGTCGAATCCTTCCCTTCGAAGATTGAAGGCCGCCAGATGATCATGGTGCTCGCACCCAAGAAGAAACAGTAGGCTTTCAAGTAATAATGTCGCGCAGCGTTCGCGCTGTGCGGTTATTGTTCGCCTGTCTGGTTCATTTTATTAACAATGCGAAGTGGATATTTTATAAATGCCTAAGATTAAAACTGTCCGTGGCGCGGCTAAACGCTTTAAAAAAACCGGTAAAGGTGGATTTAAGCACAAGCACGCTAACCTGCGTCATATCCTGACCAAAAAATCAACCAAGCGTAAACGTCACCTGCGCCCGAAAGCCATGGTGTCTAAAGGCGATCTGGGTCTGGTAATTGCCTGCCTGCCGTACGCATAAGTTATTTTTTTCCATCAGAATATAGAACAGGAGAGCTAACATGGCTCGTGTAAAACGTGGTGTCATTGCTCGCGCACGTCACAAAAAAATCTTAAAACAAGCTAAAGGCTACTATGGTGCACGTTCACGTGTTTACCGCGTTGCCTTCCAGGCTGTTATCAAAGCTGGTCAGTATGCTTACCGTGACCGTCGTCAACGTAAGCGTCAGTTCCGTCAGCTGTGGATTGCGCGTATCAACGCAGCAGCGCGTCAGAACGGCATCTCTTACAGCCGTTTCATCAATGGCCTGAAAAAAGCGTCCATTGAAATCGACCGTAAAATCCTGGCCGACATCGCCGTATTCGACAAAGTGGCATTCACTGCACTGGTTGAAAAAGCGAAATCAGCGCTGGCGTAAGTCAGATGAAAGAGGGAGCTTGCTCCCTCTTTTATTATCTGTAACCGTAGCAAAAGATTGACTTTTCCGCCTGCTGGCATTTCAATAGAGCCGTTAACGCAAGCGATAAGGTAAAACCAGACATGTACGCTATTTTCCGTTTCTTTTTTTACTTTAGCACCTGAATGTCGGGGGCTTGTGCGCAAAGAAAAGAAACGATAAATCGCGCTGAAAGCCTCCCTCGTGGAGGCTTTTTTGTTTTAAGGCGAATTGATATGGACTTCTGGTCCCCACCTGAAACCGCCCGGCCTTAGGCTGGAAGAAGAGGAAACAATGTCCCATCTCGCAGAGCTGGTTGCCAACGCCAGGGCAGCCATTGAACATGCGCAGGATGTTGCGGCGTTAGATAACGTTCGCGTTGAATACCTGGGCAAAAAAGGGCATCTGACGCTACAGATGACAACCCTGCGCGACCTGCCGGCGGAAGAGCGCCCGGCGGCGGGCGCCGTGATTAACGAAGCCAAGCAGCAGGTACAGGAAGCGCTGAACGAGCGCAAAAACACGCTGGAATCAGCGGCGCTAAATGCGCGTCTGGCAGCGGAAACCATTGACGTTTCTCTGCCGGGACGCCGCGTAGAAAACGGCGGCCTGCATCCGGTAACCCGCACCATTGACCGCATTGAAGCTTTCTTCGGCGAACTGGGCTTTGCCGTCGTCACCGGGCCGGAAATTGAAGATGACTATCATAACTTCGACGCGCTGAATATTCCGGCACACCATCCGGCCCGCGCCGATCATGATACCTTCTGGTTTGATGCCACGCGCCTGCTGCGCACCCAGACCTCCGGCGTGCAGATCCGTACCATGAAACAGCAGCAGCCACCGATTCGCATCATCGCACCGGGCCGCGTCTATCGTAACGATTACGATCAGACCCATACGCCGATGTTCCATCAGATGGAAGGCCTGATTGTCGATAAAGATATCAGCTTCACCAACCTGAAAGGCACGCTGCACGATTTCCTGCGCAACTTCTTTGAGGAAGATCTGCAAATTCGTTTCCGTCCTTCTTACTTCCCGTTTACCGAGCCTTCCGCTGAGGTGGACGTAATGGGTAAAAACGGCAAGTGGCTGGAAGTGCTCGGCTGCGGCATGGTGCACCCTAACGTGCTGCGTAACGTCGGTATCGATCCGGAAGTTTACTCCGGCTTCGCCTTCGGTATGGGCATGGAGCGCCTCACCATGCTGCGCTACGGCGTAACCGATCTGCGCGCTTTCTTCGAAAACGATCTCCGTTTCCTCAAACAGTTTAAATAAGGGCAGGTTATCCAATGAAATTCAGTGAACTCTGGTTACGCGAATGGGTAAACCCGGCTCTTGACAGCGCTGCCCTGGCGGATCAAATCACCATGGCCGGGCTGGAAGTGGACGGCATTGAACCCGTTGCGGGCGCTTTTCACGGCGTGGTAGTCGGCGAAGTCGTGGAGTGCGGTCAGCACCCGAATGCCGATAAGCTGCGCGTAACAAAAGTTAACGTGGGCGGCGATCGCCTGCTGGATATCGTTTGCGGTGCACCTAACTGTCGTCAGGGCCTGAAAGTGGCGGTAGCGACAGTTGGCGCGGTGCTGCCAGGCGATTTTAAAATTAAAGCGGCTAAACTGCGCGGCGAGCCTTCAGAAGGGATGCTCTGCTCCTTCTCTGAGCTGGGCATTAGCGACGATCATAACGGCATCATCGAGCTGCCTGCGGATGCGCCGATCGGCACCGATCTGCGTGACTATTTGCAGCTGGATGACAACAGCATTGAAATCAGCGTCACCCCGAACCGTGCCGACTGCTTTGGCATTATCGGCATCGCACGCGACGTGGCGGTGCTGAATGGCCTCGCGCTGAACGTGCCGGAAATGGCTGCGGTTGCTGCCACCATTACCGACACGCTGCCGGTACGCGTTGATGCGACGGATGCCTGCCCGCGCTATCTGAGCCGCGTGGTGAAAAACATCAACGTTAAAGCCGCCACGCCGCTGTGGATGAAAGAGAAACTTCGTCGCTGCGGCATTCGTTCTATCGATCCGGTAGTGGACGTCACTAACTATGTGCTGCTGGAGCTGGGCCAACCGATGCACGCGTTCGATCTGGATCGCATCGATGGCGGAATTGTCGTGCGCATGGCGCAGCAGGATGAAACGTTGACGCTGCTCGACGGTAACGAAGTGAAGCTCGACAGCGACACGCTGGTGATCGCCGATCACCACAAGGCGCTGGCGATGGGCGGCATCTTTGGTGGCGAACATTCCGGCGTGAATGATGAGACGCGCAACGTGCTGCTGGAGTGCGCCTGGTTTGCGCCGCTGGCCATTACCGGACGCGCACGTCGTCACGGTCTGCACACCGATGCTTCTCACCGCTATGAGCGTGGCGTCGATCCGGCGTTACAGCATCAGGCCATGGAGCGAGCCACGCGTCTACTGCTCGATATCTGCGGTGGCGAAGCGGGGCCGGTGGTGGATAACAGCGTGCCGGAAAAACTGCCGGTACGCGCCGGGATTACGTTGCGCCGTGAAAAGCTGGATCGCCTGATTGGTCATCACATTGAAGACAGCCGCGTGACGGAGATTTTGCAGCTGCTCGGCTGTGAAGTGAGCGTAGGCGAAGGCGAGTGGCGTGCCGTTGCACCGGGCTGGCGCTTCGACATGGCGATCGAAGAAGATTTGGTGGAAGAAGTTGCCCGCGTTTATGGTTATAACAATATCCCTAACGTGCCGGTGAAAGCTGAACTGGTGATGACCCAGCATCGTGAAGCGGATCTGTCGCTGAAGCGCGTCAAAGCGATGCTGGTGGATAAGGGTTATCAGGAAGCGATTACCTACAGCTTTGTCGATCCGAAAATTCAGTCGTTGCTGCATCCGGGCGAAGAAGCGCTGATTCTGCCGAGCCCGATCTCCAGCGATATGTCGGCAATGCGTCTTTCCCTGTGGACCGGGCTGCTGTCAGCGGTGGTTTATAACCAGAACCGTCAGCAGAATCGTGTACGCCTGTTCGAAAGCGGCCTGCGCTTTGTGCCGGATACGCAAGCGGATCTGGGCATCCGTCAGGATGTTATGCTGGCGGGCGTACTGAGTGGCAACCGCTTTGAAGAGCACTGGGATCTGGCGCGTCAGACCGTCGACTTCTATGATTTGAAAGGTGATTTAGAATCGGTGCTGGAGTTGACCGGTAAGCTCGACGCCATTGAGTTTCGTGCTGAAGTGAATCCAGCCCTGCATCCGGGCCAGAGCGCAGCAATTTATTTACAGGGCGAACGTATCGGATTTATCGGTGTAGTGCATCCGGAACTGGAGCGTAAGCTTGATCTCAACGGCCGCACCTTAGTGTTTGAACTGCTTTGGAATAAGGTTGCAGACCGCGTCCTGCCTGATGCGCGCGAGGTTTCGCGCTTCCCGGCCAACCGCCGTGATATTGCCGTTGTGGTCGCTGAAAACGTCCCGGCTGCAGATATCATCGCAGAGTGTAAGAAAGTTGGCGCAAATCAGTTAGTTGGCGTAAACTTGTTTGACGTGTACCGCGGTAAGGGCGTAAACGAAGGGTTTAAGAGCCTGGCGATTAGCCTGATTTTGCAAGATACCAGCCGGACACTCGAAGAAGACGAGATTGCCGCAACCGTCGCCAACTGCGTTGCGGCATTAAAAGAGCGATTCCAGGCAACCTTGAGGGATTGAACCTATGGCGCTTACAAAAGCTGATATGTCGGAATACCTGTTTGAAAAGCTGGGACTGAGTAAACGGGATGCCAAAGAGCTGGTTGAACTGTTTTTTGAAGAGGTCAGGAGAGCTTTAGAAAATGGTGAGCAGGTCAAACTGTCTGGATTTGGCAATTTTGATCTTCGCGATAAAAATCAACGGCCGGGACGCAACCCAAAAACCGGCGAAGATATTCCTATCACCGCGCGTCGCGTGGTGACTTTTCGCCCAGGACAAAAGCTGAAAAGCCGCGTCGAAAACGCATCCCCGAAAAACAGCTGACTGACTGTCAGGCAAAAGGCCGCTCTCCGGAGCGGCTTTTTTATGTCCATTAACCAGCGGCGGCCGTGTGAATTTCATTATCGCTGCACAATGTAAGTAAAGCGTAAACGGCCGGAAAATAAGCTGAAAATCGTCCGTGACTGATAGTGACTCCCAGGCGTCGACGGTATAAAAACGGGGAACACACGATGAGGTTACCCTGATGAAAATAAAAACTGCTGTTTCTGCTATCGCGCTTAGCCTGCTGTTGGGCGTGCCCGCCGTGAGTAACGCCGCTGTTTCGTTTGATATTGCCCCCGCCGGTATCACGATACATATTGGCGATCGCGATCGTCACGGTAATTACTGGGACGGCTATGACTGGCGAGCCCCTGAGTGGTGGCGGGTGCATCATGGGCGTAATCTGGGGGAAAGGGGGCCGCATGGATACTGGAACGGTAATGGCTGGCAGCCGCATCCGCCGCAGCATCATGCGGAGCCGCATCGCCGTCCGGCAGAGCATAACCGACCGGTAGCGCATCATGATATGCACGACGGCGATCGACTGACTGCGGAACATGACGGGCATGGTGCGCCGGATCGCCGCGCCGGTTTTCATCCACACAGCTAACTGACAGGGTGGACGAGGTGTCGCTCGTCCGCTTATTCCTCGCCTTAGCGCTTTCTTTTTTTCCGCCAGCCACTACAATCAAATCACTGTTTTTCTTGTAAAACCAAGGCTATGTCGCTGTTAAATGAACTCTCGCGTAAGGCAGATTGCCGCGCCCGGCGCTGGCTATTCTGCTTAACCGCTGTGGCGGCAGGCATGACGCTGATCGCGCTTTGTGCCGGTGAAACGTGGATTTTACCTGACCGCTGGTTCACCCCGGAAGGCGAGCTGTTCGTCTGGCAGCTGCGGTTACCGCGTACCCTCAGCGTATTACTGGTGGGGGCTGCGCTGGCGATGGCAGGCTGCGTCATGCAGGCGCTGTTTGAAAATCCGCTGGCGGAGCCGGGTCTGCTGGGCGTATCGAACGGTGCGGGCGTGGGGCTGGTACTCTGCGTGCTGCTGGGCAACGGTGATTTTTGGGCGTTCAGCCTGGCGGCGATGGCCGGCGCGCTGCTGGTAACGACCATACTGCTCTTTTTTGCCCGGCGACACCTCTCCAACAGCCGACTTCTGCTGGCGGGCGTGGCGCTGGGGATTATCTGTAGCGCGATAATGACCTGGGTGGTCTATTTCAGCAGCAACCTCGATTTGCGCCAGCTAATGTACTGGATGATGGGCGGCTTTAGCGGCATCGACTGGCGCTATCGCTGGCTGATGCTGGCGCTGCTGCCGGTGCTCTGCTGGTTGGGCGCACAGGCAAAGGTATTAAACCTGCTGGCGCTGGGGGAAACCAGCGCGCGGCAGCTGGGTCTGGCGGTTTTTCTCTGGCGTAATTTGCTGGTGGTGGCGATTGGCTGGCTGGTAGGCGTTAGCGTGGCGCTGGCCGGTGCAATTGGCTTTATCGGGCTGGTGGTACCGCATTTGCTGCGTCTTAACGGCCTGACCGACTACCGTACGCTGCTGCCCGCCAGCGCGTTGGCTGGCAGTAGCGTGTTGCTGGCTGCCGATATCCTTGCCAGGCTGTTACTCAGCGCAGCGGAATTGCCGATTGGCGTGGTCACAGCCACGCTGGGCGCACCGCTGTTTATTTGGCTGCTTCTCACGCAGCATCGTTAAGGATGCTGCATCACCCATCAGGACAGGAAACGCACATGAGCATTTATGATACCGAACTGGTTATGCTGGATGGAACCCGGACAACGCTGGGTCAATGGCAAGGCGATGTGCTGCTGATCGTTAACGTCGCTTCGGAGTGCGGCCTGACGCCGCAGTATCAGGAACTGGAAAACCTTCAGCGCGCCTGGCATCAGTCGGGCTTTAACGTGCTGGGCTTTCCCTGTAACGCGTTTCTCGGCCAGGAGCCGGGCAGCAATGAAGAAATTCAGCAGTTTTGCTCCACGCGTTATGGTGTCACCTTTCCCATGTTCAGCAAAATTGAGGTTAACGGTCCGCAGCGCCATCCGCTCTATCAGCAGCTGATTGCGGCGCGCCCGGAAGCGGTAGAGCCGGAAAACAGCGGTTTCTATGAGCGCATGGCCAGCAAAGGACGCGCGCCGAAAGAGAAGGGCGATATCTTATGGAACTTCGAAAAGTTCCTGGTGGGACGTGATGGCGAAGTGATACAGCGTTTCGCCCCCGATATGACGCCGGAAGACCCGATTGTGATGGAAAGCATTAAGCTCGCGCTGGCGAAATAGGATGTTAACAGTAGAACAGGCGGCGGTAGCCGGTCGCCTGCATCCCTTTAGCGGCCAGGTTAGCGCTGGCGAAATCGTACATCTGCTCGGCCCTAACGGTGCCGGAAAAAGCACGCTGCTGGCGCGCGTTGCCGGTCTGCTGACCGGGCAGGGCGAGGTGCGGCTGGATGAGCGTTCGCTAAAAGCATGGTCACCAAAAGCGCTGGCGCGGCGTCGGGCCTGGCTACCGCAGCAACAGCCGCCGCCGGGAGAGATGGCCGTCTGGCATTATCTACAGCAGCACATCGTTACCTCATCGCTATCGGAAAGGTTACTGCCGCAGTTGCTGCACGCTTTTCAGCTGGAGAATAAGCTGACGCGTTCGGTGATGCAGCTCTCCGGCGGGGAATGGCAGCGGGTGAGGCTGACGGCGGTATTGCTTCAGGTATGGGCGCAGGTTGATCGGCCGCCTGGGTTGCTGTTGCTTGATGAACCTTACGGTGGGCTGGATGTGGCGCAGCAGCGTGCGCTGGATAACCAGCTTAACGCGTTTCGTGCGGCGGGTGGCGCGGTCATGCTTAGCGGGCACGATATTAATCACAGCCTGCATCAGGCGCAGCGCGTCTGGCTGATGCGTAGCGGCAAGGTCATCCAGCAGGGCAGCGTGGAGACGGTTATGCAGCCCGCTACGCTGAGTGCCGTTTACGATCTCTCTTTTCGTCGGCTGGAGGCCGATGGCGAAAGCTGGTTAATTGCCGGAGAGCTACGCTGAAGCCATTGCCAGCGCCGCACTTTTACCGTTACATTTAGCTCCGTTACGCTCATATCAGGAAGGACTCAGGTTATGCGAATCGGCGTGTTGCTGTTACTTAGTTTTCTTATGGTCGGCTGTAGCCATCACGCGCCGCCGCCCAACAGCCGCCTTTCCGATTCTATTACCGTGATTGCTGAACTCAACGATCAGCTAAGCCGCTGGCACAGGACGCCTTATCGCTACGGTGGCCTCAGCCGACGCGGTGTGGATTGCTCAGGCTTTGTTTATTTAACCTTCCGTGAGCGGTTTAATCTCCAGTTGCCGCGTACCACGCGCGCGCAAACCGATATTGGCACACGCATCGATAAAGATCAGCTGCTGCCGGGCGATCTGGTCTTTTTTAAAACCGGACGTGGTGATAATGGCCTGCACGTCGGTATCTATGACACCGATAATCAATTTATTCACGCTTCTACCAGTCAGGGGGTAATCCGATCTTCGCTGGATAACAGCTACTGGCAAAAAGTTTTTTGGCAGGCCCGGCGCATCTAAAACGCCTTTGAAAAAACATATCTGAATCAGATTAAGCGTATTTAATCATCGCTTGATTCATGAAAAAATGATTTTCTTAGCATTTATTTCATAACTTATGAAACCCTATTTCATTAGCTGCGTACCTGATTGTTCCTTAAGTGAGATATCACGTGCGCAGTACAGATAATCATTATTTAAACTTATATTTTAATAAGTTGAATACAGAAAATATTAGCGCTGGTTATGTCGCATTTGTCTTGAGTTACCGTTTTTCAATGAGTTAATTGGGGTGACGTGCAGTTTCTCTCGGGTTGTAACATTAATGATGCTATTGATAGTCATCAGTGCCTGAGATAGGATGCGCAAATTGCCACTTCTTTATGGCTAAAAAATGACAACCAGAAATTTTGCTGATTATTCTATTCATACCGCATTCAATCCCGTTTACGCGTTAAACGGGAGGCTTATCGCCGTGGATCTTCTGTCCCGTTTTATTGATTCTGTACATCAGGTTAGCGTGCCGCAGGATATTTTGCTGACGCAGTTTAATGACGAGCAGCGTTTGCAAACTCTGCAAAAGCAAATCGCTGTTATTGAGCGTTATCACGATTTTTTCCTGAAAAATAGCATCGCGGTGGTATTGAGTCTCGATCGCTATCTGGCCCGCATTATTTTATCCAGTGATGTCCTGCTCAGGAAATTACGTTCACTGTCGGCGCTGGAGTTAGCGCTTAGCGAAAGCTTCCCCGATTTTAAAGCGGGCAGGGATAACCCGGTATTAAGCGCGCTAAGCGATAATTTTAAATTAACCCTGAGCAACTTTGGTTCAGGCAAAGCTCCGGCAAAAGCGGTTTACGATAATCTGTTTACGCGCATTAAGCTGGATCGCTATTTTTTGCAGCAGGCGCTGAAGCGCGCCTCTTTTCCTTCGATGCTGAAGGCGCTGATTCAGCAGCTGAGCGATCACTGTCAGCAGTTTATCGTGCAGGGCGTGGACAGCGCCGATACGCTGGAAAAAATTTCTTCCTTTGCCTTTAGCGGCCTTCAGGGGGCGCTGTTCCCGCCGGTGCCGGAAACTCAGCTGACTACCTTAACCGAGCCGCCAGGCGGCTTTTCCGGCTGGCGCTGCTGAGAAAGCTTTTCCTTCCGCTGTTTACTGCATCACTTCAGGTTTACACTTAAACCTTAATGCGGTAACCGGAGGAAGCATGAATTTTAACAATACCTGGCATGATGAATTAGGCGGATTCTATACCGCGTTGAATCCTACACCACTCAAAAATGCACGCCTGCTCTATCATAACGCGGCGCTGGCTGGCGAGCTGGGGCTGGATGAAAGCTGGTTTACGCCGGAAAAATCCGCCGTCTGGTGCGGTGAAACCCTGTTGCCAGGTATGGCGCCGCTGGCGCAGGTTTACAGCGGACACCAGTTTGGCGTCTGGGCCGGACAGCTGGGCGACGGGCGCGGTATTCTGCTGGGCGAGCAGCAGCTGGCGGATGGGCGTAAGTTTGACTGGCACCTGAAAGGCGCAGGTTTGACACCGTACTCGCGCATGGGCGACGGACGCGCGGTGTTGCGTTCTACCATTCGTGAATTCCTCGCTTCTGAAGCGATCTTTCATCTGGGTATCCCCGGCAGTCGTGCCTTAACCATTGTCACCAGCGATGAACCGGTTTACCGCGAGACAAAGGAACGAGGCGCAATGCTGCTACGCGTGGCGGAAAGCCATGCCCGTTTTGGCCACTTCGAGCACTTCTTCTATCAGGGGCAGACGCAAAAAGTGCGGCAGCTGGCGGATTACCTTATTCGTCATCACTGGCCCATGCTGGAGCAGGAGAGCGATCGCTATCTGCTGTGGTTCAGCGACGTGGTGGCGCGCACCGCACGGCTTATCGCCGCCTGGCAAAGCGTCGGTTTTGCACACGGCGTGATGAATACCGATAATATGTCGGTGCTGGGACTGACGCTTGATTACGGGCCCTACGGTTTTCTGGACGACTATCAGCCGGGCTATATCTGTAACCACTCTGATTACCAGGGGCGCTACGCTTTTGATAATCAGCCGATGATTGGCCTGTGGAACCTTAACCGGCTGGCACACGCTTTATCCGATCTGCTAAGTGCCGATCGGTTACGCCAGGCGCTCAGCGGCTATGAGCCAGCGCTGATGGCTGCCTGGGGCGAAAACATGCGGGCCAAACTGGGCTTGCTGACGCCGCAAAAAGAGGATAACGATCTGCTGACTGGCCTGCTGGCGTTAATGAGCCGGGAGGGCAGCGATTATACCCGAACGTTCCGTATGCTCAGTGAAGTACAGCAGCGGGAGAGCCGCTCGCCATTGCGTGATGAATTTATCGATCGCGCTGCCTTTGACGAGTGGTATCAGCGTTACCAGCAGCGTTTGTTAAAAGATGAGCGCAGCGATGAAGAGCGCCAGCGCCTGATGAAGTCGGTAAATCCGGCGGTGATCCTGCGTAACTATCTGGCGCAGCAGGCGATTGACGGCGCGGAGCAGGGCGATATCACCATGCTACAGCATCTGCATCGGGCGCTTAGCGATCCCTTCAGCGATGCGCCTGAATTTGCCGATTTAACGCGACGTCCGCCAGACTGGAGTAAAAAAATCGAGGTTAGCTGTTCCAGCTAGCCGCCGCCAGCGCATAAAAAAGCCGGTCGGTGACCGGCTTGTTATCTGCGGTTAAGGGCGAGCCTCAAAAGCGGCTTGCGACCGCCTCATCCAGCAGCGCCAGCACTGCTTCGCTCTGTTCCCAGCTCAGGCAGGGATCGGTAATCGACTGACCATAGTTCAGCGGCTGACCGCTTACTACCGGCTGGTTGCCTTCCTGTAAAAAGCTCTCAATCATCACGCCCGCAATAGCGCGTGAGCCATCACGAATCTGCTGTGCCACTGATTCTGCCACCTCGCACTGACGACGATGCTGCTTCAGACAGTTGCCGTGGCTGAAATCGATCACCAGCCGCTCAGGCAGATCGAATGCCCGCAGGCTGGCTGCCGCCTGGGCGATATCCTGCGGGTGATAGTTGGGCACCTTGCCGCCGCGCATAATAATATGGCCGGAAGGATTGCCGCTGGTCTGATAGATGGTCATCTGCCCATGCTTATCGGGCGAAAGAAACATATGGCTGACTCTGGCGGCGCGAATGGCATCAATCGCAATACGCGTATTGCCATCGGTGCCGTTTTTAAAACCGACCGGACAGGAGAGCGCCGAGGCCATCTCACGATGAATCTGGCTTTCCGTGGTGCGAGCGCCAATGGCTCCCCAGCTGATGAGATCGGCAATAAACTGCCCGATCACCATATCCAGAAATTCGGTGGCGGTTGGCAGACCTAAGGCGTTGATATCCAGCAACAGCTTACGCGCGATGCCCAGCCCTTCGTTAACGCGAAACGAGCCGTCGAGGCAGGGATCGGAAATCAGCCCTTTCCAGCCCACCACGGTGCGCGGTTTTTCAAAATAGGTGCGCATAACGATTTCCAGCCGATCCTGATAGCGGTCGCGCAGCACCTTAAGCCGTGCGGCGTAATCGAGCGCGGCGCGTGGGTCGTGTAGCGAACAGGGGCCGATAATCACCAGCAGGCGCGCATCGTCGCCGTTGAGAATACGCGCGATGCGCTGCCGGGCTGCCGTCACGTTGGCGGCAATACTCTCAGTAATGGGGTACTGTTGGGCCAGCGTAGCGGGCGTCACCAGCGTATCGATGCGCGCGGTACGCAGTTCATCCGTTTTGTTCATTGAAATCTCGAAATGGTGTCTTCGCAGCGGCTGAAGTGCCGGGAAGTGATGGGGATCACAATAAACCAATCAGACATAAATTCAACCGTCTGTAAGAGGTAGAACGGTTGCGCCGCATCAACCGGCGGTAGATTTGCGGCGCTAAGGCTTAATACATTCGGCGTGTCAGCCCCATAATATCGAGTATTTTGGTGGCGATCTCTTCGACTGAATAATTGGTACTGTTGAGGTAACGGATCTGGTGGGAGCGAAACAGCGCTTCGACTTCGCCCACTTCAAGGCGGCACTGTCGCATCGATGCGTAGCGGGTATTCTCCGCACGTTCCTGACGGATAGCCACCAGTCGTTCAGGATCGATAGTCAGACCGAACAGCTTATGCTGATGGGGTTTCAGTGCCGGAGGCAGCTTCAGGTTATCCATATCATCAGCGATAAATGGATAGTTGGCGGCGCGTACGCCAAACTGCATCGCCAGATAGAGGCTGGTCGGCGTTTTACCGCAGCGCGAGACGCCGAGTAAAATTACCTGCGCCTCATCCAGTCCACGCAGTGAGATGCCGTCATCATGCGCCAGGGTGTAATCAATCGCTGCGATACGTGCATCATATTTACCGAGGTTGCTGGCGGTCAGGCCGTGGGTCCGGTGAACGACCGGAGCAGGCGGGATCCCCAGCTCCTGCTGCAACGGCGCAACCAGTGCCTGAACGATATCCTGGCAAAACCCCTCGCTTTGCAGGATGACTTCGCGCACTTCCGGCTGCACGATAGAAAAAAAGACCAACGGACGCAGTCCGCTTTGTTGAAAGATGGCGTTGATCTGCGCCTTTACCGCCTGCGCGCGCTGGACGTTTTCCACAAAAGGCAGGGTAAAGCTGCTGGCGGTAACCGGAAACTGAGACATCACCGCATGACCCAGCACCTCAGCGGTGATGGCGGTCCCGTCGGAGATATAAAAAACGCTGCGTTCTGCTGTCATTATCATTCCCTCTTAGGCAGGATGCGTTGAGCCTGGCGGATAATTTGCCGGAAGGCAATCAGCAATTTCTCTCTTCCGGTAAAATAAAAATTCCATTATATTTTAATATGATTATTTTGTTTTAATTTATTCAACTTCGGGCGGGATTTTATAAATAAATGAAATAGCGTTCCCAATAATTTAAATTTTTTACTGCTCAACGCCACAGGGAGAAGTAAAAAACGGCCCTGGCTGTTTGCGCAACGCAATAAACCAGGTAAAACGCTTACATTTATTTATATGTTTGATTTTTAAGTTTTTATTGAAATAAAATTCCGTTGCGCAAACGAATTTAATTAGACGGAGTTTTCTTAAAATATCTTTTTTTTCCAGCTTGAACGATTCAACAATTTCGCTTTTGCAATGCGCTGTGCCAGGCTAAATAAGCGCAAAAAAACCATTTTTTGTCCTTATGCCCCCCTTAAATGATCATAAAAGGATTGTCTCAATGTCCAATACAGGCGAAATGCCGCTAGTGCTCTGGTATAGCCAGTTAGGCATGCATGATGTCGATCGCGTGGGAGGCAAAAATGCCTCTCTCGGTGAAATGATTACTAATCTGTCGTCGCTCGGAGTATCCGTCCCGGACGGTTTTGCGACCACCGCTGAAGCATTTAATCTATTTCTCGATCAGAGCGGCGTTAACCAGCGTATTTATACGCTGCTGGACCAAACCGATATTGATGATGTCGACGAGCTGGCGAAAGCGGGCAAGCAGATCCGTCAGTGGATCGTGGAAACGCCTTTTCAGCCGGAGCTGGAAGAGGCGATTCGTGAAGCCTATGAGCAGCTGTCGGCGGATGATGCCGATGCCTCATTTGCCGTGCGATCGTCGGCTACCGCAGAAGATATGCCTGACGCCTCCTTTGCCGGGCAGCAGGAAACTTTCCTTAACGTGCAGGGCATTGATGCGGTAATGGTGGCGGTGAAGCACGTTTACGCCTCGCTGTTTAACGATCGCGCTATCTCTTACCGCGTGCATCAGGGCTACGATCACCGTGGCGTGGCACTTTCCGCAGGCGTACAGCGCATGGTGCGCTCCGATCGCGCCTCTTCCGGCGTTATGTTTACCATCGATACCGAATCGGGCTTCGACCAGGTAGTATTTATCACCGCGGCCTGGGGGCTGGGTGAAATGGTGGTGCAGGGCGCGGTAAACCCCGATGAGTTCTATGTGCATAAACCGACGCTACAGGCTAATCGTCCGTCCATTGTGCGTCGCAATATGGGCTCGAAAAAAATTCGTATGGTATATGCCGATTCGCAGGCGCACGGTGAGCAGGTAAAAATCGAAGATGTGCCGGAAGCGGATCGCGATCGCTTCTGCCTCAGCGATGATGAGGTGCAGGCGCTGGCGCGTCAGGCGATACAAATTGAACAGCACTACAAGCGCCCGATGGATATCGAATGGGCCAAAGATGGGCATACCGGTAAGCTTTACATCGTACAGGCGCGTCCTGAAACCGTTCGTTCTAACGGTCAGGTGATGGAGCGCTATACGCTGCACGGTAAAGGCAAAATCGTTACCGAAGGTCGGGCAATCGGCCACCGTATCGGTGCCGGGGAAGTGAAGGTCATTCATGATATCAGTGAGATGAACCGTATCCAGAAAGGAGACGTGCTGGTTACCGATATGACCGATCCTGACTGGGAACCGATTATGAAAAAGGCGGCGGCCATTGTTACTAACCGTGGTGGGCGTACCTGTCACGCGGCGATTATCGCCCGTGAGCTGGGTATTCCGGCGGTAGTGGGCTGCGGCGACGCCACCGAGCGTTTAAAGGATGGACATAAGGTTACGGTGTCCTGTGCCGAAGGGGATACCGGCTACGTTTATGACGATCTGCTCGATTTTGAAGTGAAGAGTTCGCAGGTGGATGAAATGCCTGTGTTGCCGTTGAAGATTATGATGAACGTCGGTAACCCCGATCGCGCTTTTGATTTCGCTTGCCTACCCAACGAGGGCGTAGGTCTGGCGCGCCTTGAGTTCATTATTAACCGCATGATCGGCGTGCATCCTAAAGCATTGCTGGAATTCGACCAGCAGACGCCAGAGCTGCAACAGCAGATTCGTGAGCTGATGAAGGGCTTTGACGATCCGGTGGAGTTCTATGTAGCGCGTTTGACGGAAGGTATCGCCACGCTGGGCGCAGCATTTGCGCCGAAGCGCGTTATCGTGCGGCTTTCTGACTTTAAATCCAACGAGTATGCCAACCTGGTCGGCGGTGAACGCTACGAGCCGGAAGAAGAGAACCCGATGCTGGGCTTCCGCGGTGCCGGACGCTACGTGGCGGATCGTTTCCGCGACTGTTTTGCTCTGGAATGCGAGGCGGTGAAGCGCGTGCGTAATGAGATGGGCCTGACCAATGTTGAGATCATGATTCCCTTTGTGCGTACCGTAGCGCAGGCGGAAGCAGTGATTGACGAGCTGGCGCGCCAGGGGCTGAAGCGCGGCGAGAATGGCCTGAAAGTGATTATGATGTGCGAAATCCCTTCCAACGCGCTGCTGGCGGAGCAGTTTCTGCAACACTTTGACGGCTTCTCGATCGGCTCTAACGATATGACGCAGCTGACGCTGGGGCTGGATCGTGACTCCGGCGTGGTATCCGAGCTGTTTGACGAACGTAATGAGGCGGTTAAAGCGCTGCTCTCAATGGCGATTCGCGCGGCGAAGCAGCAGGGCAAATATGTCGGTATCTGCGGGCAGGGGCCATCCGATCATCAGGATTTTGCCGCCTGGTTAATGGAGGAAGGCATTGACAGCCTGTCGCTGAATCCCGACACCGTCGTTCAGACCTGGTTAAGCCTCGCCGAAATAAAGTAAAACACTCCTTAAGAATGCAACTTATGTTTAAAGGCCGGAATCTCCGGCCTTTTTTACAGGCAAAAAAGCAAAAAAAAAGCCCATCACATGGGATGGGCAAAGACTACACACAGCAATTCTTCACTTTACTCAGGGGAAAAAGGTTGTTTAAAAATCAGGGGTTTGATCCTAAACATGGCTCTCATAGTATTCAGCAACGCGTGTGCCGTCTCTAAGAATCCTCTTATTAGTTAACGATTCATAATATTTAGTGAGACGTAAACTGTTAATCAGGGGACAAAACTGTGGTGGTGGTAATCAGTTTCGGCGTGGTACTACCTCGAAAGATGTAAAAAATAGGTTATGGCTAAATTTCTCTAATGGAAATGAAAGGCTGCGATAGTGTGGAACAGAGCCGGGCAGCAGGCGCCGCCCGGCGGCAGGATTATTGCGCGTGGTTTGACTGCTTCACTTCTTCTTCATGTTCGGCCAGTTCCTCCACCACTTCTTGAGGATCTTCATCCGGCATCGGTGCCTCATGCATCCATACTGAGACCAGTCGATAAGAGACTGCCAGCACGACCGGGCCGATAAACAGGCCAATCATACCGAAAGCGACCAGCCCGCCGATAACGCCGGACAGAATCAGGATCATCGGCAAATCGGCACCCATACGAATCAACACCGGACGCAGTACGTTATCCAGCGTACCTACCACGCAGCTCCAGACCAGCAGTACGGTTCCCCAGGTGGTATCGCCGCTCCAGTAGAGCCAGATCACCGCCGGAACCAGCACCGGCAGCGGCCCCGCCTGCACCAGGCAGAACAGAATCATCAGCACCGTCAGCAGCGTGGCGTAGGGAATGCCGGAGAGCGCCAGCCCGATACCGCCCAGTACGCCCTGTACCAGCGCGGTCACCACCACGCCCAGCGCTACCGCACGGATCGCCTGGCCCGCCAGCAGCACCGCCGCATCGCCACGCCGCGCCGCAAGGCGAAACGCAAAATGGCGAATGCCGTTGCCTACCTGCTCGCCGCGCCAGTAGAGCAGCGCGCTGAACAGCAGCATCAGGCCGAGGTGCAGCAGGAAGCGCCCAAAGTGCCCGGCCTGGGAAACGAAAAAGCCGGTGGTGCGCCCCACGTAGGGCTGGACTTTGGCAATCAGCGCGCTGCCGCCGCCGTTCAGCAGCATATGGTAGCTGGAGTAGAGCTTATCGCCGATCAGTGGAACATCAGTCAGCCAGCGCAGCTGCGGCAGATGCACGTCGCCCGAAGTCGCCCAGGCGACCACCGGCCCGATGTTATCAATTAAGCTATTAACCAGCAGCGCAACCGGAATGATAAACAGCAGCAGCAGAATCAGCGTCATGGCGATAATCGCCAGCGTTCGCCGTCCCCAGAGCAGCGCCTGTAATTTGATCATCAGCGGCCAGGTGGCGATAACCACCATCGAAGCCCATGCAAACCCCAGGATAAAGGGTTGCACCACCCAAAAGCAGGCGACGATCATCAGCAGGATAAACATCAGCGAGAAAAGGATCTGAGTTAAATCCATATCCTGTTGCAATTTTCTCATACAAAAAAAGATCCTTAATTTTTGCCTTACGGACATCAACGGCCCATTGCCGCTATCGTCTAATAATGCGGTATTTCTTCACGTTGCGACAGTGTTACGCAAGCTAAGTTTTTATGCGTCCTGAAAAAACAGCAGCTCATAAAAAAATGTGATACAACGAGAATCACGCAATAAAACAGCAAGCGCAAACGATACACAACATTGGTCACCCGATAATGATCCCACAGATTTCTCAGGCGCCGGGCCTTGTACAGCTGGTGCTTTCATTTCTGGATACGCTGAAGCAGCGTGGTTTTACCGGCGATATCGCCACCAGCTACGCCGACCGGCTGACGCTCTCTACCGATAACAGTATTTATCAGCTGCTGCCGGACGCGGCGCTTTTCCCGCGCTCCACGGCGGATGTGGCGTTAATCGCCAGCGTTGCCGCAGCACCGGCGTTTACCCGCCTGACGTTTACGCCGCGCGGCGGCGGCACCGGCACTAACGGGCAGTCCCTTAATCAGGGGATCGTGGTGGATATGTCCCGCTATATGAACCGCATCCTTGAGATTAACCCTGAACAGGGCTGGGTGCGGGTAGAGGTTGGGGTGATCAAGGATCAGCTTAACGCTTTTCTTAAACCTTACGGCTACTTCTTCTCACCGGAACTCTCTACCAGCAACCGGGCGACGCTGGGCGGCATGATTAATACCGATGCATCCGGTCAGGGTTCGCTGGTGTACGGTAAAACCTCCGATCATGTGCTGGGCCTGCGGGCGGTGCTGTTGGGCGGTGATATCATCGATACCCGCGCCATGCCGGTGGCGCTGGCAGAGCAGCTTGCCAGCGAACAGACCCCGGAAGGACGTATCTGTCACGCCGTACTGTCACGCTGCCGTGAACAGCGTGAGTTGATCGTGGAGAAATTTCCGGCGCTTAACCGTTTTCTTACCGGCTACGATTTACGTCACGTTCTGAGTGACGATCTGCAAACCTTCGATCTCACCCGCATTCTGTGCGGCGCGGAGGGCACACTCGCCTTTATCAGCGAGGCGCGGCTGAATATCACGCCGCTGCCAGCGGTGCGGCGGCTGGTCAATATTAAATATGACTCTTTTGATTCGGCGCTGCGCAATGCGCCGCTGATGGTGGAGGCACAGGCGCTGTCGGTGGAAACCATCGATTCAAAAGTGCTGAATCTGGCGCGTGAGGATATTGTCTGGCACTCGGTGCGCGAACTGATTACCGATGTGCCGGGTCAGCAGATGTTGGGCATCAATATCGTCGAGTTTGCCGGCGACGATCGCCAGCTGATTGACGATCGCGTAGCCTCGCTGTGCCAGCAGCTTGATGCGCTGATGGCGCAGCAGCAGGGCGGCCTTATCGGTTACCAGCTCTGTAATGACGCCGGAGAAATTGAACGCATCTATAATATGCGTAAAAAAGCGGTGGGGCTGCTGGGGAATGCGAAAGGGCGCGCCAAGCCGATTCCCTTTGTCGAAGATACGGCGGTGCCGCCTGCGCATCTGGCGGACTATATCGCTGAGTTTCGTGCGCTGCTCGATAGCCACGGGCTGAGTTACGGCATGTTTGGGCACGTTGACGCCGGAGTGCTGCACGTGCGTCCGGCGCTGGATATGTGCGATCCGCAGCAGGAAATGCTGATGAAGCAGATCTCCGACGAAGTGGTGGCGCTGACGGCACGCTATGGCGGCCTGCTGTGGGGCGAACATGGCAAAGGGTTTCGCGCCCAGTACAGTCCGGCATTTTTTGGCGAAACGCTCTATAACGAACTGCGCCGCATCAAGGCAGCCTTCGATCCCGATAACCGCCTCAACCCCGGTAAAATCTGTACGCCGTTCGGCGTGGATGAGCCGATGATGCAGGTGGATGGCGTGAAGCGCGGCTATTATGATCGCCAGATCCCGCTCAGCGTGCGCAACGAATGGCGCGGCGCGCTGGAGTGTAACGGCAACGGCCTCTGCTTTAATTTTGACGTGCGCAGCCCGATGTGTCCGTCGATGAAAATTACCCACAACCGCATTCACTCGCCAAAGGGCCGCGCCTCGCTGACGCGTGAATGGCTGCGTCTGCTGGCGGAAAAAGGTGTCGATCCGCTGGCGCTGGAGCGGCAGCTGCCTGAAGCGGCGATCAGCCTGCGTGGTCTGATCTCCCGTACCCGCAACAGCTGGTATGCGCGTAAAGGGGAATATGATTTCTCGCACGAAGTGAAGGAGGCGATGTCCGGCTGCCTCGCCTGCAAAGCCTGCTCCACCCAGTGCCCGATAAAAATTGACGTACCGGCGTTCCGTTCGCGCTTTTTGCAGCTCTATCACAGCCGCTATCTGCGCCCGGTTAGCGATCATCTGGTGGCGGCGGTAGAAAGCTATGCGCCGTTGATGGCGCGAGCGCCGCGTGTGTTTAATTTTTTCCTTAAGCAGCCCTGGTTGCGTAATTTGAGCCAGCGCCATATCGGCATGGTCGATCTGCCACTGCTTTCTACCCCTACGCTGAAACAGCAGCTGGCAGGCCATCAGGCCGCGTCGGTTACGCTGGAGCAGCTGGAGCAATTTGACGCCGCCCGCCGGGAAAAAACGGTGCTGGTGGTACAGGATCCCTTTACCAGCTATTACGAAGCGCAGGTGGTGGCCGATTTTGTGCGGCTGGTTGAGAAACTGGGCTATCAGCCGGTACTGCTGCCGTTTTCGCCGAATGGCAAAGCACAGCATATTAAAGGTTTTCTGAAACGATTCGCCCGTACCGCGCAGAAAACCGCAGACATGCTGAACCGCCTGGCAAAGCTGGAAATGCCGATGGTAGGCGTCGATCCGGCACTGGTGCTCTGTTATCGTGATGAATATAAACAGGCGCTGGGCGACAGGCGCGGCGATTTTCAGGTGTTGCAGATACATGAATGGCTGCATCAGGCGCTGGCGGAGCGCGCTATTCAGCCCCAGACCGGCGAAGCCTGGTATCTGTTCGCCCACTGTACGGAAGTTACCGCGTTGCCCGCGACGCCGGAACAGTGGCGCGCCATCTTCGCCCGCTTTGGCGCACGCCTCGAAAATATCAATGTCGGCTGCTGCGGCATGGCTGGCACCTATGGACACGAAGCGAAAAACCTCGCTAACTCGCTCGGTATCTACGAGCTTTCCTGGCATCCACAGCTGCAAAAGTTGCCGCGTCAGCGTTGTCTGGCGACCGGTTACTCCTGCCGCAGCCAGGTGAAGCGTATTGAAGGCAATGGAATGCGCCATCCTCTGCAGGCGCTATTGGAGATGATGTAATGGCAATCTGGAAACGACAGGCTACGCTTGCGCAAATTAACGCGTTCGGCGCGGATACTATGGTAGCGCATTTGGGCATTCGCGTGACGGCGCTGCACGATGACGGGCTGGAAGCAACGATGCCGGTGGATGCGCGCACCCGTCAACCGTTTGGGCTGCTGCACGGCGGTGCCTCTGCGGCGCTGGCGGAAACGCTGGGCTCGATGGCGGGCTATCTCTGCACCGAAGGCGAGGAGACGCTGGTGGGGCTGGAAATCAATGCCAACCACCTGCGTGCCGTGAGTAAAGGAGAGGTCAGGGGACGTTGTCGGGCGCTGCATCTGGGGCGTACGCATCAGGTATGGCAGATCGATATCTTTGATAATGACGATCGTCTCTGCTGTAGCTCACGTCTGACCGCCACGGTTATACGTCCCGTCGCACGCGGCTGAAACTTACCAAATCCAGGCGGCGTGCTTAACAAAATCACTTTGCAACGCGGTGGCTTTTTCCCAGTCACCGCTCATTGCCAGCTGATGGCACAGCTTGCTCAGTGACTGGCGCGCCAGCTGGCACGCCTGCAGGCGAAACAGCCGCTCCCGCTGTCCGTTATTCATCTCCTGCATCAGACGATGATGCAGTTTTCCCAGTGCGTGCAGATAACTCTGCTCATCGCCGTTGAGTTGACATAATTCGGCCATATCTAAACAGGTGTCATTGAAATGACGCAGCTGATCGAGTGTACAGCCGGGGCGATTTAACCTGGCCTGCGCCAGCCAGAAATCTACCGTTATATCGCGCACGGCAAACTTGTATTCGTCGATTTTGTATTGTAGCCAGGCATTGACAGAGATGTTCATACATCACCTGTGTTACGTTAATGATAATCATTATCATAACGAGTTTGTCTCAGGTTGCAATGCCGCTCCAGGAGAATTTATCGATTAATGCTGCCTGTCGATAAAATCGGCAATAACAATCCCGTTTGTCCGACAGAAGCGTAGAATAATAAACAGTGCAATTTAACGCAGCGATCGCTTTTTAACCTGCTGTTTTTGCAATATTATTCATTCTCTTACACCACGGCGTCGCTGCAAACACAAATTGCTTTACAGAGACTATCCTTAGTAAACCAGCAGCAAAAAACGCCTTTTACGCTTATCCCTGCAAAACAAGAGGTTGAAGCCTTTAACATTATCACTACCATAGTGGGATAAGTCTGCCAGGCATCGCATCGCGAGGTAATAAACTATGCAATCTGCAAATCCGGCATCTTTCTCTCCAGATGAGTTTGTCTGGAAGGGATTGACCTTAACCGACAGCGCGGCGCAGCAAATCAAAACGCTGGCCGCTAACGATCCGCACGTTAAAGGGCTACGGCTGGGCGTCAAACAGTCGGGCTGCGCGGGCTTCGGTTACACCATGGACCTGGTAAAAGAACCGGTGGCTGACGATCTGCTGTTCACCCATCAGGGCGCAACGCTGTACGTTCCGCTTCAGGCGATGCCGTTTATTGACGGTACGCAGGTTGATTTCGTACGCGAAGGTCTGAATCAGGTTTTTAAATTCAATAACCCTAAAGCTCAGCACGCCTGCGGTTGTGGTGAGAGCTTTGGCGTAGAGTAATATTGCTATGTCCCGAAACAGTGAAGCATCAGATGACGTACAAATCTGGGAAGGCGGCCAACAAAAGTATAAAGAAGGCTTCTTTACCCAACTGCAAACCGATGAGCTGGCGCATGGCATCAGCGAAGAGGTAGTGCGTGCGATTTCCGCCAAGCGTAACGAACCGGAATGGATGCTGGCGTTTCGGCTAAAAGCCTATCAGGCCTGGCTGCAAATGGAGGAGCCACACTGGCTGAAGGCCCACTATGACAAGCTGGATTATCAGGATTACAGCTATTACTCGGCGCCTTCCTGCGGCAACTGTGACGACAGCTGCGCCTCAGAGCCGGGCGCGCTGCAATCCTCCGGCGCGCAGACGGCGAGCAGCTATCTGACTCAGGAAGTAGAAAAAGCTTTCGATCAGCTGGGCGTGCCGGTGCGCGAAGGGAAAGAGGTGGCGGTAGACGCCATTTTTGACTCTGTCTCTGTCGCCACCACCTATCGTCACAAACTGGCGGAGCAGGGCATTATTTTTTGCTCGTTTGGCGAAGCGATTCAGGAACACCCGGAGCTGGTACAGAAATACCTTGGCACCGTGGTGCCGCACAATGATAACTTTTTCGCCGCGCTCAATTCGGCAGTCGCTTCTGATGGCACCTTCGTCTATATCCCGAAAGGGGTGCGCTGCCCGATGGAGCTTTCCACCTATTTCCGCATCAACGCGGCGAAAACCGGGCAGTTCGAACGCACCATTCTGATCGCTGACGAAGACAGCTACGTTAGCTATATCGAGGGCTGTTCGGCACCGGTACGCGACAGCTATCAGCTGCACGCGGCGGTAGTGGAAGTCATTATCCACAAAAACGCCGAGGTGAAGTATTCCACGGTGCAGAACTGGTTTCCCGGCGGTGAAGGCGAAGGCGGCATTCTTAACTTCGTGACCAAGCGTGCGCTGTGCGAAGGCGAAAACAGCAAGATGTCCTGGACGCAGTCGGAAACCGGCTCGGCGATTACCTGGAAATATCCCAGCGTTATCCTGCGCGGCGATAACTCTATCGGTGAGTTCTACTCGGTGGCGCTGACCAGCGGACGCCAGCAGGCCGATACCGGCACCAAAATGATTCATATCGGCAAAAATACCAGGTCGACCATTATTTCGAAAGGGATCTCCGCCGGGAAAAGCCAGAATACCTATCGCGGCCTGGTGAAAATCATGCCGACGGCGACCAACGCCCGTAATTTTACCCAGTGTGATTCGATGCTGATCGGCCCGGACTGCGGTGCGCATACCTTCCCGTATGTGGAGGCGCGCAATAACACCGCGCAGCTGGAGCATGAAGCGACCACCTCGCGCATTGGTGAAGATCAGCTGTTCTACTGTCTGCAACGCGGCATCAGTGAAGAAGATGCGATCTCAATGATCGTCAATGGCTTCTGTAAGGATGTCTTCTCTGAGCTGCCGCTTGAGTTCGCCGTTGAGGCGCAGAAGCTGCTGGCCATCAGTCTGGAACATAGCGTCGGTTAAGGCCGGGGCTGTCTGCATCGTTGCCTGCGGGCAAGCGAAGGATAAAACATGTTAAGCATTAAAGGTTTACAGGTAAACATTGAAGATAAATCTATCCTGCGTGGGCTGGATTTAGAAATTAAGCCGGGCGAAGTGCACGCCATTATGGGTCCTAACGGCTCCGGTAAAAGTACGCTTTCCGCCACGCTGGCCGGACGCGAAGAGTATGATATCGTTGGCGGCACCGTGCAGTTTAAAGGTAAAGATCTTCTGGAGCTGTCGCCGGAAGAGCGCGCCGGTGAAGGCATCTTTATGGCGTTTCAGTATCCGGTCGAAATTCCGGGCGTCAGCAATCAGTTTTTCCTGCAAACCGCGGTTAACGCGGTACGTAAATATCGCGGTCAGGGCGAACTGGACCGTTTCGATTTCCAGGACTTCATCGAAGAGAAAATCGAACTGCTGAAAATGCCGGAAGATTTGCTGACGCGTTCCGTTAACGTTGGCTTCTCCGGCGGTGAGAAAAAACGTAACGACATTCTGCAAATGGCGGCGCTGGAGCCGGATCTCTGTATTCTCGATGAAACTGACTCCGGTCTGGATATCGACGCATTGAAAATCGTTTCCAACGGCGTTAACTCGCTGCGTGACGGTAAACGCGCCTTTATTATCGTGACCCACTATCAGCGCATCCTCGACTACATCAAGCCGGACTATGTACACGTGCTCTATCAGGGCAAAATCGTGAAATCTGGCGACTTTACGCTGGTGAAACAGCTGGAGGAGCAAGGCTATGGCTGGCTTACCGACCAGGAGTGAGAACGCACTGCAACAGTGGCATCACCTGTTTGAATCGCACAGCGATAATCGCTCGTTACAGGCGCAGCAGCACTGGCAGCAGCTGATGCGGCTGGGTTTGCCGACGCGCAAGCATGAGAACTGGAAATATACGCCGCTGGATGAGCTGTTCAGCCACCGCTTTGTGCTGCCCGCTGAAACGGCGCTGACGGCAGACGCGCTGAATACGCTGGCGCTGCCGCTGGATGCGGTACGTCTGGTATTTGTTGATGGGCGTTTTAACGCCAGCCTCAGCGATACCGTTTTCGCCCCGTTTGAGGTACATATCGCCAGTGCGGCGGAGCGCCGTAATCTGGCAGCGCCGGTACAGCCTGAGGTTTTCCTTCATCTGACCGAAAGCCTGGCGGAACAGGCGATTACGCTGCATCTGCCGCGCGGTCAGGCGGCGGCGCGGCCGCTCTATCTGCTGCATATCAGCAGCGGAAGAACGGAAGAGGCGCTGAATACCGTGCACTATCGTCATCATCTGCATATTGATGCGGGCGCGGCGGCACAGGTTATCGAACATTACGTCAGCCTGAACGATCGCCCACACTTTACCGGTGCGCGACTGACTATGTCGACAGGCGATAACGCGCAGCTGACCCATACCAAACTGTCGTTTGAAAACGCAGGCAGCTATCACTTTGCCCATAACGATATCATCGTTGGGCGTGACGCTAACGTCAGCAGCCACAGCTTCCTGCTGGGCGCGGGACTGAGCCGTCATAACACCAGCGCGCAGCTTAACGGCGAGAACAGCAACCTGGTAATCAACAGCCTGGTGCTGCCGGTAGATAAAGAAGTGTGCGATACCCGCACTTTCCTGGAGCATAACAAAGGCTACTGCCAGAGCCGTCAGCTGCACAAAACCATCGTGCGCGATCGGGCGCGTGCGGTGTTTAACGGCATGATTAAAGTCGCGCCGCACGCGCTGAAAACCGATGGGCAGATGACCAACAACAATCTGTTGCTGGGCCGTCTGGCTGAAGTGGATACCAAACCGCAGCTGGAAATTTACGCCGACGATGTCAAATGTAGTCACGGCGCGACCGTGGGGCGCGTTGATGAAGAACAGATGTTCTACCTGCGTGCGCGCGGCATCAGCGAAGAGGCGGCACAGCGGATGATTATTTACGCCTTCGCCGCCGAGCTGACCGAAGCGATTCAGGATGAAACGCTGAAACAGGCGGTGCTGGCACGTATCGAACAGCGTTTTCCCGGAGGCATGTAATGAGTTTTGATCTCGCACGTGTCAGAGCGGATTTCCCTATCCTGACGCGCGAGGTCAACGGGCAGCCGTTGGCCTATCTTGACAGCGCGGCCAGCGCGCAAAAACCGCTGGCGGTGATTAACGCAGAAAGCCACTTCAGCCAGCACGGCTATGCGGCGGTACATCGCGGCATTCATACCCTGAGCGCCGCCGCCACTACCGATATGGAAAACGTACGCGCCCAGGTGGCGCGTTTTCTTCACGCCGCCTCGCCGGAGGAGATTGTTTTCGTTAAGGGTACTACCGAGGGGATTAACCTGGTGGCGAACAGCTGGGGCGGCAGTCAGCTACGCCAGGGTGATAACATCATCATCACCGAGATGGAACATCACGCAAATATCGTCCCCTGGCAGATGGTAGCCGCGCGTACCGGTGCAACCATTCGCGTGCTGCCGCTGACGACGCAAGGCGAACTGGACAGCGCGCGCCTGGCCTCCTTAATCGACGATCGCACCCGGCTGTTTGCCGTCACCCACGTCTCCAACGTACTGGGCACCGTTAACCCGGTAAAAGCGCTGGTCGCGCAGGCGAAAGCGGCGGGGCTGGTAACGTTGGTGGATGGCGCGCAGGCGGTGATGCATCAGCGCGTTGACGTGCAGGATATCGGCTGCGATTTTTACGTTTTCTCTGGTCATAAAATCTACGGCCCTACCGGTATCGGCATCCTTTACGGACGTCAGGCGCTGCTCTCAACGCTGCCGCCGTGGGAAGGCGGCGGCTCGATGATTGAGACGGTGGTGCTGCCGGAAGGCACCACCTACACTAAAACGCCGTGGAGCCTGGAAGCGGGGACGCCAAATACCGTGGGCATTATCGGTCTTGGCGCAGCGCTGGCCTATGTGGAATCGCTGGGCCTGGAGAATATCCAGGCCAGAGAACAGTCGCTGATGCGCTATGCGCTTGATAAGCTGGCGTCGGTGCCCGATTTGCAGATTTACGGGCCGCAGGCGCGAGCGGGCGTGATCGCCTTCAATCTCGGCCAGCATCACGCCTATGACGTGGGCAGCTTCCTTGACCAGTATGGCATTGCGATTCGTACCGGTCACCACTGCGCTATGCCGTTGATGAAACACTACGGCGTTCCGGCAATGTGCCGCGCCTCCTTCGCCATGTATAATAGCGAAGAAGAGGCCGATCGGCTTGCCGCAGGGCTGACACGTATACATCGTCTGCTGGGAGGCTAACGCCGTCCGGTCGGCAAGGGAGGAATGAATGGCGACACTGCCAGAAAAAGAGAAGCTGGTACGCAACTTTAACCGCTGCGCTAACTGGGAAGAAAAATATCTGTATGTGATTGAACTGGGGGGACGGTTGCCAGAATTATCTGATTCCTTCCACCAGCCGCAGTACAGCGTTTCAGGCTGTCAAAGCCAGGTCTGGATTGTAATGGATCAGGCGGCGGACGGGACGATTCAGCTACAGGGCGACAGCGATGCCGCCATCGTTAAGGGCCTGATTGCGGTGGTGTTTAGCCTTTATCAGGGGATGACGCCGCAGCAAATCGTCGAGTTTGATGTTCGCCCGTGGTTTGAACAACTGGCCTTAACGCAGCACCTTACTCCGTCCCGTTCACAGGGGCTGGAAGCGATGATCCGCACCATCCGCGCCCGGGCACAGACGCTCTGCTAAGCTAAACTTCTCTCACGCCCCGTTACGTTTAACGGGGCGCTTTTTATTGTCGATGAGAGAAGCCTCCATGAAAGCACTTTTCCCTTTCGCCTGCGGGCTGATATGCGCAGCCCTGATGATGCCAGCGCTGGTCAGCGCAACCGAATATCCACTTCCTGCTGAAAACAGCCGCCTGATTGGTGAGAACATCACCACCGTTGTTCCCGATGATAAACAGCCGCTGGAGACGATTGCTGCCCGTTATAAAATCGGCCTGCTGAATATGTTAGAGGCGAACCCCGGCACCGATCCCTGGCTACCAAAGGCGGGAAGCGAACTGGTTATTCCACAGCAGATGTTGCTGCCTGATACCAAACGCGAGGGTATCGTGGTGAACCTGGCGGAGCTGCGCCTTTACTACTATCCGCCGGGTGAGAATAAGGTGATTGTCTATCCGGTAGGCATTGGTCAGCTTGGTGCGATGACGCCCTCAATGGTAACGCGCATTACGCAAAAAATCCCTAATCCCACCTGGACGCCCACGCCAAATATCCGCAAGCGTTACGCCAAAGAGGGTATCACGCTGCCTGGCGTGGTCCCTGCCGGGCCAGATAATCCGATGGGGCTGTTTGCGTTGCGCCTGGCCTACGGCAGCGGGCACTACCTGATTCACGGCACTAATGCTGATTTTGGCATCGGCATGCGCGTCAGCTCCGGCTGTATTCGCCTGCGCCCGGACGATATCGCCGCGCTGTTTAACAGCGTGCCGGAAGGGACGCGCGTACAGATCATTAATCAGCCGGTGAAATATGCCGTCGAGCCGGACGGTAAACGCTATATCGAAGTGCATCAGCCGCTGTCGCGTAGCGAACAGGACGATCCTCAAACCATGCGGCTGCCGCTGACTAAGGCGCTAAAACGCTTTATGGATAATAAAGAAAGTGATGGCGCGCTGATCGATGAGGCCCTACAGCGCCGTTCCGGAATGCCGATTCTGGTCAGTCTTGGCGAAGCTGCGGGCGCAAGCGTAGCGCAACCGGCGGAAAACGGCGCTCAGCGCCACGCAGAGGAGATAAACGCGGAAAAACAGGATAAGGCAAGGGATACAGCAGAAAAGGCGTAACGGGGGTTTGAGGCGGTTACCGGGCAGGGAGGCAAAAATGGAATAAAAAAATGGCGTCCAGTGGACGCCATTTCTGTCACCAGAACTCTTACTTACGGTAAGAGTGAGCCTGGTTGTCCAGACGCTGGTTAGCACGAGCTGCGTCATCTTTAGCAGCCTGTACGTCAGAGCGCATTGCGTTCACGTCGTTGCTCAGCTGGTCAACTTTCGCGTTCAGAGTCTGAACGTCGCTTGACAGCTGGTCGATTTTAGCATTGCTGGAGCAACCAGCCAGCAGAGTTGAACCCAGAATTACCGCGCCCAGTACCAGTTTAGTACGATTCATTATTTATACCCTCTAGATTGAGTTAATCTCCATGTAGCGTTACAAGTATTACACAAAGTTTTTTGGTATGAGAATAATTTTTTGATGAGAACATGCTTAATTTTGCTCGTTCGCTCAAAGAAACATCTGTTATGCCAGCGGCTATAAAAAAACAAATGAAAACAGGCAGATTTAATTGATTTTATCTTTACTGCTACGCAGATTTTATCGTTATTATCAATTGGAATTTTTGGGAATAACGATTACCGCAGAATAAAAAAAAGCGCCCATCAGGCGCTTTTTTAATAAGGCTGTAATTATTTACAGTACATGTACGGAAGCGGTATTGGTAGTACCACTTGGTACCAGCGCACCGGAAACCATCACTACCACGTCGCCTTTCTGAGCATAGCCGCTTTGCAGCGCCAGCTCTTTACCAATACGGTAGAAATCGTCGGTAGAGGCGATTTCATTAACGACGCGAGCTTCAATACCTTTGCTTAACAGCAGCTGGCGTGCCGTGATCGGGTTGGTGGTCAGTGCCAGGATGGTCGCATCCGGGAAGTATTTACGTACGGATTTAGCGGATTTGCCGCCTTCGGTGGCTACCACGATAACCGGCGCTTCCAGTTTTTCCGCCGTTTCTACCGCACCGCGGCAAACGGCTTCGGTGATGCGCAGTTTACGGCTGTCGTTCAGCGTATCAATGCGTGATTTCATTACGCGATCGGTACGTTCACAGATGGTGGCCATGATGCTGACGGATTCCAGCGGGTATTTGCCTTTGGCGCTTTCGCCAGACAGCATTACCGCATCGGTGCCGTCCAGGATGGCGTTGGCAACGTCACCCGCTTCTGCACGGGTAGGGCGCGGGTTTTTGATCATGGAATCCAGCATTTGGGTCGCGGTAATCACGACTTTACGTGCTTTATTACATTTTTTGATCATCATCTTCTGCGCGAAAATCACTTCTTCTACCGGAATTTCTACGCCGAGATCGCCGCGCGCCACCATAATGCCATCGGAAGCGTCGAGGATTTCATCAAAGTTGTTGAGGCCTTCCTGGTTTTCGATTTTGGAGATGATCTGAATATGCTCGCCGCCGTGTTTTTTCAGATGCTCACGGATTTCCAGCACGTCAGAACGTTTGCGAATAAAGGAGGCAGCAACGAAATCCACACCTTGTTCGCAACCGAAGACCAGGTCATGCTTATCTTTTTCTGCCAGCGCAGGCAGCTGAATGGAAACGCCCGGCAGGTTAACGCCTTTGTTTTCGCCCAGATCGCCGTTGTTCAGCACTTTACAAACAACAGTATGTTCAGTGACTTCGGTCACTTCCATACCGATCAGACCATCATCAACCAGCACGGTGTTGCCGATTTTCAGGTCGGCCGCAAAGCCAGCGTAGGTCACCGCGACACGTTCATTATTGCCAATCACGGACTGATCGGTGGTAAAGGTAAAGGTCTGGCCCGCTTTCAGCGATACATCATTACCGCCTTCCAGCTTCATGGTGCGGATTTCAGGACCCTTGGTATCCAGCAGGATCGCAGCCTGACGTCCGGTTTTCTCCATAACCGCGCGGATGTTGGCGATACGACGACCATGTTCTTCGTAATCACCATGAGAAAAGTTAAGACGCATAACGTTCATGCCTGCTTCCAGCAGGTTGGTCAGCATCTCTTCAGATTCAGTTTTCGGTCCGATGGTACAAACGATCTTGGTCTTTTTCATGACAAGTTATCTGTAAGTTGTGATGGATGATAGAGGTTTGAGGTCGATGCCTGGCGCATCGAAGAAATATTCATGCTCTGTGAGCGGACTACAATACAAATTAAGAATAGGTGACAGATATGAAGCGTGCAGAGGAAGTTGTGCGATGATGTTCCATGCGCCATAAAGGCGAGTTGCGCAACCTGTTGTAGATGTAGGTAAGGGCACGTCAATGAGCTGAAACCATTCAAGTGGAACACCGGCCTAGTATAGACGCTAAGTATTCGAAAACCAATCGAAAAGCGCTTTATCAGCAGGGGCGAGATCAAGGAAAGTGACGTTGCGGCAACGTAATTTTGCTTCGGGGAGCATCTTTAGCCGCTCTCAAGGCTGTACCTCTTTCTTATTAGCAGCAGATGCTGATTTTTACGCCAGCAAAAAATAATATGTTGCAAAGCGCGATGTGTTACTAACGCTGGGGCTTTTTTCGGGCGTTAAGAATTACCGGCTGGAAAAATAAATGCCTTTTTTGGAAAGGGTGCCGAAAATCATGAGGCGGGCAATAATAAACGACGTGCAAAAAATGTGCAGCGAGCTGCTGGTGCTGCGTGCAGTAAGAAAGGTCCTGGTACAGATAAGGGGAATTACTTTAACTTAACGTTATTTTCTTTGGCCCATTTTCTTAATCTGGCACATGCATTGGCATAGGGTGATGAAGTATTAAAAGAAATCATTCTTCCCATACTCCATTTACCATACCAGCATTTCCCATACAGTTCCTCATCAGTACGCCGATCGATAAGCGTGACGATTTCATTGTTAGCCAGACGCAGCTGAGCGATTAACTCTGGATAAGTTAACATGCGGTAGTCAGCATAAAACTTTCCGGCCAACAGGCCGAGCTGGTTCCATTTATAACCGGTTTCGGGATAATCAACCGGTAGCCCCTGCGCATCACGCGTAATCCATTTAACCACCAGCGCATTCCATCCCAGCAGATAAGAGACCAGATTGCTGACGCTCATTACCGTGCCTTGCGCATGACCTTCCATGCTCTTTTCCATCGCCAGCGTCGGAGGGATGGCATCCAGATAACCGATCAGTTTGCTGACGTTTTTCTCTATTGCCGCCAGCAGTTCAGCTTTAGTTTGTGGTACGCCCATAAAAATCCTTTTGTCGTAGCGGCGCGGTAACGGGCCACAGGCAGCCACTGTAAAAGATCCCGTCGATAAGTGGATGAGGCTGGCAGGACAATAAATGTTTCCAGACGTACCAGCCGCAGTCGGCCCAAAGCAGGGATGCAACGTTTACGTAACAGTGAAAATCAAAACCAAAGGGGAAAAGGCAAATTTAACGGCAGGAATATATGGGAAAGCCAGATTTGTAATAAATCTGGTGCGTCCGAGTGGACTCGAACCACCGACCCCCACCATGTCAAGGTGGTGCTCTAACCAACTGAGCCACGGACGCAATTTGGTGCGTTCTAATGGACTCGAACCATCGACCCCCACCATGTCAAGGTGGTGCTCTAACCAACTGAGCTAAGAACGCATCTGTCGTCTTGGGTGACGACGGGGACGAATATTAACGGCACAGATTAGCGCTGGCAAGTAGAAACATGTAATTTTCTGCGCGACTGCCCAACAACTGCACGACCCGCCGTTTTTTTAAGCACGGCGGGCCTTTACCTTAGCGTGCAGCGTGTTTGAGGATCATTTCAGGCGGTAATTTCTGCAACCGGCGAATGCGCCAGATCATCATTATCGCAGCGGAAGTCAGCCCCAGAATAAAGCCGCACCAGAACCCCGCCGGGCCCATCGCCGGTACCAGCCAATCGGTCAACGCCAGCAGATAGCCGCTCGGCAGGCCAATGACCCAGTAGGCAACCAGCGTGATGAAGAAGATTGAACGGGTATCCTTATAGCCGCGCAGAATGCCGCTGCCGATAACCTGGATGGAGTCAGAAAACTGGTAGATTGCCGCCAGTAGCATCAGCTGGGCCGCCAGCGCCACTACCTGCGGATTATCGTTATACAGCAGGGCAATCTGCTCGCGGAAGGTGACGGTAAACAGCGCAGTACAGGTTACCATCATGATGCCTACGGCCTGACCGGTCCAGGCAGCTATTTTCGCTGCCTCGACGGATCCCTGGCCCAGACGGAAACCGACCCTGATGGTTGTCGCGACGCCAAGCGACAGCGGCAGAACGAACATCAGGGAGCTGAAATTGAGCGCGATCTGATGTCCGGCCACGTCAATAATGCCCAGCGGCGACACCAGCAGGGCAACCACGGCAAACAGCGTAACCTCAAAAAACAGCGCCAGCGCAACCGGCAGTCCCAGCAGCGCCAGTCGTTTCAGCACCGCCCAGTCGGGCGCGCTAAAATAGCCGGGCAGGGCGATATCGCGCATCGAACGGGCCCGCTTGATCCACAGACGCATCACGATAAAAATCACCCAGTAAACTGATGCCGTCGCGACGCCGCAGCCGACGCCGCCCAGCGCGGGCGCGCCAAAGTGACCATAAATGAAAATATAGTTAACCGGAATATTTACCAGCAGGCCGATAAAGCCCATTACCATACCGGGCTTGGTTTTTGACAGCCCTTCGCACTGATTGCGGGCGACTTGGAAAAAGAGATAACCGGGCGCGCCCCACAGCAGCGCGCGCAGGTAGCCAACGGCCTTATCGGTTAACGCCGGATCGATATTATGCATGGCGCGAATCATATAACCGGCGTTCCACAGCACGACCATAATCAGTACCGCGACCAGCCCGGCAAGCCAGTAGGCCTGGCGCACCTGATGCGCGATGCGATCGCGCCGCCCGGAGCCGTTAAGCTGGGCAACAACCGGCGTCAGAGCAAGGATCAGACCATGCCCGAAAAGAATGGCGGGTAGCCAGATGGATGTGCCCACTGCGACGGCGGCCATATCCGTGGCGCTAACGGCGCCGGCCATGATGGTATCAACAAAGCCCATGGCCGTTTGCGCCACCTGCGCCAGGATAACGGGAATGGCCAGCGCTAATAATTGACGCGCTTCTGTCAGGTACTTCTGCACGTAAACACCTTTTTATGTTTATAAGAAAGAAACATCCGCCCGACGGGCAAGATCGTAAAGAATAGAAGAATCCATGAGCGGATGAGAAAGGATCATAGCGGTAACCCGTTAGTAAGGAAACCGCATTTTATTTACCCCAGCGCACGCTGTTCACGCTTTTACCCGCCTCGTCAGTGGCGGAGAGTATGGTAATATCAGTAAAAACAGACTGAGGTTAAGCTATGTTTACCGGAATTGTACAGGGCACCGCAGAAGTGGTGGCCATTGAAGAAAAAACCAACTTTCGCACCCATACGATTAAAATGCCACCGGAGCTCCTGCCCGGGCTGGAAACGGGCGCATCGGTAGCGCATAACGGCTGCTGCCTGACCGTTACCGACATCGATGGCGATCGGGTCAGTTTCGATCTGATGAAAGAGACGCTACGTATTACCAACCTGGGCGAATTGCAGACCGGGGATGTGGTAAATATCGAGCGCGCCGCAAAATTCAGCGATGAAATTGGCGGACATCTGATGTCTGGTCATATTATGACCACGGCAGAAGTCTGCAAAATCATTAATGCGGAAAATAACCGTGAAATCTGGTTTAAACCGCAGGACAGCGCGCTGATGAAATATATCCTGCACAAAGGTTTTATCGGTATTGATGGTATCAGCCTGACCGTTGGCGATGTCACCAAAACTAAATTCTGCGTGCACCTGATCCCGGAAACCCTGGCGCGTACCACGCTGGGAACGAAAAAGCTGGGACAGCGGATTAATATTGAGATCGACCCGCATACGCAGGCGGTTGTTGATACGGTAGAGCGCGTGCTGGCGCAGCGAGAAGCCACGCTGGCAGCGAGCGCCGCCGCAGAGAGCGAACAGTAAAAGCCATAAAAAAACAGGCAACCGGGTTGCCTGTTTTTATGCTGACGCTAAACGCAGCGATTAATGCGGTACGCGCAGGCCGCCTTCCACACCGCGACTGAATACCACCTGCCAGAGCTGAATGTCACGTGCGCGGAATGCTCCGGCACAGGCGTTCAGGTAGTAAGTAAACATCCGTTTAAAGCGTTCACCATATTTTTCTTCCAGCTGCGACCACGCCTGTAAAAAGCGCTCATACCATGCCATCAATGTGGTGTCATAATCAGCGCCGAAGTTATGCCAGTCTTCCATAATGAAGTGGGATTCACTGGCCTGGGCGATATGGCGTACTGAAGGCAGGCAGCCGTTAGGGAAGATATATTTATCGATCCAGGGATCGACATTCATATCGGTTTTGATTGCGCCAATAGTATGCAGCAGGAACAGCCCATCAGGCTTAAGATTACGGTCGGCAACCTCAAAATAAGTGGCGTAATTTTTAGGGCCGACGTGTTCAAACATCCCGACAGAAACGATGCGGTCATACTGATCGTTTAAATCGCGGTAATCCTGTAACAGAATGGTGACATCAAGCCCGGCACAACGCTGTTGCGCCAGCTTCTGCTGTTCTGCGGAGATGGTAACGCCATGGACGGAAACACCATAATTGCGTGCGGCGAATTCGGCCAGGCCACCCCAGCCGCAGCCGATATCCAGCAACTTCATGCCCGGTTTGAGCTGAAGCTTTTCGCAAATCATTTTTAGCTTAGCCTGTTGCGCCTCTTCCAGCGTTTTGGCTTCTTTCCAGTAGCCGCAGGAATACTGCATAAAGGGATCAAGCATAAGCGAAAAAAGATCGTTGCCCAGATCGTAGTGCTCTTTGCCAACCATCCACGCACGTTTTTTAGACTGTAAATTGGTCAAACGCGCCGCAGCGATACGCAAAGTATCTTTGATATGATGAGGAAGCTGCTGATCCAGTTTATTTTTCAGCACGCGATGGAAAAACATATCGAGCCGTTCGCATTCCCACCAGCCATCCATGTAGCTCTCGCCCAAGCCGAGGGAGCCTTCCTGTAAAACACGTTTAAAAAAATCAGGGTTCTTTACCTGAATATCCCAGGGGCGCTTGCCGTTGATCTCGATATCGGCCATTTCCAACATTTCATGGGCGATACGATACCAATGGTTTTCCTCCAGGTTCACTTCTTCTATGCACGATGAACTCATAGCTTCTCCATCACCTGTGTGATACGAACCTGAGAAATAGAATAGTCAATTTCTGCAGGGTTGTGAGAAATCTCACGGAAAAACGTATGTCAGATATCCGACGTTATACAGAGGATTGAAACTGACCGAATAGCCAGCGCGACAAACGGCGATAAAAGATTCGTTGCCTGGAAAAAAAACGCAATAGTTATTATAAGTCAAAGCCTGGGAGCGAGTATATGCTCACCCCAGGGAATATACAATGACTAACAGTTAGTGTGCTAATTAATAGGCACAGATAGAAACTTATTCATTCAAATGCTTTCCTGGTTATCAGCCGCTGTTGCTGAAATATCACGTCGGGTAAATTGCAGAATATAGCCCAGCACAACCAGAAAGACGGTAAACAGCATTACCGAGCAGGTGGTCAGCAGCGGCTGGCTAAGCCAGCTGGAAACCGCCAGACTGGCGAAAAAACAGAGCCCCAGTTGCAGACAGTTTTGCAGCGCGGCGGCTTTACCCGTGTCGTGCGGAAAAGGAAGCAGTGCGTTTGCCACTACGACAGGATAGATAGCGCCATTAGCCAGTGCCATTCCACAAAATGGTGCCAGCAGCCCCCACAGCGTAGCGTGCCCGCTCAGCGCCACCATAAACAGAATAATCACGCTGCTCGCAAAGAAGCCCAGCAGGAAAGGAAGCAACGTTTTGCCGCTGCGCCGTTGCAGGGCTGCACGGCAGCCAAAGCCGCCAATCAGAAAAGCGATAGTTTGCGGAATATAGCTCAAACCGATGTCGGCCGGACTTAAACCGAGATCGTGCAGAATAAACGGCGAGCCGGTTAGCCAGGCGAAAAAGCTAGAGGAACAGGCGGCATAAATCAGCACGTTACCGCTAAAGATACGTGAGGCCAGCAGACGGAAAAAGCCGACACGTGGCCGCTCGGCGTGTGGGGTGACGGTTTTTTTGAGCGTCGCGGTAGCGAACAGCAGCGGCAGAGTAATCAGCAGCAGCACCAGGAAAATGATACGCCAGGAGAAATGATTCAGTATCCACGCGCCTAACAGCGGGGCCAGCGCCGGTGACAGTGCCACCAGCGGCATAATCGTTGCAAACACGCGGTTGGCCTGTGCGCCGCGATAGCGGTCAACCACCAGCGCCTGCCAGCTTACCGTCGCGGAGCAGACGCCTACCGCCTGGATAAAACGCAGGGTCAGCATCTGCCAGGTCTCGCTGGCCCACAGCATACCGGCACAGCCCAGCGCGAACAGCGCCAGACCAAACAGCAGAACCGGCTTGCGTCCGAAGCGATCGGAAAGCGGTCCCCACACCAGCTGAGCGCAGGCGAAACCGCCAAGGAATACCGTCAGGCTGGCGCTGATGATGCCCGCTGAAGTATGAAAGCTGTCCTGCATGGCGGTGAAGGCGGGCAGATACATATCAGTGGCGAGGAAGCCAAGCGTGCTGAGCAGCGCCAGGTAGAGCATAAATCCTTTTGAACCAGACATTTTTTTCTCATCATTAGCAGGTAAACAGACGGCGCGAGGTTAAAGGATGTTTTCTTTAATGTGAAACGTTAAAATTTGCCGGATGCTGTCAAATTTTTTGCAGGCAAAATATGTGGTCAGAACATGCGCTTGAAGTTATCGATGCCGTAGCACGTACCGGCAGTTTTTCAGCCGCCGCCAGCGAATTACATCGGGTTCCTTCCGCTATCAGCTATACGGTACGGCAGCTGGAGTCATGGCTGGCAGTACCGCTGTTTGAACGACGCCATCGCGATGTGGTGCTAACGGAAGCGGGCGAGCTTTTTATTCGCGAAGGGCGATCTGTTATCAAAAAAATGCTCGCCACGCGTCGGCAGTGCCAGCAGGTGGCTAACGGCTGGCGCGGGCAGCTCAGTATCGCTGTCGATCGGATCGTTAAGCCGCAGCGTACGCGCCAGCTGGTGCTTGATTTTTACCGACACTTTCCTGATATGGAACTCCTTATTACGACGGAAGTCTTTAACGGCGTCTGGGATGCGCTGGCGGATGGACGCGTGGATGTGGCGATTGGCGCTACCCAGGCCGTTCCGGTTGGCGGACGCTTTGCCTTTCGGGATATGGGCGCGCTGAACTGGCGCTGTGTGGTCAGCGCCGGGCATCCGCTGGCGGAAAAATCAGGTTGCCTGGAGGAGGATGATATTCGCCCCTGGCCTTCGCTGGTACTGGAAGATACCTCGCGTGCCTTACCGCGCCGTACCACCTGGACGCTGGATAATCAGCGGCGGCTGGTGGTGCCCGACTGGGAAAGCGCCTTTGATTGTCTGCGCGCCGGGCTGTGTGTCGGTATGGTGCCCGGTCATTTTGCCGCGCCGCCGTTGGCATCAGGCCTGCTAAAAGAGATCTCGCTGCCCGATCCTTTTCCAGACAGCCACTGCTGCGTCAGCTGGGCAGAACAAAGCGGCTCGCCCGCGCTGCGCTGGCTGCTGGATTATTTAGGGGATACCGAGACGTTAAATCGGGAGTGGTTGCGGGAAGAGCAGGTTGCTCAGGAGAAGGTGCTCTCCTGAGCAGGAACAATTAACGGCGATAGTCGCGGAACGGACCGTCGATAACCGAGCGACGCTCGATCAGCGTAGGATGCACTTCAATGGTGTGCGATACCTCGCGTTTGTTGACGATACGATCTAACAGCATATCGAAGGCGGCCTCGCCCAGCTGCTCTTTTGGCTGATGCACGGTAGTCAGCGCTGGCGTGAAATAGCGGGCGTTGCGTACGTTATCGTAGCCGATGACCGAGATATCCTGCGGTACGCGCAGGCCCATCTCATCTGCTGCGCAAATGGCGCCCATCGCCATAATATCGCCGCCGCAGAATACTGCGGTGGGACGCTGCTTTTGCGCCAGAATCTGCTGCATGGCGCGATAGCCCGATTCCGGTTCGAAGTCGCCCTGTACGATCCATTCATCGCGTACGGTAACGCTGGCTTCGTTCATCGCCTTCATAAACCCGGCCAGTCGTCCGCCGCCGGTGTTGCGCTCCATCTGTCCGGGAATAACGCCGATGTCGCGATGGCCACGCTCGATCAGATAGCGCCCGGCGATATAGCCGCCTTCAAAGGCGTTATCCAGCACGGTATCGGTAAAATCACCGCGTGATTCGCCCCAGTCCATGACTACCATCGGAATGTTGCGGTTCTCCTCAAGCATTTTTAACAGCGCTTCAGGGTATTCAGAGCACATAACCAGCAAACCATCCACGCGCTTTTGCGCCATCATCGACAGGTAAGCCTGCTGTTTTTGCAAATCGTTATGGGCGTTGCCCAAAATCAGGGTATAGCCCTGTGCGAAACAGCGCGTCTCTATGGTCTCAATAATTTCAGCAAAATAGGGCGCTTCGCTGGAGGTCGCCAGCAGGCCAATCGACTTGGTGTGGTTAACTTTCAGGCTGCGCGCTACCGCGCTTGGTGAATAGTGTAGTTCCTTGATTGCTGCCCACACTGCTTCACGGGTATCTTCCGCGACAAAACGGGTCTTATTGATGACGTGTGATACCGTCGTGGTAGAAACGCCGGCACGCTTCGCGACATCTTTGATTGTTGCCATTAAAAAATAACTCCTGCGCCTATCATAACAGGTTGATAAGCCTGATGTTAAACGTTTGCGTCCCCATAGCGTAATTCAGCGTACCTGGCGATTGTCGTTATGCTGGCTGAGGTACGTCTGGCGGGCGGGACGTCTTTATAAAAAGGGACTAACAGCGGCAGTTGACCGCTGTTGCGCAACGCAAAGCGGGGATTCTACCAAGCTGGCGCAAAGAAAACGAGATTTTTACCGACGAGTATGGGAAAATCAATCCCTCATTTTTTTTGTGGTTAATAAGGGAGGGCGGATTGAGCACGGATTTGAAGCTGGCATTATGTACCGCCGCCGCAGCGCTGTCGTTGATTCTTGCGTTCAGCCTCACTGCTGCAACGCATTAGGGAAAAGCCTCAGTAATAAAAAAAGCCTGTCATCAGACAGGCTTTTTTTATTGCGCAACTGCTTAGCGAACGGTTCTGGGCGTCATCACCCGGCGTGCGCCAACATAATGCCGCTGCCAGTAATCATCGCTCAGCTGGCTAATCTGAATATCTTTACCGGTACGCGGTGACTGAATAAAGCGCCCGTTACCGAGATAAACACCAACGTGATCGGCAGCGCCGCGGTTAGTAATGCGGAAAAAGACCAGGTCGCCTTTTTCCAGCGCCCCACGGCTTACCGGAGCAGCATCGCGCAGGTGATACATCTCATTGGCGGTGCGGGGAATCTTAAATTTCAACACGTCTTTATAGGCATACCAGACCAGACCGCTACAGTCGAAGCCGGTATGCGGCGAGGAACCGCCCCAGAGGTAAGGTTTACCCAGCTGATTCATCAGCTTATTCATTGCCGTTTCACGCGCCCGTTGATAACGCTCACGGTGCGCTCTGGTCAATACCAGCGGCCCGTGGGTCGCGTCAGTGAATTCAACTTCATCATGATGCAGTTCACCACGGTGATGTCCATAGCGCAACTTAGCCGTTTTGATACTGCTCATTTTTGCGCTGCCGCTTTTGGCAGCGGTGACAGTAGCCGCGTGGTGACCTACCTTTGTCAGCCTGGCACTGCCGTTTTTCACCGGCTTGCTTTTCTTATTCAGCTTGCTTTTTTCAGCCGTCGTCAGGCGGGATTTTTTGCTGGTGGTTTTTACCGGGCGACGTTTGCGCCGTTCATCTTCACGGGCGCTCTTTTTATCAATTTTATGCTGGCTGGCCTTAACCGGTGCCTGTGGAGAAGCCTGCGCAACGTTAAAAAACAGTTGAGCAAAGGCCAGCATAAAAAGCGCAATCAGTAAACGCATGGCGTAGCTACAATAAAGGCGCGATAAGCGCGCAAAGTTAAACATATTTCTGTCGTAACGACAGACCCCTGAAGGCCAATTCTAATCTAACTTTTTCTGAAAAGGTAAAGCTTTTGCAGTAGATTAAACTTTAATTGCATTAAGATGTAAAAATAAGCGGAAACAGGCGCTTATCCCAACGAAATTATTACCAGTTATTAATTAGTTTCCATTTTAGCGAAGTGACAGCAGCGTCGATTTTCTGTGCAATTTTTATTGGTTTCCCTGCCAGTATTAACCTTACAGAAAATGTCGTTTTCAGTGACCCGTTACAGTCGCTACAATCATCTGACACGAAGCAAGCTATTTAAGGAAGGCAATTATGAGTACTGTTGAAAAAATTCAGCGCCAGATCGCAGAAAACCCGATCCTGCTGTACATGAAAGGTTCGCCAAAGCTGCCAAGCTGTGGTTTTTCTGCTCAGACGGTTCAGGCTCTCTCTGCCTGTGGCGAACGCTTCGCCTATGTGGATATCCTGCAAAATCCTGATATTCGCGCAGAGCTGCCGAAATATGCTAACTGGCCGACCTTCCCTCAGCTGTGGGTAGACGGCGAGCTGGT